>CAZMTC010000051.1:0-18607 GCA_964569105.1 uncultured Alphaproteobacteria bacterium | reverse complement strand
CGCGTCTCCTGCGCCGCGAGCAAATTGGCGCGCACCCCGGCCATGCGCCGCGCACCCAGCGACTCGCAGCGCGCCTCCTCGATCTTGTCGAAGATATCGCGCGCGGCGCTGCCCTTGGGCAGGGCGCGGGCGTGGATCGACAAATCGTGGTGGCGCAGCGTCAGCGCCATCTGGTCGGCCTGGCCGCGCGCCTCGGCGACCTCACCCGGCGGCAGCTCGCGATCGGGCATGGTCACGCGCAACTCGTGGCCGGACATCGACGGCTCGTCGGGCACGAAGGTGACGTCGGCTTCGCGGTCGCCCGAGATGGCGCGCGCCACGGCCGCAGTCACCTGCCGGAAGGCATCGAGGGGGCTGTCGGACTTGCTACCCGCCATCGTCTGGTTAACTCACCGTTTGCCGCACCCCCGTCTCGGGCAGGTCGGTGCCGAAGCAGCGCTGGTAATACTCGGCCACCGTGGTGCGCTCGATCTCGTCGCACTTGTTCAGGAACGTGACCCGGAAGGCATAGGCCACGTCGCCGCCGAAAATCCTGGTGTTCTCCGCCCAGGTGATCGCGGTGCGCGGCGACATCACGGTCGAGATGTCGCCGGCGACGAAACCCGCGCGGGACAGATCCGCCACCGCCACCATCGCCGAGACCATCTCGCGCCCCTCGGGCGTGTCGTAGTACGGCGTCTTCGCGAGGACGATCTTCACCTCCTCGTCGTGCGGCAGGTAGTTGAGCGTGGCCACGATGTTCCAGCGGTCCATCTGGCCCTGGTTGATCTGCTGGGTGCCGTGGTAGAGGCCCGTGGTGTCGCCCAGCCCCACCGTGTTCGCGGTCGAGAACAGGCGGAACGCCGGGTGCGGCCGGATCACCTTGTTCTGGTCGAGCAGGGTCAGGCGCCCCTCGACCTCAAGCACGCGCTGGATCACGAACATCACATCGGGCCGGCCCGCGTCGTACTCGTCGAACACCAGCGCGGTGGGATGCTGCAGCGCCCAGGGCAGGATGCCCTCGCGGAACTCGGTGACCTGCTTGCCCTCGCGCAGGACGATGGCGTCCTTGCCGACCAGGTCGATGCGGGAGATGTGGCTGTCGAGGTTGACCCGGATGCACGGCCAGTTGAGCCGCGCCGCGACCTGCTCGATATGGGTCGACTTGCCGGTGCCGTGGTAGCCCTGGATCATGACGCGGCGGTTGTGCGCGAAGCCGGCCAGGATCGCGAGCGTGGTGTCCCGGTCGAAGTGATAGGCCTCGTCGAGGTCGGGCACGTACTCGCTGGCCTGGCTGAACGCCGGCACCTCCATGTCCACGTCCATGCCGAAAACCTGGTTCACGGAAATGGTGATGTCCGGCAGATCGGGCGCGCCGTCGCCGGTCGTCTGGGGAGTGGCAGCCATCGGATATCCTCTGGAACGCGACAGTCTGGGTTATCTATGCCCGTACGGTGTTTTTCAAGGTGGCGTAGGCTTGGTTGATGGCCTTGAGCATGTCCTCCGACGCCTTGTCGCCGCCGTTTGCGTCCGGGTGATAGCGCTTGACCAACGCCTTGTAGCGCGCCTTGAGCGAGGCCTCGGTCAAGGGCGGCTCGAGCTCGAGCGTCGCCATCGCCCGTGCCTCCTCGCCCTGCGGCTCGGCGAAGTTCTCGTACGCCTGCTCCTCGCTGCGGAACCGATGCTCCCTTTCGCCGGTCAGCTCCTCGTAGGCGCGCGCGAACTCCTCGGCCATCGAGGGGCGGACGCCGCCGACGTTGGTGCCGAAACGCCAGGTCGGCCGCTGCCATATGGTGTCGAAACGAATATGCGCCTCGATCTCCCCCGGGGTCATGCCCGCGTAGTAGTTCCAGGCCTGATTGTACGCGCGCACATGGTCGAGGCAGAACCAACGGTAGCTGTTCAGCTCGCGCGGTGAGCGTGGCGCCCGATGGGTGGCGGGCCGGCCGCAATCGGGGTGTTCGCAAGGCCGGGCGATCGGTTCCGGATCCCTGACATAGCGCGGGTTGTAGGGGCTGCGGCGCGCCTGGACCATGCCCTGAGTATGGTGGGTGCAAATGGGACAGGCAAGGCGGCGGGGACCATCGGTCGCGGTCCGGTGCCGCAGGCCGGCGCGGACGCGCAGGCCTTCCACTAGAAACAAGCTTACCGCTCGCGCAGGTCCGCCAGCGTCACCAGCGCCATGCCGGTCACGATCAGCAGCAGCCCGCCGACCAGCGACGCCGTCACCGGCTCGCTCAGCGCAAGGGCGGAGAAGAAGTAGCCCGCCGTCGGCACGCCCAGGAAGCTCAGCGACACGGTGATCGCCGGCAGCCGCCGGTTGACCGTGACCGAGCACCAGAAGGCGAAGGCGGTCGCGAGGGGCCCGTTGTAGAGCAGGATCGCGCCGAGCTCGGGCGACCATTTCCAGTCCGGCACGCCCTCCACCGCGAAGGCCAGGGGCGTCACCACCGAGCCCGCGATCACCATCTGCCACGGCACAAGGGTGAGCGGGCCGCTGATCCATTTGTGCCCGCGCACGTGCAGGATCACGAAGGCCCAGCAGAAGGCCGAGACCATCAGGATGCCGTTGCCGGTGAGCGCGTCCGAGTCGCCCCAGTCGAGCGCCAGCGGGTTGAACAACACGCCCACGCCGGTCAGTCCCACGGCGAGGCCCAGCGCCTTGCGCGGTCCCAGCCGCTCGCCCAGGATCAGGATCGCGAGCGGCGTCACCCACAAGGGCGTCGTGTAGGCCAGGATCGCCGAGCGCCCGGCGCTCACGAAGGTCAGCCCGAGGTTCACCAGCGACATGAAGGTCGCCATCTGCAGGAACGCGACCGATAGCACCAGCGGCATGTCGCCGCGCGGCGGCAGCCGCAGCCGCCCCGTCGCCGCGGCGAAGGCGAACATGCACGCCGCCCCTGCCAGCAGCCGGAAAGCGCCGAACCAGAACGGCGTGATGTAGCCGCCGTCCAGCGCGAACTTCATCACCGGCCAGTTGGCGCCCCACACCACGATCAGGATCGCGAGCAGCGGATAGGCGCTTGCCTGCGCGGACGGGGCCGGCGGGGCGTCGGTGGACACGGCGAGAGCTTCCGGCGACAGGTGGGTCGGTCGGTTTGACACCGGGGGCGGACCCTATCATTTCTGCTCGTATTTCCGCACCGCTGTCCTGGAGAGACCAGTCATGCGCGTCCGCACCGCCATCGAGACCAAGCTGCGGGAGGCCCTCGCGCCCGAGGCGCTCGAGATCGTCGACGAGTCGCACAAGCACGTGGGCCATGCCGGCGCGCGGCCCGAGGGCGAAAGCCACTTCCACGTCCATATCGTCTCGCCCGCCTTCGCCGGCAAGAAGCCGGTCGAGCGCCAACGCATGGTCTACGCCGCGCTCGCCGAGGAACTGCGCACCGACATCCACGCGCTGTCGATGGAGACCCGCGCACCCGGGGAGTGACCGGTCCTTCCCCGCCCCGAAAGAATGCGGGTAGCCAGCCCCGATCCACAACCTTTTGTTGTTGCCCCTCCTGTCCGATCAAGTACATTGTCGAGCGGGTTGGGCGCGCTGGGGGGCTCAACCGCAGGCTGCGGAGGATCGGGGAGGTCGAGATGACGAGTTCGCTCGTCAGCCGGAACGTGACCGTCGGCGGCAAGCGCACCAGTGTCCGGCTCGAGCCCGAGATGTGGCGCGCGCTGGAGGAACTGTGCCAACGCGAAGCCACCACCATCAACGCCTTCTGCACCGAGGTGGCCCGCAAGGGCCGCCGCTCGAGCTTCACATCCGCCCTGCGCGCCGAGATCGTGACCTATTTCCAGCAGGGCCTCTGGACCGCCGAGCACGGGGGGGTAGGCGAAACCGTGCCTCTCCCCTAGGAGGCCATTGCGGAATTGCGTCACCAGGCGAGCAGCTGCTTACCCCGGTGTCCCACAGGTATAGGGCCGGCGCCGCCGGATGCCGGGAAGCCCCCCAGGCACGTTCGATCACGCAGCGGCCGATTGCGCCACGCGCAACCGGACTCACGTGCCGGTGTACTTCTCCGGCCAGAATTCCTTGACCACCTCGCCGTCCGCCGCGAAGGCATGGCAGCTATTCAGGAGCGGCGGCGAGGCGGTCTCGCCCCTGGCCCGGCTCTCGGTGGCATCGCCGTTGCGGCGCTTGGTCGAGTAGAGGGTCTGGAAGGCGGTGGTCGCCATCTGCGCCAGCATCTCGTTGAGGTGGGTGCAGCCCTTCACGCCCCCGGTGCGCTCGCGCACCGCGCGGTTCCAGCCCGGGCCGATGCGCAGCCCCTCGAGCTTGGCGAAGTTGGCGGTGGCCTCGGGACAGGGGCGGAACGGCCCGTGGTCGGTCACCGCCTCGACGCCGCGGATCGTCAGCCCGTCGTCGAGCGTCAGCCGCAGCCACATCTCGTGCACCGGCTCCCCCGCCGCCACCTCGCCGCGATGGCTGTTCTCGAAGGCGTAGACCTTGGTGTCGACCAGATGCCCTTCCACGTCCCACAGCCCGTCGGCGCGGTGATAGCCGCGGATCTCGATCCGGCGTGTGTGCAGGGGCTCGCGCGGAGCCGGCGCGGACAGCGGCATGGGAACCTCGGGGAGCGGTGGTCGGGAGCGAATTGTGCGATGCAATATTGGGAAGGGTGGGGAGAGGGTCAAGCCGACGCCGCATCCTCCCCCTCCTCCAACGGCGACACCCTTATCAGCGTCACCCGGTTCTTGCGCCGCCGCAGGATCTCGAACCTAAACCCGTGGAAGGCGAAGCTCTGCCCGACCTCGGGGATCTGGCGCGCTTCGTACATGACCAGGCCGGCGATGGTCGAGGCGTCCTCGTCGGGCAGGCTCCACTCGAACTCGCGGTTGAGGTCGCGGATCGTGGTGGCGCCGTTGATGACGAACGAGCCGTCGGGCTGCTTGTGCACGCCGGGCACGGCGACGTCGTGCTCGTCGGCGATCTCGCCGACGATCTCCTCCAATATGTCCTCGAGCGTCACCAGCCCCATCAGCGAGCCGTATTCGTCGACCACCAGCGCGAAATGCTCGTGGCGCTCGCGGAACGCCTGGAGCTGGTCGAGCAGGGTCGTCGCCTCGGGGATGAACCACGGCGGCGCCGCGATCTTGTCGGTGTCGATCTTGTCGAACTCGGTCGGCGCGCCCGAGCCCTGGATGGCGCGCAAGAGCGCCTTGGCGTGGATCACGCCCACGATGTTGTCCGGGTCGTCGCGGTAGAGCGGGATGCGCGTGAATGGCGCGTCGAGCACCTGCTCGACGATCGCCGTGGTCGACAGCGCGGCGTCGATCATCACCATCGACGAGCGGTGGGTCATGATCTCACCCACCTCGACGTCGCCAAGATCCAGGATCGAGCGCAGCATCTTGCGCTCGTCGTGGACCTCCTGGTCGGGCGCGCGGTGCAGCTCGATGGCGCCGCGCAACTCCTCCTCGGTGGTCGAGATGCCGCGTTCGTCGTGCACCTCGGTACCGAAGATGCGCAGCGTCATGCGCACCACCACTTCGACCGCATTGGTCACCGGGGCGAACACGAACACGATCGGCCGAAGGATCGGCGCGACCACCAGCGCCATGCGGTCGGGCCGGTTGATGGCGTAGGTCTTGGGCATCACCTCGGCGAAGATCAGCACCAGCGCCGTCATGCCCACCGTGGCGTAGGCGACGCCCTCGTCGCCGAACAACCCGACCAGCACGCTGGTCGCGAGGGCCGAGGCCAAAATGTTGACCATGTTGTTGCCGAGCAGGATGGCGCCGATCAGCCGCTCCTTGGTGTCGCGAAGGCGGTTGACCAGTGCCGCCGCGCGCGAGCCCTGTCGCTCCAGCTCGTGCATGCGCGGGCGCGAGGCGGCGGTCAGCGCGGTCTCGGAGCCCGAGAAGAAGGCGGACAGGATCAGCAGGCCGAAGATGATCCCGGCGGTGAACCAGATATCGGCAGTGTCCATCGTGGCTGCGTTTCTCCAGGCTTATGCGGCGGCCGCGGTCTCGAGCAGCGCGCGGACCTCCGCCGGGTCGACCTCCGGCTCGACATAGGCGCGCCCGATGCCGCGCACCAGGACGAACGTCGCGCGCCCGTCGCGCGCCTTCTTGTCGCGCGTCATGTGGTCGAGCAGCCGGCCGGCGTCCCAGACCTTGCCGACCGGCAGGCCGGTCGGCAGGCCCACGTCCGCCATGTGCCGGCGCACACGGGCGGTGTCCGCCGGCGGGCACAGGCCTAGTCGCTCCGACAACGCGAAGGCCAGCACCATGCCGATCGCCACCGCCTCGCCGTGCAGCAGCGAGCCGTCGTATCCCGCCTCGGCCTCGAGCGCATGGCCGAAGGTGTGGCCGAGATTGAGCAGCGTCCGGGCGCCGGCCTCGCGCTCGTCGGCGGCCACGATCTGCGCCTTGGCGGCGCAGCTCGTCACGATGGCGTGCGTGCGCGCCTCGCCGTCGCCGGCGATCACCTTGCGCCCGTTGGCCTCCAGCCAGCCGAAGAAGCCGGGATCGCCCAGGAGCGCGTACTTCAGCACTTCGGCGTAGCCCGCCAGCAGCTCGCGCCGCGGCAGGGTATCCAGCGCGCCGGTGTCGGCCAGCACCAGGCGCGGTTGGTGGAACGCGCCGACCAGGTTCTTGCCGTGCGCCGTGTCGATCGCGGTCTTGCCGCCCACCGAGCTGTCGACCTGGGCAAGCAGCGTCGTCGGCACCTGGACGTAGGGCAGGCCGCGCAACAGCACCGCGGCCGCGAATCCCGCCAGATCGCCGATCACGCCGCCGCCCAGCGCCACCACCGCCGTGTCGCGCCCGATGCGGGTCTCCAGGATGTCCTCGCACAGCCGCTCGAGCCCGGCGAAGCTCTTCGAGCCCTCGCCCGGCGGCACCACGAACCAGTCGCGCCGCAGCCCGGCGGCCTCGAGCGACCGGTCGGCCGTGTCCCTGTACAACACGGCCACGGTCTCGTCGGTCACCACGGCGAGGCGCCGCGCGCCGGTGGCCGCGGCGACGCGCGCCCCGGCCTCGGCCAGCAGGGCCGGGCCCACGACGATGTCGTAGCCGCGCTCGCCCAAATCCACGCGCACCGTCGCCGCGCGCGCCGCCGCGTCGCTGTCAGGAGTGGTCACGTCGCCGCCTTCTCGCCCGCGTGTTCGGCCGCCGCATGGTTCAGGTGCCGGCGCAGCGCGTCGAGCACCGCGCGCGCCGTAGCGGCCGACGAGCCGTCGCCGGTGTCGACCGTGATGTCGGCTTTGGCGTAAATCGGATAGCGCTCCTCGATCAGCGCACTCAGCGTCTCCCTGGGATCGCCGTTGCGCAGCAGCGGCCGGTCGGTGCGCCGGCTGGTGCGCGCCAGCAGTGTCTCCAAATCGGCGCGCAGCCAGACCGAGATGCCGCGCTCGCGGATCGTGGCGCGGGTCTCGGGATTGAGGAACGCACCGCCGCCCGTGGCCAGCACCTGCGGCCCGCCGTCGAGCAGCCGGGCCATCACCCGGCGCTCGCCGTCGCGGAACTCGGCCTCGCCGTAGAGTTCGAAGATTTCGGGGATCGAGCAGCCCGCCGCTTCCTCGATCTCGTCGTCGGCGTCGACGAAGGGCAAACCGAGCATCTTCGCCAGTCGGCGACCGACGCACGATTTGCCGGCGCCCATCAGGCCCACCAACACGATCGTCCGGTCCAGTTCGGGAAGCTCGGGGCTCGCCATCGTCCCGCGGCGCAGTGGGACACCCACCCGCCGTCGCAGAATTGCCATAGTCGGACAGTTACTTAATCACAGGGCCTGGGGCCTGACAACGTCGCGGGTTTCGGTGTGCCGGCCGCGCCTTGGATCGGGCCCGCAAATCGACGACAATCGCTTGCCGAGTCGCCCGCATCCCTCTCTCACCCGCTCACGCAAACCGCACGAGCCCCATGAAACGCGGTGTCCTGATCCTGATCGTTCTCGTCGTGCTCGCCCTGGCAGGTGGCGCCGTGCTGCTGGCCAGCATCGATCTGCCGGTCGAGCGCGAGCCGGTCGCCAAGGTCCTTCCGGATGACCGTTTCCCGCGCTAGTGCCGCGCTGGCTGCGGCGGTGCTGACGCTCGCCGCGGTGCTGACGCTCGCCGCGGCGCTGACGCCGCCGTCGGCTCGGGCGCAGGGCGGCGGACCGTTGCAAATCGTGCCGCCCGACCCGACCGCGCCGCAGCCGGAAGAGGGGCCGAGCGGCATCCGGGTCGAGCCGCTGCCGGATGCGGATTTCGAGTTCGCCGGTGTGCTCAATCCGTCGGAGGGGGGGTTGGGCGCCGATTTGTGGGCCGGCACGCCGCGCGAGGTCGTTGTCGGCAACCTCGGCCAGCTCCCCACGCGGCCCATTTCGCCCACGCTGTGGGACGTCCAGCGCCGCCTGCTGCTCACGCCTGCGGATGTGCCACAGCGGGGCCTCCAGGTCGGTCACGACCTGCTCACCCTGCGCGCGATCCGCCTGCATGCGATGGGCGCGCTCGACGGGCTCACCGCACTGCTCGACATCGTCCCACCGGCCGAGCGCAGCGAGGACTTCGGCCGGATCGAGGTCGACGCCTATCTCGCCGCCGGGCGCATCGACGATGCCTGCACCGTTGCCGACCGCAACGTCCGCCGCCACGCCGACCCGTATTTCGACCGCGTGCTGGTGGTCTGCCACGTGCTGCGCGGCGAGGCGGACATGGCGGTGTTCGCGCTCGGCCTCCTGCGCGAGGAGAACTCGGTCGACGAGCGCTACCTGAACCTGCTCGCCGCGCTTCAAGGCGACGAAGAGGCCGCGCCCGAGAGTTTGCCCGACCCCTCGCCGCTCGATCTCGTCATGCTGCACGAGGCCGGCCGCGCCCTGCCCGCCGCCGACCTGCCGACGCTGTCGCCGATCGCGCTCGCCGCCGTGCTGCGCGCGGGCAGGCAGCCGCCGGTGGAGGTCGCGGCGCTGGCCGAGCGGGCGGTGCTCGCCGGGATGATCCCCTTCGCGCGATACCGGGACGCCATGCGCGCCGCCGGCGCCGAGGTCGAGCCGCGCTCGCCCGAGGCGCTCGCGGCCGTCGCCGCCGACGCCGCCGACACCTACGCGGAAAACGGCTTCGACTTCCGCCTCCTGGTGCACGCCTCGGCCATGGCGCGGGACGAGCCGGCGGAGCGCGCGCCGGTCCTGGTCGAGGCGTGGCGGTGGGCGGAGGCGAACGCGCCGGGCGACGTACCGCTCGCCTATGCCACGGCGGGCCCGCTCGCGGGGATCGAGCCTGCGCCGGACTACGCCTGGTTAGCGCGCGACGCCGCGCGCACCCTCCACCGCGCCGGCCGCCGCGCCGAGGGCGACCGCTGGTACCGGCTGCTCGACCAGGTCTCCGCGATCTCGGACATCTCGGTGCTGTGGCCCTACGCGCACCTCTCCGACCCGGGCGCGACGCCGTGGAGCGACGGGCGGCTACGGGCCTGGCACGACCATGTCGCCGCGCAAGACCCGGCCGCCGCGCGCCGCCAGACGGCGATTCTTTATGCCGCGCTCGACGGTCTGCGGGGTGGTGCGCTCGACCGCGGCGACTGGCGCGGCGTGCTCGACGCGCGACGGGCCGAGCAGATCTCGGCCACCGTGCCGCGCATCTGGCGCCACGCCCGCTCCGCCGCTTTCGAGGGTCGTCGTGGCGAGGCTATCCTGCTCGCGCTCGGAGCCACCCAGGGCCGTGTGCTGGCTGAACTCGACCCCTCGGAGATCCGCACGCTGGTCTACATCCTCGCCGCGACCGGACTCGAGGACGAGGCGCGCGCGGTCGCGCTCGAGGCCTTCGTGGCCGCGCGGAAGGGCTGAGCGTCGTGACCGCCCACCGCCCAGGCCGGATCGAGAGCTTCCTCGAGATGATGGCGGCCGAACGCGGCGCCTCGCCCCGCACGCTCGACGCCTACGGCCGCGATCTGGCCGACTTCGCCGCCTTCGCCGGTGACGTCGACCGCGCGTCCGCCCAGACCGTGCGCGACTACCTCGCCCGGCTCGACCGCGCCGGCATGTCGGCGCGCACCGCGGCGCGGCGACTGTCCGCCATCAAGCAGTATTTTGGCTTCCTGTTCGCCGAGGGCCTGCGCCCCGACAACCCCACGGCCTCGATCGACGGCCCGCGCCGCGGCCGGCCGCTGCCCAAGGTCCTGAGCGAGGACCAGGTCGACCGCCTGCTCCAAGCCGCGCATCGGCTCGAGGGTGCCGAGGGCGCGCGCACCCGCGCGCTGGTCGAGTTGCTCTACGCCACCGGTATGCGGGTGAGCGAGCTGGTGAGCCTGCCGCTCTCCGCCGTGCGCCGCGACCCGCGCGTGCTCGTGGTGCATGGCAAGGGCGGACGCGAGCGCATGGTGCCGCTGTCCGAGCCCGCGCGCGCCGCCGTGGCCGCCTACCTGCCGCTGCGCGCACATTTCCTGCCGCGCGACGGTACCTCGCCGCACCTCTTCCCCTCGCGCTCGGCCGACGGCCACCTGACCCGCCAGCGCTTCGGCCAGATCCTCAAGTCCCTCGCGGTCGAGGCCGGGCTCGGCCGCACCGACGTCTCGCCCCACGTGCTGCGCCACGCCTTCGCCACGCATCTGCTCTCGCACGGCGCCGACCTGCGTTCGGTGCAGGCGATGCTCGGCCACGCCGACATCTCGACCACTCAGATCTACACTCACGTCCTCGACGAACGCCTGCGCGCGCTGGTAGAGGAGAAGCACCCGCTGGCCCGGCGCGGCTGACCCTGCCGCACGAACCGGCTAGATTGTCGGCCGTTCATTCATTGGCCTTAGGCAGAGCCCGACGATGAGCTTTACCCAGCCCGAGCAGGCGCCCGTGCGCCTGAACCGCTCGCAGCTGTCGGTCCCGGGCATCCGGCCCGAGATGTTCGAGAAGGCAGCCAGGTCCGCCGCCGACGTCATCATCCTCGACCTCGAGGATTCGGTCGCGCCCGACGACAAGGCCCAGGCGCGGCGCAACGTCGCCGAGGCGATCGGCGACGTCGACTGGGGCCGCAAGTCGGTCTCGGTGCGGGTCAACGGCATGGACACGCCGTTCTTCTACCGCGACGTCATCGACATCCTCGAGCAGGCCTCCGACCGGCTCGACCTGCTGATGGTGCCCAAGGCGGGCACGCGCGAGGACGTCTACGCCGCGGACCTCTTGATTACCCAGGTCGAGATGGCCAGGGGCCGCAGCCGTCAGGTCGGGCTCGAGCTGCAGATCGAATCGGCGCTCGGCGTCGCCAATGCCGAGGCCATCGCGGCCGGCGGCACACGTACCGAGTCGCTCCACTTCGGCTCGGGCGACTTCGGCGCCTCGACCGGCATGCGCACGGTTCAGATCGGCGGCGACGCCCCCGGCTACGCCGTGCGCGACGCCGACGGCGCGCCGGTGCCGGGCGATATCTGGCACTACCCGCTGATGCGCATGGTGGTCGCCGCCCGCGCCGCGGGCCTGCGCCCGATCGACGGCCCTTTCGCCGACTATTCCGACGCCGAGGGGCTCGAGCTCGCCGCCCGCCGCGCGGCGGCGATGGGATGCGACGGCAAGTGGGCGATCCACCCCTCGCAGATCGACCCGATCAACGCGATCTTCTCGCCCACCGAGGAGGAGGTCGCCGAGGCGTGCGAGCTGCTCGAGGCCTGGGATGCCGCCGCCAAGGCCGGCCGCGGCGCCGCCACCCACAAGGGCCGCATGATCGACGTCGCCAATGTCCGCCAGGCCCGCACCCTGGTGACCAAGGCCGAGCTGATCGCCGGGAAGGAAGCGGGGTAGCGCCCGCCGCAGTCGCGCAAGGGTCTCGCAGTCGGGGGAAGCCTCGGTGTTACTCCGCCGGCTGGCCCTCGATGGCATCTTCCTCGATGCTCTCCTCGATCTCGCCGCGCTCGGCCGCCTCCTGCTGGCGGCGCCACATCGAGGCGTAGGCGCCGTCGGCGCGCAGGAGCGCGGCATGCGGGCCGCGCTCGACGATACGGCCGTCGTGGAGGACGACGATCTCGTCGGCGTCGACCACCGTGGAGAGGCGGTGGGCGATGACCAGGGTGGTGTGGTCGGCGGAGACCTCGCGCAGGCTGGCCTGGATCTCACGCTCGGTGTGGGTGTCGAGCGCCGAGGTGGCCTCGTCGAACAGCAGGATCTTCGGGCGCTTCAATATGGTGCGGGCGATCGCGACGCGCTGCTTCTCGCCGCCCGACAGCTTGAGCCCGCGCTCGCCGACCGTGGTCTCATAGCCGTCGGGCAGACCAGCCACGAAGTCGTGGATGCGGGCGAGGCGCGCCGCCTCCTCGATCTCCGATTGCGACGCGCCGGGGCGTCCGTAGGCGATGTTGTAGCGGATAGTGTCGTTGAACAGCACCGTGTCCTGCGGGACGATGCCGATGGTCGCGCGCAGGCTGGCTTGGGTGACGTCGCGGATATCCTGGCCGTCGATCTCGATGCGGCCCGCGTCGACGTCGTAGAAGCGGAACAGGAGACGCGAAATGGTCGACTTGCCCGAGCCCGTCGGGCCGACGATGGCGACCGTGCGCCCCGGCGGGACCTCGAAGTCGACGCCGTGCAGGATGCGCCGGCGGGCGTCGTAACCGAAGGAGACATCCTCGAAGCGTATCGCGCCGCCGGCGACCTCGAGGTCCGGCGCGCCGGACCTGTCCTGCACCTCGGGCGCGACGTCGAGCAGCGAGAACATGCGCTCCATGTCGGTGAGCGACTGTCTGATCTCGCGGTAGACGAAGCCCAGGAAGTTGAGCGGCAGGTAGAGCTGGATCAGGTAGGTGTTGACCAGCACGAAGTCGCCCACGGTCATGGTGCCGTTCACCACCCCGCGTCCCGCCATGTACATCAACAGCGTCAGACCCACCGCGATGACGCCGCCCTGGCCCATGTTGAGCAGCGCGAGCGAGGTGCGCGACTTCACCGCGGCGTCCTGGTAGCGCTCCATCGCACGGTCGTAGCGCCGGCTCTCGTGCTCCTCGTTGCCGAAGTACTTGACCGTCTCGAAGTTGATCAGGCTGTCGATCGCCTTGGTGTTGGCCTCCTCGTCGGTGCGGTTCATGGCGCGGCGGTACTTGAGCCGCCAGTCGGTCACCGCGACGGTGAAGGCGATGTAGCCCGCGATGGTCACGAAGGTGACGACCGCGAACCAGATCGAGAACATGCCCCACAGGATGCCGCAGACCACCAGGATCTCGAACAGGGTCGGCAGCACGTTGAACAGGGTGAATGAGAGCAGGAACTCGATGCCCTTGGTGCCGCGCTCGATCGCGCGGCTCAGGCCGCCCGTGCGCCGCTCGAGATGGAAGCGCAGCGCGAGGTTGTGCAGATGGGTGAAGACGCGCACCGCCACAGTACGGATCGCGCGCTGCGCCACCTTGGCGAAGACGGCGTCGCGCAGCTCCTGGAACGCCATGCTGCCCAGCCGCACCAGGCCGTAGGCGACCAGGATGCCGATGGGCAGGGCGATGACGTCCGCGGTCTCGCCCGAGAGCCCGTCCACCGCCGCCTTCAACAGCAGCGGCACCGTGATGTTGGCGAGCTTGGCGCAGATCAGGAAGGCCAGCGCCAGGATCACGCGTCCGCGCATCTCGCGCCACGCCGGGTTGGCGCGCGGAGGCCACAGGTAGGGCAGCAGCGCGCGCAGGGCGCGGCGCTCGAACCCTCGGGGCGGCTTGGCGTCGGGATCGGCGGGCGGGGTCATTGCCCAGGAAGTATACGCTGGACGTCCCGCGACAAGCGCGACCTCCGGGAGCACGCCGGAACGGCTTACCGCGTCGAGACAAGCGGTGTCGAGACAGCGGTTGCCGCGCCGCCGCGGCCCGCATACATTCGCATGCGAAATCCGGCGGGCGACCGGATGACTTTGGGGAGGATCATGTGGCGGCGCCGGATTTCGACAATCCGAAGCTGCGCCGGTTCTACGACTACTGGCGCAGCAAGATCGCACCCGGCCGCCGCTTTCCGGCGCGCGCCGACATCGACCCCGCGGAGATCCCGCGCCTACTGCCGTCGATCCTGCTGATCGACGTGGTGCGCGACCACGGCCCGGTACGCTTCCGGCTGCGCCTGGTCGGCACCGAGTATGTCGAACGCATCGGCCGCGACCATACGGGGCAATGGCTGGAAGAAGGCCGGCCCGCGAGCGAGGCCGAGGCGATCATCGCCACCTACGACAAGGTTCTGGCGACCGGCGAGCCCCATTTCTGGCGCAGCCGACTGCACGACCCCGACCGCCAGCACGTGGTCTACGAGCGGCTGCTGTGTCCGCTCGCGGATGACGGCGAGACCATCGACGTGCTGGTGGCGGTGTTCGACTTCGACATCGCCTGATCATAGGCTGAGGCGCATGCCCGCCTTCGCGCACAACGGCGTCGAGGTCTCCTACCGCGAGGCCGGGACGCCCGAGCCCGGCGCGCCCGCGGCGCTGCTGCTGCACAGCGCCGGCGGCTCGGCGGCCCAGTGGCGCGGGCTGATGGAGCGGCTGGGTCCGTCGATGCACGTCCTGGCGCCCGAGCTCTACGGCCATGGCGGCACGCCGCCCTGGCCGCGCGGGCCGTTCTCGCTCGCCGACGAGGCGGCGCTCGCCGAGGCGGCGGCGGGGCTGGCGCAGGGGCCGCTGCGGGTGGCGGCGCATTCCTACGCCGGCTCGGTGGCGCTGCACATGGCGCGGCGCGCGCGGGTCGAGATCGACCGGCTGGTGCTGATCGAGCCCACTTTGTTCGCGCTCTTGCGCGACGCCGGCGACGCCCAGGGCTGGGCCAGCATCGAGGGGCCGGCGAACGAAATGCTCGACGCCGCCGAGCAAGGCCGCCCGGCCGACGGCGCGGCGCGGTTCATGGACTACCTGCTCGGCGCCGGCGCCTGGGACGCGTTGCCCGAGGCGCGGCGCGCGGCGATGGCCGGCCTGATGGACACGATCGCGCTCGAGATCGAGGCCCAGCTCGCACCGGGGCTCGCGCTGCACGACTACGCGGCGGTCGGCATGCCGGTGCTGATCCTGTGCGGCACCGAGACGCCCTACGCCATCAAGCAGGTCGCGCGGCTCTTGTCCGCCTCCCTGCCCTTCGCCGAGCTGCGCTGGATCGAGGGCGCGGGGCACATGGCGCCGCTGACGCATGGCGAGACGGTGGATGGGATGGTCGAGGGGTTCGTGCTGGCATCCCTATGAATTTTAAAGTAACAGCAAAGCTGACCCAAGAACCACACCAACCACAAACGCGATGTCAGAGCCCCAACCAAAAAAGTTTCCCATAGTCGTAAGCCACACTGACCCACTATCTATTTCTTGCAGATCATGGAATCCGACCTCACCATTAAGGAATCTTTGTCTTTTCTTTAGTCTATCTTTATGAATTTTCTCCATAGAATGGTATGTTATCCTCTGCTTAATCCAATTGGCGACTATCCCTGCAACGAATACGCCGAGAGCCCAAACAGCGTCCCTGTCTGCATTCTCGGAACCCATGAAAGCGAGAGTTGCAACTGCACCACCACTATTTGCAAGGAAATTTTGTTTCTCAAGTCGTTCGCTCACGATCTTCATATGGTCGAAGATCTCTTCCGCTTGCGCAGCTAGCAGATCTACTACCTCGCGCCGGAATTGATCGTCTTCATCTGTCATTCCTAAGCCGCCTTCCGCTGCTTGCGGACCAGCTTCACCACCTCGCCGGCGGCCTCGACGATGTTGGTGCCGGGGCCGTAGATGGCGGCGACGCCCTTGGATTTGAGGAAGTCGTAGTCGTCGGGCGGGACGACGCCGCCGACGATGACGACGACGTCGCCGGCGCCCTCGGCGTTCAGCGCCTCGATCAGCGCCGGGACCAGTGTCTTGTGGCCGGCGGCCTGGGACGAGACGCCGACGACGTGGACGTCGTTCTCGACCGCCTCGCGCGCGGCCTCCTCGGGGGTCTGGAACAAGGGGCCGATGTCGACGTCGAAGCCGAGGTCGGCGAAGGCGGTGGCGATGACCTTGGAGCCGCGGTCGTGGCCGTCCTGGCCCAGCTTGACCACCAGCAGGCGCGGCCGGCGGCCCTCCTCGGCGGCGAAGGCCTCGACCTCGTCACGGATCGACATGAAGCGGTCGTCTCCCTCGTAGGCGGCGCCGTAGACGCCGGAGATTGTCCTGGTCTGCGCCACGTGGCGGCCGAACACCTTCTCCATGGCGTCGGACATCTCGCCCACCGTCGCCCGGGCGCGCGCGGCCTCGATGCAGGCGGCGAGCAGGTTGGCCTCGTCGTCCTCGGCCGCCTTGGTCAGTGCGTCGAGCGCCTCGGCGCACGCCGCCTCGTCGCGCTCGGCGCGGACCTTCTCGAGCCGCTCGACCTGCTGCCTGAGCACCTTGGCGTTGTCGATGTCGAGGATCTCGACCTTGTCGGGCTCGGACGGGCGGTAGCGGTTGACGCCGACGATGACCTCCTCGCCGCGGTCGATGCGCGCCTGCTTGCGCGCCGCCGCCTCCTCGATGCGCAGCTTGGGCATGCCCGCGGCCACCGCCTTGGTCATGCCGCCATGCTCCTCGACCTCCTCGATCAGCGCCCAGGCGGCCTCGGCCATCGAGTTGGTCAGGCTCTCGACGTAGTAGGAGCCGCCCAGCGGGTCGACGACGTTGGCCACGCCGGTCTCCTCGGCCAGGATGAGCTGGGTGTTGCGCGCGATGCGCGCGGAAAAGGGCGTCGGCAGGGCGATCGCCTCGTCGAAGCTGTTGGTATGCAGCGACTGGGTGCCGCCCAGCACCCCGGCCAGCGCCTCGTAGGCGGTGCGCACGATGTTGTTGTAGGGGTCCTGCTCGGTCAGCGACACGCCCGAGGTCTGGCAGTGGGTGCGCAGCGCCAGCGAGCGCGGGTCCTCGGCGCCGAAATCCTTCATGATCCGCGCCCACAGCAGCCGCGCCGCGCGCAGCTTGGCGATCTCCATGAAGAAGTTCATGCCCAGGCAGAAGAAGAACGACAGCCGCGGCGCGAACTTGTCGACCTCGAGCCCCTTCGAGAGCGCGGCGCGCACGTACTCCATGCCGTCGGCGAGGGTGAAGGCGAGCTCCTGAACCAGCGTCGCCCCCGCCTCCTGCATGTGGTAGCCGGAGATCGACACCGAGTTGAAGCGCGGCATGTGTTCGGCCGTGTAGCCGATGATGTCGGCGACGATCCGCATCGAGGGCTGGGGCGGGTAGATATAGGTGTTGCGGACCATGAACTCCTTGAGGATGTCGTTCTGGATCGTCCCCGACAAATCCTTCTGGGCGACGCCCTGCTCCTCCGCCGCCACGATGTAGCAGGTCATGACGGGCAGCACGGCACCGTTCATGGTCATCGACACGGTCATCCTGTCGAGCGGGATGCCGTCGAACAGGATCTTGGCGTCCTCGACGCTGTCGATCGCCACGCCCGCCTTGCCGACGTCGCCGACCACACGCGGATGGTCGCTGTCGTAGCCGCGGTGGGTGGCCAGGTCGAAGGCCACCGACAGGCCGGTCTGCCCGGCCTCGAGCGCCTTGCGGTAGAAGGCGTTGGACTCCTCGGCGGTGGAAAAGCCGGCATACTGCCGGAGGGTCCACGGTTTGTTGGCATACATGGTCGCGCGCGGACCGCGCACGTAGGGCGGGAAGCCGGGCATCGAGGCCACGTGCTCGAGCCCCTCGAGGTCGGCTTCCGTGTAGAGCGGCTTGATGGTCAGGCCCTCGGGCGTGTCCCAGTCGAGCGCATCGAGCGGCTTGTCGCGCAACTCCTCCGCGGCCAGCCTCTCCCAGTCGGCGCGGGTCTTCTTCTCGAACTCCGCCATGGCGTCCTCCGTATCCTCGCCCGACTATATTATTGCAGGTGCGAAAGCGTGGAAAGCCGCCCTCACTCCTGCGCGAGCAGCGCCAGCCCGGCCTCGGCACGGGTCTTGAGCGGGTCGATCTCGAGCGCGCGCTCATAGTCGGAGCGCGCGGCCTCGGTCTCGCCGCGCACGCGGTGGATTTCTCCACGGTCGACCAACGCCTCCGTGAGCCAGAACTTCTCCATGTGCGCGCCGCGCGCGATGGCCGCGTCGAGGTCGGCCAGCGCGGCGCCGAGATTGCCGGCCTGGGAATGGACGTACGCGCGGCGCACATAGGCGCGGCCCAGGCGGTCGTCGATCTCGAGCACTGCGCTCTGGTCGGCGATGGCGGCCGCGGTCACGCCCCGGTGGCGGTGGCACACGCCACGGTCGCTCAGCGCCCACCAGGCCGCGGGGTTGAGCTCCACGGCTCGGTCGAAATCGGCCAGCGCCCGATCGGGGCAGCCTTCGCCCCGCGCCCAGCGCGCCAGCGCGCGGTGGTAGTGGGTGAAGCTGTGGCCGGGCATGGCCTCGAGCACCTCGGTAAATGCGAGTTCGGCCTCGGCGAAGCGCCGATCCCAGTAGGCGGCGGTGCCGTCGGCGAACCGGTGCTCGGCTTCGGGCGAGGCGAAGCGCGCGTGGGTCATGGGCGGCGGACCGGCATCCTGCGCGGCGGCGCCGGCGGCGAGTCCCAGCACCAGCGCGGCACCGAGCGCGCGGCGAAGCGGCACGGTCGGTCGCATGCGTGTCCTCCCGTTCGTTCGGCCCGTTGCGCCCGGGCCTGCGACAGAAGATGAGCCAAGCGGGGCTGTCTGCCAATGCCGCCCGGCGCGGCCGGTGCTGTCGATAGCAAATGGAACTGACCGGTTTTGGTAGCACATTGATTGACCGCTTCTGTTGCTGCTGTTGTGCCTG
>CAZMTC010000050.1:331-19107 GCA_964569105.1 uncultured Alphaproteobacteria bacterium | reverse complement strand
GCGGTGGCGGTCCAGCGCCGCAGACGTACGGTCTCGCGCAGCACCAGGGCGGCAAGGACGGTGCCGAACAGCGGCGCGGTGAAGCTCAGCGCCACCGCCTGGGCGATGGGCATCTGCGAGACCGCCCAGAACCAACTCAGCATGGCCACGAGGCCGAAGGCGGCGCGCAGGGTGTAGAGGCCGAGGCGCTGCGTGCGCAGCCCGCCCAACCCGGCGCGCATCAGCCAGGGCAGCATGAAGACGAGACCGAACAGGTTGCGGAAGAAGGCGATCTCGAACGGGTGGATGCCGTAGCTCTCGAACACATGGCGGATGATCGCGATCATCCCGGCCAGCATCATCGCGGCCGCGGTCATCCACAGACCGGCGCGCACCGGGCGCGGCAGGGCGGCGAAGGCGGCTGCGGGGGAGCGGCGTCGGGTCATCGAGCGGGACGGTCCGGGAGGAACGGTCATTATAGAAGCGGCGGCGCGCCGCCGTCACCCCGGGGGCGGCCACCGGTCCGCCTTGCCGCTGGCACATGGCGCGCGCTAGGAATGGGCGGAAGACAGCCAACCGATCGCGCGAAGGAGACGCCGTCATGCCGCAGCCCATGTGGACCCCGTCGCAAGAACGGGTGGCGGGCAGCAATCTGGAGCAGTTCCGCCAGCAGGTGGAGCGTCGCTGGGACGTCGAGGTGCCGGACTACGACGCGCTGTGGCGCTGGTCGACCGACGAGGTGGAGAAGTTCTGGCGCACCGTGTGGGATTTCTGCGGCGTGATCGGCGACGGGCCGGGCGAGCCGGGGCTGGTCGACGGCGACAAGATGCCCGGCGCGCGGTTCTTTCCCAATGCCAGGCTGAACTTCGCGGAGAACCTGCTGCGCCGGCAGAGCGAGACGCCGGCCATCGTGTTCCGGGGCGAGGACCGGGTGCAGCGCACCCTGCCCTGGGAGGAGGTCTACACCGAGACCTCGCGCATGGCGCAGGCGCTCGCCGACTTCGGCCTGGAGCAGGAGGATCGGGTCGCCGCCTACATGCCCAACATGCCCGAGACGCCCATCGCCATGCTGGCCGCGACCTCGATGGGCGCGATCTTCTCCTCCTGCTCGCCCGACTTCGGCGTCCAGGGTGTGATCGACCGCTTCGGCCAGATCGAGCCGCGGGTGCTGCTCTCCGCCGACGGCTATTTCTACAACGGCAAGGCGCACTCCTCGCTCGACAAGCTGCCCGAAATCGTCGACGGCATGCCCTCGGTCGAGACGGTGATCGTGGTGCCCTATGTCGAGGAGAGCCCGGACATTTCGGGCATCCCGAACGCGGTGCTGTGGTCGGATTTCGTCGCGTCCTACAGTGCCGAGACGATCGAGTTCAAGCGGCTGCCGTTCAACGCGCCGCTCTACATCATGTACTCCTCGGGCACGACCGGCGTGCCCAAATGCATCGTCCACTCGATCGGCGGCGCGCTGCTGCAGCACCTCAAGGAACACCAGCTCCACTGCGACGTGCGTCCGGGCGACCGGGTGTTCTGGTTCACCACCTGCGGCTGGATGATGTGGAACTGGCTGGTCTCGGCGCTGGCGTCGGAGGCCACGATCCTGCTCTACGACGGCTCGCCCTTCCATCCGGACGGCAACACGATCTTCGACTTCGCCGACGCCAACAAGATGACCCTGTTCGGGACCTCGGCGAAATTCATCGACGCCTGCGCCAAGGCCGGGCTGGAGCCGATGGAGACCCACGACCTTTCGACCGTCCGCACCATCGGATCGACCGGCTCGCCGCTGGTGCCCGAGGGCTTCGACTACGTCTACTCGTCGATCAAGAAGGACGTGCACCTGGCCAGCGTGTCGGGCGGCACCGACCTGCTCGCCTGCTTCGTTGCCGCCAACCCGATAGGTCCGGTCTACCGCGGCGAAATCCAGAAGCCGGCGCTGGGCATGGCCACCAAGGTCTACGACGACGACGGCAAGCCGGTCACCGGCCAGGCGGGCGAGCTGGTGTGCGATCGGCCGTTCCCGTCGATGCCGATCGGCTTCTGGAACGACCCGGGCGACGAGAAGTACCACGCCGCCTATTACGAGCAGTTCCCCAACGTGTGGACCCACGGCGACTGGGTCGAGCAGAACGCGGAGACCGGCGGCTTCGTCATCTATGGCCGCTCCGACGCGACGCTCAACCCGGGCGGCGTGCGCATCGGCACCGCCGAAATCTACCGTCAGGTCGAGAAGCTGGACGAGGTGGTCGAAAGCCTGGTGATCGGCCAGAACTGGCAGGACGACACGCGCGTGGTGCTGTTCGTGATGCTGCGCGAGGGGCTCGAACTCGACGACGACCTGGTCGCCAGGATCAGGAAGCAGATCCGCGACAACACCACGCCGCGCCACGTGCCCGCCAAAGTGATCCAGGTTCGCGACATCCCGCGTACGAAGAACAACAAGATCGTCGAGCTGGCCGTGCGGCACGTGGTCCACGGCCGCCCGGTCAAGAACAAGGAGGCGCTGGCCAATCCCGAGGCGCTGGCCGAGTACGAGAACATCCCGGAGCTCCAGGAGGCCTGAGCGCCGCCACCCCAACCGCCGGACCACGACCGACCATGACCGCCACCCCCCGCGCCACCGGAAGCTGCCTGTGCGGCGCCGTCCGCTTCGAGGTCCGCGGGCCGCTCAGGCCCGTTATCGCCTGCCACTGCGCGCAGTGCCGCAAGACCTCGGGCAACTACGTCGCCGGCACCGCCGCGCGCCGCGCCGACATCAAAGTGCTCGAGGACCGCGGCCTCACATGGTACCGCTCGTCCGAGCGCGCGCGGCGCGGCTTCTGCGGCGAGTGCGGCGGCAATTTGTTCTGGGCCCTGGCCGAAGCGGAGCACTGGTCGATCATGGCCGGCACGCTGGACCCGCCCACCGGGCTCGAGATCGCCATGCACATCTGCGTGGCCGACAAGTCGGACTACACCGTGATCCCCGAGGGCGTGCCGACCCTCGACCACGCCGAGCACGGCGTCGGCATCCCCGACGAGTAGGGGCGAGGAGGAGGCCGGCCCATGATCGCCGTCATCTTCGAGGTCGAGCCGGTCGAGGGGCGGGGGCACGAATATTTCGACCTCGCCGCCGAACTCAAGCCCGAGCTGGAGCGGATCGAGGGCTTCGTCTCGGTCGAGCGCTTCGAGAGCCTGACCACCCCGGGCCGCTACGTCTCGCTGTCCTTCTGGCGCGACGAGGACGCGGTCGCGCGCTGGCGCGAGCACGCCGACCACCGTGCGGCGCAGGAGGCCGGCAAGGCCGGCATCTTCGCCCACTACCGCATCCGGGTCGCCGAGGTGCTGCGCGACTACGGCGCCGAGGGGTAGGTTGACCAGGCGGAGGGGTAGGGAAAAGGCTTCGAGCGGCAGAAAAGCTTGGGATTCGAACAGTGTTTGAATCTGATAGGGCTTGGCCGGCCGCCGCGGAGTTCCGCTACTGAGGCACGGAGAAGGCACAGAGGCTCGAGGTCGCGCGGCCGCGCTGTGCCCTGGTTCCGTTTGCTGCCTCCGTGGTCTCTGCGGCGCAACGCCGGCACGGGTCCTGCCGACCCCTCCTCAGGAAAAATCCACGCCTCCCTCACGACTCCGCCAAGCGTGTTCTGCGGGCCGAGTGTATAGATCGATCCGTTTCCGATTGTCGAATAGACCGAAAGGATCGACGCCATGACGACGCAGGCTACGCAGGCGATGACGGACGCGGCCGAACCCGCCACGGCGGCGGAGGACACACCGTTCGTGCAGTTCTGGAACGATGTGCTGGCGCCGAAGTTCATTCGGTTCAAGCATGTGCTGGTCGACGGGCTGACGCGGCACAGCGAGGCGGTGTTTCCGCAGCTTCCGGTGCGCGAGGGCGACCGGGTGCTCGATGTCGGCTGCGGGTTCGGCGACACGGCGATCAAGCTGGCCGAGATCGTGGGGCCGTCGGGCGAGGTCGTGGGCATCGACTGCTGCGACGCCTTTTTGGACTACGCGCGCAAGGACGTGGCGGCGCGGGGGCTGTCCAATGTGAGCTTCGTGCGCGGCGACGCCGAGGTCGCGCTGCCCGAGAGCGAGTATGACTTCGTCTTCGCGCGCTTCGGCACGATGTTCTTCGCCAACCCGGTGGCCGGGCTGCGCAACATGCGCAAGGCGCTGCGCCCGGGCGGGCGGATGGTGCACATCGTCTGGCGCGACCCGGCCGACAATCCGTGGCTGTCGATGGCCAAGGACGAGGTGCTGCAGTTCCTGCCGCCGCCGGGCGACGACGCGCGGACCTGCGGCCCGGGGCCGTTCTCGATGGCCGACGAGGAGACCGTGCGCGGGATGATGACCGCGGCGGGCTACACCGACATCGAGTTCCGCCGGGTCGACGCGCCGGTGGTGGTCGGCGCCGACGTGGCCGACGCCATCGCGTTCCAGCTTTCGATCGGGCCCGCGGGCGAGGTGTTCCGCGAGGCCGGCGACGAGGCCGAGGCGAAGCGTCCGCAGATCGAGGCCGCGCTGGCCGAGGCCATCGAGCGGCAGAACAAGGCGGCCGACGGGATCGTCATGGACAGCTCGTCCTGGGTGATCAGCGGCATCAACCCCGGCCAGTGAGCCGGCCCGACCGGAGGTCGTAGCGATGAACTTCCAACCCAACGCCCAGCTCACCTTCGACAAACCCGGGCGCGGGCGCGTCTACCGCAGCATGCTCGAGACCATCGGCAACACGCCGATGGTGCATGTCGGGCGCCTCGCCTACGAGGCGGGGTGCCAGGCCGAGGTGCTGGCCAAGCTCGAGTTCTTCAACCCGCTGGGCAGCGTCAAGGACCGCATCGCGGTCGCGATGCTCGAGGCGATGGAAGCCGACCGCGTCATCGGCCCGGGCAGCGTGATCGTCGAGCCGACCTCGGGCAACACCGGGATCGGTCTGGCCTTCGTGTGCGCCGTGAAGGGCTACCGCTGCATCCTGACCATGCCCGACAGCTTCTCGGTCGAGCGGCGCAAGCTCATGCGGCTGTTCGGCGCCGAGCTGGTGCTGACCCCGCGCGAGCAGGGCATCGGCGGCGCCATCGAGAAGGCGGAGGCGATCATCGCCGCGACCGACAAGGCGGTGATGCCCTGGCAGTTCGGCCACCCCGCCAACCCGGAGATCCACCGCAAGACCACCGCGGAGGAGATCTGGCGCGACACCGACGGCGTCGTCGACGCGGTGGTGCTGGGGGTCGGGACCGGCGGCACGCTCACCGGCGTGGGCAGCTTTCTCAAGGCGCGCAAGCCCGACGTCCGGATCATCGCCTTCGAGCCCGAGAACAGCCCGGTGCTGTCGGGCGGCACCCACTCGCCGCACAAGATCCAGGGGATCGGCGCGGGCTTCGTGCCCGACGTGCTGGACACCGGCCTGATCGACGAGGTGCTGACGGTGAGCGACGACGAGGCGATCGAGACCGCGCGCAGGGCGGCGCTGCTCGACGGCATCCCGGCGGGCATCTCGTCGGGCGCCGCGCTCGCCTGCGCCATCCGCGTGGCACAGCGCAAGGAGATGAAGGGGCGGACCGTGGTCACGGTGCTGCCGGGCTGCGCCGAGCGCTACCTGTCGACCGTCCTGTTCGACGGCCTGGGCGAAGACTGACGCGCGGCGCCATCCGGGTCTGCCGGGTGGCGCCGTCCGCGCGGCCAGGCAAGCACCCCGAGCGGGTGATTCGAATCACAGATCCACAAGGAGCGGACGAGATACGCCTCCCTTATCGCACCGGTCTACCCTAGGATACGATCCTACTCAGGCTCCGGTGCGGCAGAAGGGAGGGAGACAGGCACAGCGCGCGGTCAGGCCGGATAGAAACAACGCTACTCGCCGGCCCAATGTGGGAGCACACGATGGAACGCAGGCTCACGACCATCATGGCGACCGACATTGTCGGCTACAGCCGCCTGATGGAGCGCGACGAGACCGGCACCCTCGATCGCCTCAAGGACATCCGCACCGCGATCGTCGAGCCCTCGATCGAGGCGCATTCCGGGCACACCGTCAAGCTGATGGGCGACGGCGCCCTGGTGACCTTCGCCAGCGTGGTGGACGCGCTGCAGTGCGCGGTGGAGGTCCAGCACGAGCTCGGCGCGCGCAACCACGCGGCGGAGGAGCAGCACCGGCTGCACCTGCGCATCGCCATCCATCTGGGCGACATCATCCTCGAGCAGGACGAGATCTACGGCGACGGGGTCAACGTGGCGGCGCGGCTGGAGAGCATCGCCCCGCCCGGCGGCATCGTGATCTCGAAGCAGGTCTACGACCATATCGGCGCCAACGTCCCGATCCGGTTCGTCCCGCTGGGCGAGCAGTGGGTCAAGAACATCTCCCGGCCGATCGAGGCCTACCGCGCCGACCTGGCCGGCGAGGGCGCGGGCGCGGGCGTGATCCGCTTCAACGACTTCGAGCTCGACACCGCGCATTACGAGCTGCGCAGGGCGGGCGAGCGCGTCCCGGTCGAGCCCCAGGTCTTCGACCTGCTGGTGTTCCTGGCGCGCAACCACCACCGGACCGTAACAAAGGACGAGCTGTTCGAGGCGCTGTGGGGCGAGCGGATCGTCTCGGACTCGGCGCTGTCGAGCCAGATCAAGGCCGCCCGGCGAGCGCTGGGCGACGACGGCGCGGCCCAGCGCATGATCGCCACCGTGCACGGCCGCGGCTTCCGCTTCGTGCCGCCGGTCGAGGACCAGGGGCGGATCGCCGACGGCGAGGGCGGCCCGGAGGGCGGCGAGGACGGGCCGCACGAGGCGCTACCGGCCGAGATCACCAAGCGCCCCTCGGTCGCCGTGCTGCCCTACACCAACCTCAACCATGATCCCGCGGAGGACTACCTGGCCGACGGCATCTCCGAGGACATCACCACGGCGCTGGCCAAGAACCGCTGGCTGCTGGTGATCGCGCGCAACCCCGCTTTCGCCTTCCGCAACTCGGACGAGAGCATCCGCACCATCGGGGCGAAGCTTCACGCCGACTACATCGCCACCGGCAGCGTGCGCAAGGCCGGCAACCGCATCCGCATCAGCGCGCAGGTGGTCGACGCCGGCACCGAGTTCTCCATCTGGTCCGAGCGGTTCGACCGCGACATGGTCGACGTGTTCGACCTCCAGGACGAGATCTCGGACATGATCGCCTCGCGCATCGAGGCGGAACTCGGCCTGTCGGAGCAGCGCAAGGCCGAGCGCAAGCCCAGGAAGAACATGGGCGCCTGGGACCTGTACCAGCTCGGCACCGCCGAGTTCTACAAGTTCACGCCGGAGAGCAATCGCCGTGCCCAGGAGTTGCTGCGCCAGTCGATCGGACTCGACCCGGAGTTCTCGGGCGCATATTCGCGAGTGGCCTACGCCATCGTCCTGAGCATGGTCTATTTCGACGCCGCGCCGGACCAGGCGCTGCTCGACGAGGCGTTGGCCAACGCCAAGCGCGCGGTCGAGCTCGACGACCAGGACGCCAACGCGTACTTCACGATGGGGAGGGTCCACCTGGCGCGCTGCGAGTACGGACTGGCGATCGAGGCGCTGCAGCACGCGCTGAACCTCAATCCCAGCTTGGCCGTGACCTATTGCGGGCTGGGCGACTCGCTAGCCTACGAGGGGCGGCTCGACGAGTCGATCGAGCAGTTCGAGATCGCGGTGCGGCTGAGCCCGCACGACCCGTTCCGCTGGGCCTTCTACTCATACCGCTCGCTCGCGCACCTGTTCCGCGGCGACTACGAGGACGCGGCCTACTGGGCACGCACCGCGGTGCGGATCCCCAACGCGCAGTACTGGGCCAAGGCGCACCTCGCCGCAGCGCTGGGCCATCTGGGCGACGACACCGAGGCCACGAGCGCGGTGCGCGACCTGCTGACCGACAAGCCCGACTTCTCGCTCGACTTCGCCCGGACGCACCTGTTCTATATCAAGCGTTCGGACCAGCTCGAGATCTACCTGGACGGGCTGCGCAAGGCGGGGGTGAGCTGAGGGCGGCAGCCTCGCCGGCTACAGCAGCTCAGCCACCCTTTTCCGCAGCTCTGGCACCACCTCGTCCTCGAAGAAAGGGTGCTTGCGCATCCAGTTGGTGGAGCGCCAGCTCGGGTGGGGCGTCACGATGACGCCGGGGAGGTAGTCGCGCCAGGCCTCGACGGTGGCGCCCAGCGTCTTCCTGCGGCGGGGGCCGAGGAGGTTGGCGTGGGCGTACTGGCCCGCCGCGACGGTCAGGGCGACGTTGGGCAGGCGGGCGAGCAAGGGCGGGTGCCACAGCGGGGCGCATTCGGGGCGCGGCGGGGCGTCGCCGCCGCGCGGCAGGCGGCCGGGATAGCAGAAGGCGGAGGGGATTATGGCGATGCGCGCCTCGTCGTAGAAGCTGTCGCGGCCGATCCCCATCCACTCGCGCAGCCGGTCGCCCGAGGGGTCGTTCCAGGGAATGCCGGTCTCGTGGACCTTGGTGCCCGGCGCCTGGCCGACGATCAGGATGCGCGCGGTGGGCGCGGCGCGCAGGACCGGGCGCGGGCCGAGGGGGAGATGCGGCGCGCACAGGCGGCAGGCGCGAACCTTGGCGAGCAGCGCGGCGAGGTCGTCGGTTTCGGCGGGCGGGTCGTAGGGGCCGGTCACGGGATCGGGCATCGCGGGTGCCGAAGGCCGTTCGGTCGGTTGGCGGTATGGCGGGGCAGGCAGGCGACGGAATTGGGATCGCCCGCCGCGATGGTCCACCTCAAATCCCGAACTGCATTCCCGGCCGGAGGCCGGCAGGCCGGCAGGCCGGAGAGCCGGGACCCAGGGCGGCGCCGCCTTGTCGACCCACGAAGACACCGAGGGGCGCGAGGAGCGCGGTCTCTCGGTGCATTGATGTCAGGGTGGCGAAAAGCGATACGGCGGCCTCCTGGGCCCCGGCTCTCCGCTTCGCTCCGGCCGGGGAAGCAGGAGGGGGATTTGGGACGGCGACGATCTCCCTCAGAACCCGCCCTCGGCGCGGGCCATGGCGGGGGTGGTGCCCTCGCGCAGAAGGTGGTCGACGAAGCGGGGCACGACCTGGGTGGCGGGGCCGTAGTCGGCCTCGAGGAACAGGGTGGCGCCCTCCGAGGGCTCCATGTTGAGCTCGACGGTGTGGGCGCGGGCCTCCATGCGCGCCTGCTGGACGAAGCCGGCGGCCGGGTAGACGTTGCCCGAGGTGCCGATCGACAGGAACAGGTCGCACCGGCTCAGCGCGGCGAAGATGCGCTCCATCTCGAACGGCATCTCGCCGAACCAGACCACGTGCGGGCGCATGCCGCCGGTGCCGCCGCAGGACGGGCAGGCCAGCCCGACGGCCAGGTCCTCGCGCCACTCGCGCACGTCGCGGCAATGCTCGCAGCGCGCCTTGAGCATCTCGCCGTGCATGTGGACGAGGTTGGCCGAGCCGGCCTGCTCGTGCAGGTGGTCGACGTTCTGGGTCACCAGCAGCACCTCGCCGGGAAACTCGCGCTCGAGCCGGGCCAGCGCATCGTGGGCCGCGTTGGCGCGGATGTTGTCGGTCAGGAGCTGGCGGCGGCGCTCGTTGTAGAACTCGAGCACCATCTCGGGGTTGCGGTAGTAGCCCTCGGGCGTGGCGACGTCCTCGAGCGAGACCTTGGACCACAGCCCGTCGGCGTCGCGGAAGGTGTCGAGCCCCGACTCCTTGGAGATGCCGGCGCCGGTCAGGATGACGATGCGGTTGAATTTTGGTGTGCTCATGCCCCTATGCTAACGGAGGCCACGACCGGGAGGTAAGGGGTGCGCGCGCTTCTTTTCGTCTGCACGGGCAACATCTGCCGCTCGCCGACCGCCGAGGGCGTGTTCCGCCACAAGGCGCGCGCGGCGGGGGTCGAGGACCGGCTGCGCATCGAGTCGGCCGGCATGGGCGGCTGGCATGTCGGCGAGGAGCCGGACCCGCGCGCCACGGCGGCGGCCGCCGCCCGCGGCTTCACCCTGGACGGCCAGCGCGCGCGTCAGATCGATCCCGGCGACTTCCACGAGTTCGACCTGATCCTGGGCATGGACCGCGGCCACATGCAGCAGCTCGAGCGCGTGCGCCCGGCGGATGCACGGGCCGATCTGCGGCTGTTCCTGGACTTCGCGCCGGACCACGAGGGTCGCGACGTACCCGATCCCTATTATGGCGGCGCGCGTGGCTTCGAGGACGTGCTCGACATGGTCGAGGCCGGGGCCGAGGGCCTGCTGCGTCACATCCTGGAGGCGGAGAAGCGGTGAGGCTGCCGCCGGAGGCCGCGGACCGGATCGAGGCCGCGCTGGGCGCGCGGCCGACCGGCGCCGGGCCGCTGGCCGGCGGCTGCATCGCCGAGGTGCTGCGGGTCGAGCTCGAGGACGGCCGGGCGGTGGTGGCCAAGCTGGCGCCCGAAGGCGGGCTGGCGGTCGAGGGCTTCATGCTGCGCCGGCTCGCCGAGGCCGGGCTTCCGGTGCCGGCGGTGCTGCTCGAGGAGGACGACCTTCTGGCGATGGAGTATGTCGACGCCGGCGGCCCGATCGACGGGCCGGCGCAGGAGCACGCCGCCGAGTTGCTGGCTGCGCTGCACGGGCAGCCGGCGCCCGCCTTCGGCTACGACCGCGACACGACGATCGGCGGCCTGCCGCAGCCCAATCCGCGGACCGCGCACTGGGTCGATTTCTTCCGCGACCACAGGCTGCTTCACATGGCGCGCGACGCGCTCGACGCCGGGCGGCTGCCGGCGCGGACGATGGGGCGGATCGAGGCGCTCGCGGGCAGGCTCGACGGCATCCTGCGCGAGCCCGACCATCCGTCGCTGATCCACGGCGACATGTGGGGCGGCAACGTGCTGGCTCGCGGCGGGCGCATCGGGGCCTTCATCGACCCGGCGATCTACTGGGCCGACGCCGAGGTGGAGCTCGCCTTCGCGACCCTGTTTTCGACCTTCGGCGAGCCGTTCTTCAACCGCTACCGGGAGATCCGGCCGATCGCACCGGGCTTCCTCGAGGAGCGGCGGGACGTCCTCAACCTCTATCCGCTGCTGGTCCATGTCCGGCTGTTCGGCGGCGGCTATGTCGGCTCGGTCGAGCGGGTGCTGGGGCGGTTCGGGGTGTAGGGCTGGTTTTGTTTCTTGGGCCTTCGGCCAACCCCCCTCCCTAACCCTCCCCCTCAAGGGGGGAGGGAACAGTGTTGCAGTCGCTCGCGGCGTCATCCCCTCCCCCCTTGAGGGGGAGGGTTAGGGAGGGGGGTGATGCTTCGACGAGCCGCGGCCTCGCCAAGCCGCGACGCTACCGCGCAGCCATCCGCTCGACGCTGGTCAGCGGGTACTCGACCAGCCGCTCGTGGATCGCGCCGTCGGAGGACAGGTGCGAGCGGAACAGGACGAACTCGGTGACCGCGAACGGACCGATGCGCTCGAGGTTGTGCTCGGCCAGGAAGTTGGTCAGATGATGGCCGGTCTCGCCCTTGATGCGGGCCAGCGTGACGTGCGGGGTGAACTTGCGCTCTTCCTTGCCGATGCCGGCGCGGGCGAGCGCACCCTCGACCTTGTCGTAGAGGATGCGCAGCGGCTGCGAGCGCTCGACCCCGGCATAGACCGCGCGCGCCTTGTGCAGCTTGCCGAAAAAGTCGACGCCGGCGAGGGTGAGCTCGAAGGCGGGCATCGAGATGGCGGCGAGGCAGTCGTCGATGTCCTCGGCGGTGTCCTCGTTCACGTCGCCGATGAAGCGCAGGGTGAGGTGCACGTTCCCGGGATCCACCCAACGCGCGCCGGGGATGCCACGATAGAAGCCCGCCAGTCGGTCCCGAACCTCCTCGGGCAGCGGGATGGCGACGAACAACCGGAGCATGGTCGCCTCGTCGGGGGCTGGGGTGGGTAGAGGCTCAGCCTAAGGAGTTCGGGCGCAAAGGGAAATGGGGTTTGAGCCGCAGCGGTGCGTCACTCTTCGCGCGCGCGGGCGAGCAGCTTCTCGACCTGGGGCAGGATGCGCTCGACAATCTCTGCGACGCCCCTGGCGTTGGGATGGATGCCGTCGTCCTGGTTGAGCGCGGGGCGCGCCGCGACGCCCTCGAGGAAGAAGGGATAGAGGGCGACGTCCGTCTCCTCGGCGAGCTCGCGGAAGATCGGGTTGAACTCGGAGGCGTACTCGTTGCCCAGGTTGGGCGGGGCCTTCGTGCCGGCCAGCAGGACGGGGATGCCCTCCGCCTTCAATCGCCCGAGGATGGCGGCGAGGTTCCGCTTCGTCTTGGCGGGATCGAGGCCGCGCAGCCCGTCGTTGGAGCCGAGCTCGACGATGGCGGCGTCGGGGTCGTCGGCGAGCGCCCAGTCGACCCGGCTGAGACCGCCCGCCGTGGTGTCGCCCGAGACGCCGGCGTTGAGCACGGTGACGTCGTGTCCTTGCTCGGCGAGCGCGCGCTCGAGCCGGGCGGTGAAGCCGTCTTCGGGCGGCAGGCCGTAGCCGGCGGCGAGGCTGTCGCCGAGGACCATGAGGCGCAGCGAATCGGCCGCGGCCGGTGCGGGCAGGACGAGCGCGGCCAGCGCCAGGGCAAGCGCGTTGAAAAGCACGGCACGCCGCACATATCCGGTGTGGCGTCCGCCGCCCGATCCGATCCGGAACGATCCTCGCATGACCGCTGTGCCCGTTGCTCGATCGACTGCCGCGAACCAGCCGATGGTCCGGCTCGAAGGCGTGCACCTTACACTTGGCGCCGCCGCAGGGCGGGTCAACATACTGCGCGGCATCGAGCTCGAAGTGCCCGCGGGCGAGGCGGTGGCGGTGATCGGGCCGTCGGGGTCGGGCAAGACCTCGATGCTGATGCTGATCGGCGGGCTGGAACGGGCCACCGATGGCCGGATCGAGGTGGCCGGGACCGATCTGGGCGCGCTGGACGAGGACGGGCTGGCGCGTTTCCGGCGCGACCATGTCGGCGTGGTGTTCCAGAACTTCCACCTGGTGCCGACCATGACGGCATTGGAGAACGTCGCCATCCCGCTCGAGTTCGCCGGGCGGCGCGACGCGTTCGAGCGCGCGGCGGCGTGCCTGGACGAGGTCGGGCTGGGCCACCGGCTCGGGCACTATCCGGGGCAGCTCTCGGGCGGCGAGCAGCAGCGCACGGCGCTGGCCCGCGCGGTGGCGACCGAGCCCGGGCTGATCCTCGCCGACGAGCCCACCGGCAACCTGGACGGCGAGACCGGCGCCGCGGTGATGGACCTCCTGTTCGGGCTGCACGACCGGCTGGGCACGACGCTGATGCTGATTACCCATGACGAGGCGCTGGCCGGGCGCTGCGACCGGCTGGTGCGACTGGCCGACGGCGCGATCGCGGAGGACGGATGAGCACGACGCCGGCGTCGTGGCGGCTGGCGGCGCGGCTGGGCCGTCGCGAACTGCGCGGCGGGCTGCGTGGCTTCCGCGTGTTCCTGGCCTGCCTGGCGCTGGGCGTGGCGGCGATCGCCGCCATCGGCTCGCTGTCCACCGCGATCCAGGAGGGGCTGCGCCAGGACGCCCGTGCGATCCTGGGCGGCGACTTCGAAATCCGCACCGTGCACCAACCGGCGAGCGAGGCGCAGCAGAGCTGGCTCGACGAACACGCCACGATCGCGCGCACGGCGGTGCTGCGCGCCATGGCGCGGCCGGCGGCAGCGGAGAACGGTGCCGCCGGGCGCATGCTGGTCGAGGTGAAGGCGGTGGACGGCGCCTATCCGCTCTACGGCGCGGTGCGGCTGGCCGACGGCGGTGGGCTGGACGGAGCGCTCGAGCGGCGCGACGGGCGCTGGGGTGCGGTGGTCGAGCGGGGCGTGCTGCACCGACTCGGGCTCCGGGTGGGTGATGTGCTGCGCGTGGGCGAAGCGGAGCTGGCGATCCGTGGCGTGATCGAGCGCGAGCCGGACCGCGGCACCGGCATCGCCATCTGGGGACCGCGGCTGATGATGGCGCGCGGCGCGCTGGACACGACCGGGCTGATCCAGCCGGGCAGCCTGATCCACTACCACTATCTCGTGAAGCTGCCGCCGGGGGCGGACCCCGCGGCGTGGCAGGCGGAGCTGGACGCGGCCTTGCCCGAGGCCGCGTGGCGGGTGCGGGACCTGTCCGACGCCGGCGAGGGGCTGCGCGAGATGATCGACCGGATGACGCTCTATCTCACGCTCGTCGGGCTCACCGCGCTGCTGGTCGGCGGGGTGGGCGTGGCCAATGCGGTGAAGAGCTATCTCGACGGCCGGGCGCCGACCATCGCCACGCTCAAGACGCTGGGCGCGCCGGCGGCGCTGGTGTTCCGGATTTACATGGTGCAGATCGGCGTCCTGGCGGCGCTGGGCACGGCGATCGGGCTGGCCGTGGGGGCGGCGGCGCCATGGGCGCTGGGCGGCCTGTTGGGCGAGCTGCTGCCGGTGAGCCTGCGCATCGGGGTCTATGCCGGGCCGCTGGCGCTGGCGGCGGCGTTCGGGCTGCTCACGGCGCTGGTGTTCTCGCTGTGGCCGCTGGCCGGCGCGCGCGAGGTGCCGGCGGCGCGGCTGTTCCGCGAGCTGGTGGCGCCGGCCCGCCATGTCGGCCGGCGCGATCTGGCGCTGATCGGCGCGGCCGCCGCGGCGCTGGCGGCGCTCGCGGTGGTGACGGCGGCGGACCGCGTGCTGGCGCTGTGGTTCGTCGCAGGCGCGGTCGGCACTCTGGCGGCGCTGCGCGTGGCGGCGGCGGGGATCATGAGGTTGGCCGCGCACGCTTCGGGTCCACGACGCGGCGGTGCAGCGTGGCGGTTGGCACTGGCCAACCTGCACCGGCCCGGGGCGCCGACGCCGAGCGTGGTGCTGTCGCTGGGCGTCGGGCTGACCGTGCTGGTCACGGTGGCGCTGATCCAGGCAAATCTGGACCGGCAGGTGCGCGAGCGGCTGCCCGAAGCGGCACCCGACTATTTCTTCATCGACATCCAGCCCGACCAGGTCGAGCCGTTCGAGACGCTGCTGGCCGGCATCGACGGCGTGCAGGCGGTCGAGCGCATGCCGATGCTGCGCGCGCGGATCGTGGCAGTCGACGGCATGCCTGCGGACCAGGTCGAGACCGAGCAGGATTGGGCGCTCGAATCCGAGCGCGGGCTGACCTATTCGGCCGAGCCCCCCGCCAACGCCGAGGTGGTCGCGGGCGAGTGGTGGCCGGCGGATTACGACGGGCCGCCGCTGATCTCGTTTACCGCCGACCTGGCGCGCGGCATGGGGCTCGAGATCGGCGACACGCTGACCTTCGACGTGCTGGGCCGGCGGATCGAGGGTCGGATCGCCAATCTTCGGCAGGTCGACTGGTCGGACCTGTCGATGAACTTCACCGTGATCTTCGCGCCGGGCACGCTGGAGACGGCGCCGCACACCCACATCGCCACGGTGCGCACGTCGGACAGCGCCGAGCAGGCGGTGCTCGACGCGGTGGCGGCGCGCTTCGACAACGTCTCGGCGGTACGGGTCAAGGAGGTGCTGGAGACGGTGAGCGACCTCTTCAACCGGATCTCGATGGCCGTGCGCGGCACGGCCGCGGTGACGCTGCTCGCCGGGACACTGGTGCTGGCGAGCGCGCTGGCGTCGGAGCACCGGCGGCGGATCTACGACGCGGTCGTGCTCAAGGTGCTCGGCGCGACGCGGGGACGGGTGCTGCAGGTCTTCGCCATCGAGTTCGGCCTGCTGGGCCTGGCGGCGGCGGCGGTCGCGGCGGTTCTGGGCACGGTCGCGGCCTATTTCGTGGTCACCGCGGTGATGAAGGCGAACTGGGTGTTCGTGCCCTCGGTGGTGGCCACGACCGTGGCGGCGTGCACGGCGGCGACGGTGCTGCTGGGGCTCGCCGGCACCTGGCGGGCGCTGTCGCACAAGGCGGCGCCGCTGCTGCGCAACGACTGAGCGCGCCGGTCCATTCGGCCGGAGGGCCCGGGCGTTAAGCCATCGTTTACGACCCGATGCATAGCCTGAGGATGGGGAATTCCAAGGTTTTTTCCCGTCGGAACAAGCTTTGCCCGAGAGGCGGATGGCCGAGTCGATCGAGCAGCGCACCGGTATCACCGGCTGGCGTGCGGCGTTCAACAACGCGGCGCGACGCGTGCTGTATTCGCCAAGCTTCTGGTACGTCACGGCCGCGGCGCTGGGCGGCGTGGGCGGCACCCTCGTGGCGCGACCCGGCGGCGGGCCGACCGGCTGGCTGATCGGGGCGGCCATCGCGCTGTCCGCGGCGGCGGTGCTGAGCTGGCGGCGCGAGGTCCGCCGCGAGGGTATCGAGCACCGGCTGCGCGACGCCATCGACGCCATCGGCGACGGCTTCTTGCTGTTCGACCAGGAGGACCGGCTGGTGCTGGCCAACCGGCCGGTCCGCGAGCTCTACGCGCCGATCGCCGGCCGGCTGGTGCCGGGCACGCCCTATGTCGACATACTGCACGCCGCGGTCTTCGAGCAGAGTCTGTGGGCCGAGGGTATGCCGGGCACGCCCGACGAGATCTTCGCCCGGCGGCTCGCGGCGCACCGCTCCGGGACCGGGCAGGCTGACATCTATCGCACCCGCAGCGGGCGCTGGATCCGGGCGCGCGAGCACACCATGCGCGGCGGCGCGCGGGTCGGGTTACGCACCGACGTGACCGAGCTCAAGGAGCGCGAGCAGGCGATCGCCGAGAGCGAGGCGCGGCTGCGCTCGCTCTACGACAACACCCCGGCGATGATGCACGCGCTCGACGCCGAGGGCCGGATCCTCAGCGTCTCCGACCACTGGCTGCGCAAGATGGGCTACGGCCGGGAGGAGGTCCTGGGCCGGCCGCCCACGGACTTCATGGCCGAGGACTGCCGCGCCGAGGTCGAGCGCAACGGCGGCGCCAAGGGCCTGGTCGAGCAGGCGCCGACGCTGGACCGGCCGCGTTCCTACCTGAAGAAGAACGGCGAGCGGCTCGACGTGTTGGTGTCGAGCTTCGTCGAGCGCGACAGCGAGGGGCGGTTCGTGCAGGCCGTGGCGGTGCTCACCGACATCACCGAGCTGCGCACCCGCGAGGCGGAGCTGACCGCGCTGAGCGAGGAGCTGGCGGAGAAGAACCGCATGCTCGACGCCGCGCTCGAGCACATGTCGCACGGCCTGGCGATGTTCGACGAGAACCAGCGGCTGTTGATTTGCAACGACCGCTACATGCGCATGTTCGACCGGCCGCCGGACTTGTTCGCGTGCGGCGCACACCTGGCCGAAATGATCCGCCATGACGGCGCCCTGCTGGGCTGGTCCGAGGCGGAGATCGCCCGCCGCATCGAGGAGCGGCTGGAGCTGTCGCGCATGCGCAAGGAGGGCACGGTGGTGGTGGACGCCGTGGGCGGGCGGACCATGAAGGTGTTCCACAGCCCGCTCGCCGGCGGCGGCAGCCTGGCGATCTACGAAGACGTCACGGCGATGGAAGCGCACAAGCGCGCGCTGCGCGAGGCCAAGGAAAGCGCCGAGATCGCCAACCGCGCCAAGTCCGAGTTCCTGGCCAACATGAGCCACGAGCTGCGCACGCCGCTCAACGCCATTATCGGTTTCTCGGAGATCCTGAAGGCCGAGCTGTTCGGCGCCATCGGCGTGGAGAAGTACCGCGACTACGCGCACGACATCCACGAGAGCGGTACCCACCTGCTGTCGCTGATCTGCGACATCCTCGACGTTGCCAAGGTCGAGGCCGGCAAGATCGAACTCGACGACGCCGAGCTGCCGGTCGAGCACGTCGCCCGCGCCTCGCTGCGCCTGGTGCAGCCGCGCGCGGCCGAGGCGCAGGTCGAGGTCGAAGCCGAGTTCGGCCATGGCGACGCCCGGCTGCAGGGCGACGAGCGCATGGTCAAGCAGATGTTACTCAACTTGCTCTCGAACGCGGTCAAGTTCACGCCCGAGGGCGGGACGGTGACGCTCTACACCCGCCTCGGGGAGGACGGCGGCTTCGTGCTGGGCGTGCGCGACACTGGGATCGGCATCGCCGCGGAAGACATACCGAAGGTCCTCACCCCGTTCGGTCAGGTCGCCAGCGCTTTCACCCGCCGCCATGCCGGCACCGGCCTGGGCCTGCCGCTGGTCAATTCCTTCGCCGAAGCGCATGGCGGGCGGCTGGAGCTCGCGAGCACGCCGGGTGAAGGCACCGACGCAACGATCGCGTTCCCCGCCGAGCGTACAGTGACGGCGCTGCCCGCAGTGCAGGCGGTCGGTGCCTGAGCCTTCGGGTTTTCGTTGATTTCCAGCCCCGGCATCCCATTTAATCGCTGGGTTGGTTTATGAGGTTTCCAACCGTTCCGAGGGAGCAGAACGACATGGTCGACAACATCCGCACGCAGCAGCAATACGGCGCCAGGACGGGCGCCGCGGCCGAGGCGGTCGACGAGGGCCTGCGCGCCCATATGCTGCGGGTCTACAACTACATGGTGGGCGGGCTCGCGCTCACCGGCGCGGTGGCCTACATCGTGGCCACGGTGCCGGCGGTGAGGCAGATCTTCTTCGATCCCGCCACGGGGGCGATGAACATCCTGGGCTGGATCGCGCTGTTCGCGCCGCTGGCCATGGTGTTCTTCCTGGGCTTCCGCATCCACAAGATGAGCTTCGGCGCCGCGCAGGCGACCTACTGGGCCTTCGCCGGCATCCTGGGCATCGGGCTCGCACCGATCGTGTGGACCTATACCGACGTGTCGATCGGCAAGGTGTTTTTCATCACCGCCTCGATGTTCGCGGCGATGAGCCTCTACGGCTACACCACCAAGCGCGACATCTCGGGCTGGGGCTCGTTCCTGTTCATGGGCCTGATCGGCATCATCATCGCGATGGTGGTCAACTGGTTCCTGGACAGCGAGATGCTCGACTTCGTGATCTCGGTGATCGGCGTGCTGGTCTTC
>CAZMTC010000050.1:0-321 GCA_964569105.1 uncultured Alphaproteobacteria bacterium | reverse complement strand
GGCCTGACCGCCTACGACACCCAGAAGATCAAGAACACCTACCTTCAGATCGCCGGTACGGGGGAGATGGTGAGCAAGGCCGCCCTGATGGGCGCGCTGTCGCTCTACCTCGACTTCATCAACATGTTCCTGTTCCTGCTGCAGCTCTTCGGCAACCGCGAGTAGGCCGCCCGGAACGGCGCGTTCGAGGCGCCCGGTCCCGCGAGGGGCCGGGCGTCTTCCGTTCGGGGCCGTTTCGGGACGCGACGTCGCGCCGGCCGCCGGCGCCACAATGGCGGCGCGCCCAAACCAAGCGTTCCCAGAACATTTTGTCTCTGACGG
>CAZMTC010000049.1:17592-19236 GCA_964569105.1 uncultured Alphaproteobacteria bacterium | reverse complement strand
CGAAGGCGAGGATGTGGGTGGCGATGCGGTCGAGGAACCAGCGGTCGTGGCTGATCACCATGACCGAGCCGGCGAAGTCGAGCAGCGCGTCTTCGAGCGCGCGCAGCGTATCGACGTCGAGGTCGTTGGTCGGCTCGTCGAGCAGCAGCAGGTTGGCGCCCGACTTCAGCATCTTGGCCAGGTGCACGCGGTTGCGCTCGCCGCCCGAGAGCTGGCCGACCTTCTTCTGCTGGTCGCCGCCGCGGAAGTTGAAGGCGCCGACATAGGCGCGGGATTGTACCGTGCGCTTGCCCAGCTCGATCACGTCCTCGCCGTCCGAGATCTCCTCCCACACGGTGGCGTCGGCCTTGAGCGTGTCGCGCGACTGGTCGACATAGCCGAGCGTGACCGTGTCGCCGACGCGCAGCGTGCCGGCATCGGGCGTCTCCTGCCCGACGATCATCCGGAACAGCGTCGTCTTGCCCGCGCCGTTGGGCCCGACGATGCCGACGATGCCGCCCGGCGGCAGCTTGAAGGACAGTTCGTCGATCAGGAGATGGTTGCCGAAGCCCTTGCGCACGCCGTCGGCCTCGACCACCAGGTCGCCCAGCCGGGGGCCGGCGGGAATGACGATCTGGGCGCTGTCGGGCGCGCGGTCCTTGGCCTGGGAGAGCAGGTCCTCGTAGGCCGTGATGCGCGCCTTCTGCTTGGCCTGGCGCGCCTTGGGCGAGGCCTGCACCCATTCGAGCTCGTGCGCGAGCGTGCGCTGGCGCGCCTTTTCCTCGCGCTCCTCCTGGGCCAGGCGTTTCTGCTTCTGCTCGAGCCAGCCCGAGTAGTTGCCCTTGTAGGGAATGCCCCGCCCGCGGTCGAGCTCGAGAATCCAGCCCGCCACGTTGTCGAGGAAGTAACGGTCGTGGGTCACCGCCACCACGGTGCCCGGGAAATTTTCCAGGTAGCGCTCGAGCCAGGCCACCGACTCGGCGTCGAGATGGTTGGTCGGCTCGTCGAGCAGCAGCATGTCGGGGTTGGAGAGCAGCAGCCGGCACAGCGCCACGCGCCGCCGCTCGCCGCCCGACAGCTTGGAGACCTCGGCCTCGCCCGGCGGGCAGCGCAGCGCGTCCATGGCGATCTCGACCTTGCGGTCCAGGTCCCAGGCGTCGGCGGCGTCAATCTTCTCCTGCAGCTCCGCCTGCTCGGCGATCAAATCGTTCATTTCGTCGTCGGACAGCTCCTCGGCGAAGCGCGCCGAGACCTCGTTGAAGCGGTCAAGCAGCGCCTGGGTCTCGGCCACGCCGTCCATGACGTTGCCCAGCACGTCCTTCGACTCGTCGAGTTCGGGCTCCTGGCGCAGATAGCCGATCGAGATGCCCTTGGCCGGCCAGGCCTCACCCGAGATGTCCTGGTCGAGCCCGGCCATCACCTTGAGCAGCGTCGACTTACCGGCGCCGTTGAGCCCCAGCACGCCGATCTTGGCGCCGGGCAGGAAGCTCAACGAGATGTCTTTCAGCACCTGCTTGCCGCCGGGGAAGATCTTGTTCACCCGGTTCATCACATAGACGTACTCGGCCATGCCTGATCCTCGCGCCGGCTCGAATTTCGGGAGCGCCGGTTTCTAACCCGCGGACGGGCGCGCGTTCAACGGAGGCGCGACGCAATTTCAGCCGC
>CAZMTC010000049.1:0-17582 GCA_964569105.1 uncultured Alphaproteobacteria bacterium | reverse complement strand
TGGGACGCAGGCGGCCGAGAACCACGTCGCCCCATGGCCATATCGGCGCGGCCGCCAGGCAGGGCGTGGTCAGGGGCAGTGGCTGGCGTCCATCGGACGCCACCGCTCTATCTTGGGCCGACCTTGTGGGAGTCGAGCACGCGGTCGATCAGCCCGTCGGCGGCCCCGAGATAGGACGCAGGGTCCTTGAGCGCCGCCCAGTCGACGGGCACGTCGAGGGTCTTGCCGGCGAGCACGTCCATCAAATGGCCGTCGGCGGCGGCGGCCTCGATCCCTGCCGCCTTGACGATCGCCTGCGCGTCGGCGCGCGGCATGTGCGCGGCCAGCGCGAACGACGCGGCCTCGGCCAGCACCAACCCGTTGGAGGCTGCGAGATTGGCCGCCATCCGCTCGGCATCCACCTCGAGCACGCGTGCCAGAGCTTCGGCGTGGCGCAGCGCCGCCGCGGCAGCCACCGCCATCTGCGGCAGGGCGGCCCATTCGACGGTCCAGCCCGGGCCGCCGCGCTCGTGCTCCTGGATCGCCGCCTGATGCATGGTCCCGGCGAGCCCCGCATTGAGCCGCGCCAGCGCAACCAGCATCTCGGCCGCCACCGGGTTCGACTTGTGCGGCATGGTCGACGAGGCGCCGCCCTCGCCCGCGCGTACTTCGCCGACCTCGGTCTGCGCCAGGAGGACCAGATCCTGGCCCATCTTGCCGAGCGTGCCCGTGACCAGCGCGAGCCAGCCGGCCAGTTCGCCCACGCCGTCGCGTTGGCCGTGCCAGGGCATGGGCGGGCAGCCCAGGTCCAGCTCTCCGGCCAGCGCCTCCATCACGGCGACCCCGTCGTCGCCGAGCGCCGCCAGCGTGCCCGCCGCGCCGCCGAGCTGCACCACCAGGAGCCGCGGCCGCAGCTCCGCGAGTCGCGCTCGGTGTCGCACGAGCGGCGCCAACCAGCCGGCGATCTTGAGGCCGAAGGTCGTGGGGCTGGCCTGTTGCGAGCGGGTGCGCCCGGCCATCACCGTGCCGCGATGCGCTTCGGCCTGCTCCGCCAGCGCACCGGCAAGCGCCGCCAAGCGGGCGTCGAGCAGGTCGCACAGCGACCGCAGGCGCAGCACCAGCGCAGTATCGATCGCGTCCTGGCTGGTGGCACCCCAATGGACATACTGGCCGGCCTCAGCGCCGGCCGTCCGGCGAAGCTGAGTGACCAGCGCCGGCACGCTGACGCCGCTGCGTGCCTCCTCGGCGCCTAGCGCGTCGAGGTCCGGCTCCAGCGCCTGGGCAGCCGTCGCGATCGCCTCGGCCGCGTCATCGGGAATCACGCCGCAGCGCGCCTCCGCCCGCGCCAGGGCAGCCTCGAAGTCGAGCATCGCCCGCGCCTCGGCCGCGTCGGCGAAGAGCGCCGCGGCGTCGGGGTCGGACAGGAGCCCGCCATGAAGGATCGAATCGAGTGCCGAGACCGCCATGGGCGCGGCGCTCAGGCCGCCTGGCCCTGGCCCTGGGCGCCGTGGGCCTTGTCGGTGCGCGCCTTGAGCTCGCGCAGGGCCTCGAGCGACTCGGCGTCGGGCTCGGGCGTCTCTGCCACCTCGTCGGCGTAGCGCACCGCCCAGCCGGTGTTATCCTCGATCTGCTCCCGCGTCACGCCGGGATGGATCAAGGTGACCATGAACTCCCGCGTCTCGGGATGCGGCTCCCACACGCAGTGGTCGGTGACCAGCCTGGACGGCCCCTTGGTGGTCACGCCCAGGCGCCGCCGGTAGTCGCCGCCCTCGCCGTGGCCCAGAGAGGTGACGAAATCGATCTTCTCGACGAAGCCGCGCGCGGTCTGCGGCATGACGATGAAGATCTCGCCGCAGGAGGTGGCGATCTCGGGGGCACCGCCGCCGCCGGGCAGCCGCACCTTGGGCTTGGCGTAGTCGCCCACCACGGTGGTGTTGATGTTGCCGAAGCGGTCGAGCTGCGCCGCGCCCAGGAAGCCTACCGTGATGCGCCCGCCCTGCAGCCAGTAGCGGAACATCTCGGGCACCGAGACCGTGGTCAGCGCGGTCTCGCACAGCTCCCCGTCGCCGATCGACAGCGGCAGCACGTCGGGCTTGGTCGCGATGGTGCCCGACTCGTAGATCAGTGTCAGGTCGGGCGCGTGGGTTAGCCGCGCCAGGTTGCATGCCTCCGAGGGCAGGCCGATGCCGACGAAGCAGACATCGTCGTTGGTCAGCGCCTTGGCGGCGGTCACCGACATCATCTCACGCGAGCTGTACTGCATGCTCTCCTCCCCCGCCCGGTCGTCAGGCGGCGCTGCGGGCGTGCTTGGCGAAGGCTTCCGGCCCGGCGTCGAGCACATGGGCCTTCATCCACGCCTTGAAGGCGTCGCGGTCCGCGGCGATCGGATCCCAGGCCTTGTAGAAGCCGTTGTCGCGCTTGTAGTAGCCGTGAGCGTAGGACGGGTGCGCACCGCCCGGCACCTCGGCGATGGCGCCCACCGTCCAGTGCGGCAGGATGACCGAATTGGGACTGGCGGCGTCGAGCTCGTCGACCACCTCCTCGACCGTCACCACCGAACGCTCGGCGCCCAGCACCGCCTCCTTCTGCACGCCGACGATGCCTTCGAGCAGCACGTTGCCCTTGCGGTCGGCCTTGAGCGCGTGGATCACGGCCACGTCCGCCTTGATCGCCGGCACCGCGGCCAGCGTCTCGCCGGTGAACGGGCACTCGACCGATTTGATGTTCGGGTTCACCTCGGCCAGCTCGGCGCCGATATAGCCGCGGAACATGGCAAAGGGCAGCCCCGCCGCCCCGGCCTCGTAGGCGTTGGCGAGCGCCGCGTGCGAGTGTTCGTCGACCTCGATGGGGTTGGGCCAGCCGTTTTCCACCGCGTCGCGCAGCCGGCGCAGCGAGCCCACGCCCGGATTGCCGCCCCACGAGAAGGTCAGCTTGCGCGCGCAGCCCATGCCGATCATCTGGTCGTAGATCAGGTCGGGCGTCATCCGGATCAGCGCCAGGTCCTTGCGCTCCTGCCGGATGACCTCGTGCGCCGCGGCGAAGGGGATCAGGTGGGTGAACCCCTCCATCGCCACCGTGTCGCCGTCGCGCACATTGGCGGCGATGGCGTCGTGCAGGGACCCGAACTCAGGCATGCGCCGCCTCAGACATCGAAGAACACCGTTTCCCTGTCGCCCTGCATGTGGATGTCGAACCGATAGACCGTGCCGGCCAGGGTCTCGTCGCGCCGCGCGATCAGCGTGTCGCGCCGCGCCTCGTCGACCTTCGCCAGCACCGGGTCGGCCGCGTTGGCCTCCGCCTCGTCGGAAAAATAGATGCGGGTGAAGGCGTGGGTCAAAAGCCCGCGCATGAACACGATGACGGAGATGTGCGGCGCCTGGCCGTCGCCGCGCGCGCCGGGCTTCACCGTGTCGATGACGAACCGGTTCTCGGGATCGGTGCCGGTGCCGACCCGCCCGAAGCCCTTGAACTCGGGGTCGAGCAGGTTGTCCGTGCGGTCGTCCGCCGGGTGGTTGTAGCGGCCGTGGGCGTTGGCCTGCCAGACCTCGATCATGGCGTCGTCCACCGCGTTGCCCTCGCCGTCCAGCACCCGCCCGACGATCCGGATGCGCTCGCCTTCGGTGCCCTCCTTGGCGACCTGGGCAGTGGCGACCTGGTCGAACGGATAGTTGTACTGCTCGGCGGTCAGGCCGTAGGCAAAATAGGGTCCGACCGTCTGTGACGGAGTCTCGTTCGACGCCATGGCTCAGTTCTCCCGCGGGGTCTCGAGGCGCCCCCGCAGCACGATGTCGAAGACATAGCCCAGCGCATAGGCCTCCTCGGTCACGTCGATCGAGAAGTCGGCGATCAACCGGTCGCGCGCACGGGCCGGGGTGCCCAGGAAGATCGGATCGAGGTCGAGCAGCGGATCGCCCGGGAAATACATCTGGGTCACCAGGCGCGTGGTGAAGGTCGGCCCGATCAGCGAGAAATGAATATGGTTGGGCCGCCAGGCGTTGTAGTGGTTGGGCCACGGATAGGCACCGGGCTTGACCGTGAGGAAACGATAGCGCCCCTGTGCGTCGGTGACACAGCGGCCCGCGCCCAGGAAGTTGGGGTCGAGCGGCGCGTCGTGCTGGTCGCGCAGGTGAATGTAGCGTCCGCAGGCGTTGGCCTGCCAGATTTCGACCAGGGTGCCCGGCACGCCGCGTCCGTCGGCGTCCTTGACCTGGCCGGTGACGATGATGCGCTCGCCGATCGGCTCGCCGTTGCGCACCGCGTTGCGGGTCAGGTCATGGTCCAGCGGGCCGATGTCGTCGTGGTTGAACACAGGGCCCGTGTGCTCGGTCAGCGACGGGTCGATCGGCACCAGCGGCTTGGTCGGCCCGCGCAGCACCGTGGACTTGTAGTCCGGGAACACATAGGGCGGATGGTCCGCCAAGTCGCGCCGTGTATAGCCGTAGTGAACGGTCATTCCCTTCCACTCTCCCCTTGTTGGGCGGCGTCGCCGCCGAGCACGTCCTTGGCGATGGCGAAGGCGCGATTGGCCGCGGGCACGCCCGCATAGACGGCCACGTGGAACAGCGCCTCGCGGATATCGTCGACCGAGGCGCCGGTGTTGCGCGTGGCGCGCAGGTGCATCGCCAGCTCCTCCCAGTGCCCCAGCGCGGCGAGCAGCGCCACGGTCAACATGCTGCGCTCGCGCCGCGAGATGCCGGGCCGGGTCCACACCGAGCCCCAGGCGCCTTCGGTGATGAAGCGCTGGAAATCGGCATCGACCTCCGTCGTGCGCGCCTGCGCCCGGTCGACATGCTCGTCGCCCAGCACCGCGCGGCGCACGCGCATCCCGGCGTCGTATCGGTCCTCAGCCATTCGCCTCCTCCCGCGCGCCGACCTCGACCGCTCCGGCACCGGTTGCCTCGATCATAGGCGGGCGCCCCGCGCGCATCACTGCGTCAATCTGACCGGCGCGTGCCTCAGCCCGCGGCCTCGCGCGCGAAGCTACCGATCAGCGCCGCCATCTCGTCCGGCATCTCGATGCATGGCAGGTGGCCGGCCCCCTCGATCGGCTCGTAGCGGGCCCCGTCGATCAGGCTTGCCAGTTCCTGCACCAGCTCGGGCGTGGTGGCCATGTCCGCGGTGCCGCACAGGCACAGCGTGGGCGCGGCGATCGCGCGTGCCTGCTCGGTGAGGTCCGTGTCGCGAATCGCCGCGGACGTCCCGGTGTAGCCGTCGACGGTCGTGCGCACCAGCATGTTGCGCCAGCCCACCACCTCTTCCGCGCGCTCGGCCCGGAACCGCTCCGAGAACCAGCGCTCGACGATGGCGTCGGCCATGGCTTCGATGCCGCCCGCGCGGATCGCGTCGATGCGGTCGTTCCACGCCTCCGTGGTGCCGATCCGGTGGCCGGTGTCGCACAACACCAGGGCGCGCACCCGTCCGGGATGCGCCGCGGCGAGCCCCTGTGCGATCATGCCGCCCACCGAGATGCCGCACACCACCGCGCGGTCGACCTCGCAACTCTCCATCAGCGCTGCCAGGTCGGCGACATGCTCGTCCATCGCGTATGGCGCGGGCGTCGCTTCGGACAGGCCGTGGCCGCGCTTGTCATAGCGGATGATGCGAAAGCCCCCGCCCAGCCGTTCGACGACGCGGCCCCAGGCGCGCAAGTCGGTGCCCAACGAGTTGACGAACACCAGCGGCACGCCATCGGGATCGCCGTCCTCGCGGTAGTGGAGATGGACGCCGTTGACTTTGGTGACTTTCATCGCGTTGCTCCCCGCGGCGGCGGATCGTGTTCCGCCGCTCCTTGGCCTCGTTGGGCCGGACTTTAGCAAGGAGGCTCGGCGCCGAGAACCCGCCCGCTCTCGGCACGACCCTCGCGCGGTGGAAGCTCAGCCGAAACTGCGTACCGGGTCGGTCACCTGGAAGCCTTCGACACGCGCGGCGGCGACGCGCTCGCCGATCCACTGTGCGAGGGCATGACGCCAGGCGCGGTCGGCGAGGTACTGCTCGATCCGCTCGCGCACCGCCTCGTAGGGCAGCGGCCGGCCCAGAATGCGCTTGTGCAGGCACAGCACATGCGCCCCGAAGGGCGTCTTGACCGGCACGGGGCAAAGCTGCCCCTCCTCCAGGCTGTACAGGAAGGTTTCGAACTCGGGCACGGTGTCGCCGCGGCCGATCTGGCCGAGATGGCCCCCCGAAGAGGCCGAGGAGCAGTCCGACAACTCGCGCGCCATCTGCGGAAACAGCTCCGGCGCGTCGCTGAGCGCGGCGATCGCCGACTTCGCCGCTTCGACGGCCTGGGCGTAGCGTTCGACCTCGCCGCGAGATGCGGCGAACAGAATGTGCGAGGCCTCGAACAGGTCCGGGCTGCGGAAGCGCTCCGGGTTCTCCTCGTAGTAGTCCCGGCATTCCGCCTCGCTGGGCGCAGCGGCCTCGACCGCGTCCTGCAACAGTTCGCGGATCATTGCCTCCTCTTCCAGCTCGCGCCGGCCGCGGGCGTCGGTGCGCTGGTGCGGCACGATGCAGCGGCGGCGCGCCTCCTGGAGCAGCACCTGGCGCACCACCAGCGCCTCGGCCGCTGCGTCCCAGGCCTCCTGCGCCGTCCCGGCCGGGTGATGCTGCGCTTCGGCGGCGATCTCGTCGGCCGAGATGGGCTCGTCGTTCACCGTGATCGCGTCGCTCATCGCCCGACCCTCACTTCGCCGGAATTGCCGAGTGGCGCGCCTTGCGCGTGCGCACGACCTGGTAGCCCGTGCGGCCGAGATACCAGACCGGCGCGCTCCAGACGTGCACCAGGCGCGTGAACGGGAACACCAGGAACACGGTCATGCCCAGGAACAGATGCAGCTTGAACATCCAATGCGCGTCGGCGACCAGGAGCGCGGCGCCGCCCTGGAAGGTGACGATCATCTGCGCCCAGGTCATGAACTTGATCATCTCTCCGCCGTCCAGGTGCTGGGCCGAGATGCCGATGGTGGCCAGCCCCAGGATCAACTGGACGTAGAGCAGGAGCAGGATCGCGATGTCGGAGAAGGTGCTGGTCTTGCGGATGCGCGCGTCGAACAGGCGCCGGTGGATCAGCATCGTCATGCCGACGAAGCACGCCGCGCCGGCCACGCCGCCCACGACGATCGCCATGAGCTGCTTGGCCGTGTGCGAGATCCCGATCCAGTCGAACACCGCGATGGGGGTCAGCAAGCCCACCAGATGACCGATGAACACGATCAGGATGCCGACGTGGAACAGCACGCTGCCCCAGATCAGCTGGCGCCGGCGCAGGAGCTGCGACGAGCCCGAGCGCCACGTGTACTGCTCGCGGTCGAACCGGATGAGCGAGCCCACCAGGAACACCGTGGCGCAGAAGTACGGGTAGAGCCCGAAAACGAGGTGGTTGAGGAAGTCAGCCATCGTCGTGGTTCCCTCGAACGGAAGTCATTGGGTGCCGCCGGGCGCCTGGGGAGCGTCCATGCGCTTGAGGATATCGGCCACCCGCGGGCAACCGTCGGTCTGCGCGTCGCCTGGACCGAAGGTGACCGGTTGGTCCTCCCACGCCGCGTCGAGCGCCTCGAGATCCTCGGGGTCGTCGTCCGGCTCCGCTCGGGCGGCGGCCAGGCTCTCCGCGTCGACCTCGCCGCGCGCCAGCGCCTCGAGGGCGTGGAACACCGCCGCGTAGTCCGACTTGCGCTTGGCCAGGCGCTCGCGCAAGGCGACGATCACGTGCAGCGGCTGGCCCAGAAACTCGAGCGCGCGGTCGGCCGGCTGGACCGAGAGGTACTCGAGGAACATGGGCAGGAAGTCGGGCAGCTCGCTCGGGTCCGGCTGCAACCCGGCCTCCTCGTACATGCGCAGGAGGTCGACCATCGCCTGGCCGCGGTCGCGGCTCTCGCCGTGGACGTGCTCGAACAGGTGCAGCGACAGCGAGCGCGTGCGGTCGAACAGCAGCACGTAGCGCTCCTGCAGGTCGAGCAGGTCGCGGGTCTCGTACTGCCGGACGAGGTCGAGCACCCGCCGCAGCACCTGCGCCGGGATCAGCCCCTCCTCCTCCAATGCCGCACGCATCTCCGGCCCCGCGGCGCGGTGCGCCTCGGTCGGGTAGGACAGCAGCGCGCTGAGCACCCTGAGCGTCTTGATCGCCATGGCTCACCCCACCTTCGACGGAATTGCGCCGGGCCGCGAGGGCTTGGCGAACAGGTTGGTCTCGCTCATGCCGCCCGAGCAGCCGTTGCCGAACGAGAAGCCGCACTCGCCCCGAAGGTGATAGGCATCCTCGTTGACCTCGCGGTGCACGGTCGGGATGACGAAGCGATCCTCGTAGTTGGCGATGGCCATGAGTTGGTACATCTCCTCGATCTGGGCGGCGGTCAGTCCGACGCGCTTCGGAATCGCCTCGTCGATGACGCCGTCGACCGTCTTGGCGCGCATGTAGGAGCGCATCGCCAGCATCCGCTCGAGCCCCCTGGCCACCGGCTCCTCGTCGCCCGCGGTGAGCATGTTGGCGAGATAGCGCAGCGGGATGCGCAGCGAGCGCACGTCGGGCATCCCGTCCTGGGCGGAGATGCTGCCGGCCTCCGCCGCCGATTGAATCGGCGAGAGCGGCGGCACGTACCAGACCATCGGCAGGGTCCGGTATTCGGGGTGCAGCGGGAAGGCGACCTTCCACTCCATCGCCATCTTCCAGATCGGCGAGCGCTGCGCCGCCTCGAGCCAGGCCTCGGTCACGCCGTCGCGGCGCGCCTGGGCGCGGACCTCGGGATCGTTGGGATCCATGAAGATCGAGAGGTGCGACTCGTAAAGATCCTGCGGATCCTCGGTGCTGGCCGCCTCCTCGATGCGGTCGGCGTCGTAGAGCACGACACCGAGATAGCGAATGCGGCCGACGCAGGTCTCCGAGCACACCGTCGGCTGGCCGACCTCGATGCGCGGATAGCACAGGATGCACTTCTCCGACTTTCCGGTCGCCCAGTTGTAGTATATCTTCTTGTACGGGCAGCCCGAGACGCACATGCGCCAGCCGCGGCATTTGTCCTGGTCGATCAGGACGATGCCGTCCTCCTCGCGCTTGTAGATCGCGCCCGATGGGCACGACGCCACGCAAGTCGGGTTCAGGCAGTGCTCGCACAGCCTGGGCAGGTACATCATGAAGGTGTTCTCGAACTGTCCGTAGATTTCCTTCTGGATGCCCTCGAAGTTGTAGTCCTTGGAGCGTTTCGAGAACTCGCCGCCCAGGATCTCCTCCCAGTTGGGGCCCCACTCGATGCGCTGCATGCGCTCGCCGGTGATTAGCGAGCGCGGCCGCGCGGTGGGTGCGGCCTTCATGTCGGGCGCGGTCTGCAGGTGCTCGTAGTCGAAGGTGAACGGCTCGTAATAGTCGTCGATCTCCGGCAGGTCCGGGTTGGCGAAGATCTTGGCGAGGATGCGCCACTTGCCGCCCATCTTGGGCCGGATCTTGCCGTTCTTCTCGCGGACCCATCCGCCGTTCCAGCGCGTCTGGTTCTCCCAGTCCTTGGGATAGCCGATGCCGGGCTTGGTCTCGACGTTGTTGTACCAGGCGTATTCCTGGCCCTCGCGGTTGGTCCAGACGTTCTTGCAGGTCACCGAGCAGGTGTGACACCCGATGCACTTGTCGAGGTTCAGCACCATCACGATCTGAGCGCGGATCTTCATCGCGGTATGCTCCTTGTCGGGGTCGCGGCGGTCACTCGCCCGCCGCGGCCTGGTATTCGGTTGCGCTCTCGGGGTCCTCGAGCCAGTCGACCTTGTTCATCTTGCGCACGACGATGAACTCGTCGCGGTTGGAGCCGACCGTGCCGTAGTAGTTGAACCCGTAGGACTGCTGGGCGTAGCCGCCGATCATGTGCGTCGGCTTGACCGTGGCGCGGGTCACCGAGTTGTGGATGCCGCCGCGCTGCCCGGTCACCTCGGAGCCGGGCACGTTCACGATCTTTTCCTGCGCGTGGTACATGAGGACCATGCCCTCCTTGACCCGCTGGGAGACCACCGCGCGCGCCGTGAGCGCGCCGTTGGTGTTGTAGGCCTCGATCCAGTCGTTGTCCTCGATGCCCGCCTTGGCGGCGTCGACCTCGGAGATCCACACGATCGGCCCGCCGCGCGACAGCGTGAGCATCAGCAGGTTGTCCGTGTAGGTGCTGTGGATGCCCCACTTCTGGTGCGGCGTGATGAAGTTCAGCACCACCTCGGGATTGCCGTTCGAGTGGCCGTCGATCATCGGCTTGACGGTCTTGGTGTCGATCGGCGGGCGATAGACGCACAGGCTCTCGCCGAAGGCGCGCATCCACAGATGGTCCTGGTAGAGCTGCTGCCGTCCCGTGAGCGTGCGCCAGGGAATGCGCTCGTGCACGTTGGTGTAGCCGGCGTTGTAGCAGACCTTCTCGGACTCGAGCCCCGACCAGATCGGCGACGAGATGATCTTGCGCGGCTGGGCCACGAGATCGCGAAAGCGGATCTTCTCGTCCTCCTTGGGCACGGCCAGATGCGTGTGGTCGAGCCCCGTGATCTTGCCCAGCGCCTCCCACGCCTTGACCGCGACCGCGCCGTTGGTCTCGGGGGCGAGCGACAGGATGACCTCGGTCGCGTCGATGTCGGAGACGATGCGCGGCAGCCCCTTGGTGGGGCCCTCGTCGGTCACCCCGCCGTTGAGGCGGCGCAGCTGCTCGACCTCGTGCTCGGTGTTCCAGGCCATGCCCTTGCCGCCGTTGCCGATCGACGACATCAGAGGGCCGAGCGCGGTGAAGCGCTTGTAGACGTTGGGGTAATCACGCTCGATCACCGCCACTTGGGGCATGGTCTTGCCTGGGATCGGCTCGCACTCGCCCTTCTTCCAGTCCTTGACGTCGAGCGCCTGCGCGATCTCGCCGGGGGTGTCGTGCAGGATCGGGGTCAGGACCACGTCCTTCTCGACACCCAGCACCTCGGGCGCGACCTCGGAGAAGGTCTTGGCGAGGCCCTTGTAGATCTCCCAGTCGGAGCGGGTTTCCCACGCCGGGTCCACCGCGCCGGTCAGCGGGTGGATGAAAGGGTGCATGTCCGAGGTGTTGAGGTCGTTCTTCTCGTACCAGGTCGCCGTCGGCAGCACGATGTCGGAATAGACGGCGGTGGTGTTCATGCGGAAGTCGAGCGTGACCAGGAGGTCGAGCTTGCCCTCCGGCGCTTCGTCGTGCCAGGCGACCTCATGCGGCTTCTGGTGACCCGTCTCGCCCAAATCCTTGCCCTGCACGCCGTGCGAGGTGCCGAGCAGGTGCTTGAGGAAGTATTCGTGCCCCTTGCCCGACGAGCCGAGCAGGTTGGAGCGCCAGACGAACAGGTTGCGCGGCCAGTTGTCGGGATCGTCAGGATCCTCGCACGACATTTGCAGCTCGCCCGACTTGAGCGCCTGCGCGACGTAGTCCTTGGCCTCCTTGCCCGACTTCTCGACCGCCTTGGCGACCTCGAGCGGGTTGGTCTTGAGCTGCGGCGCAGAGGGCAGCCAGCCCATGCGCTCGGCGCGCACGTTGTAGTCGATCAGCGAGCCGTCCCACGGACCCTCGGGCGCGGTCGGCGAGAGGATTTCGTCGACGCCCAGCGTCTCGTAACGCCACTGATCGGTGTGCGCGTACCACGCCGAGGTCGAGTTCATCTGCCGCGGCGGCCGGGCCCAGTCGAGCGCGAAGGCGAGCGGCAGCCAGCCGGTCTGCGGGCGCAGCTTTTCCTGGCCCACATAGTGCGACCAGCCGCCGCCCGACTGGCCCACGCAACCGCACATCACCAGCATGTTGATGATGCCGCGGTAGTTCATGTCCATGTGGTACCAGTGGTTCAGGCCGGCCCCGAGGATGACCATCGACTTGCCGCCGGTCTTCTCGGCGGTGGAGGCGAACTCGCGCGCCACCGCGATCACCTTGTCGCGCGGTACGCCGGTGACCCGCTCCTGCCAGGCCGGGGTGTAGGGCACGTCGTCGTCGAACGACGTGGCGACGTTGTCGCCGCCCAGGCCCCGGTCGACGCCGTAGTTGGCCGTGAACAGGTCGAACACGGTGGCGACCAGCGCCTCGCCGTCGGCGAGCCGGACTTTCTTTGCCGCGACATTGCGCTTGAGCACGTCGGGATGCTCGGTGCCGGTGAAGTAGTCGTGCTCGCGGTTGCCGAAATAGGGGAAGCCGACCTCCACCACGTCGTCGCGGTCCTTCTCGTCGACGAGGGTGAGCTTGAGCGTGACGTCCTTGCCCTCGGCATCCTTGGGCTCGAGGTTCCACTTGCCCTGCTCGCCCCAGCGGAAGCCGACCGAGCCGCGCGGCACCACGTACTCGCCGGTCTTCTCGTCGATCGCGACCGCCTTCCATTCGGGGTTGTTGTCCTGGCCGAAGGCGCCGTCGAAGTCCGAGGCGCGGACCAGGCGGTCGGGCACCCAGTACCCGTCCTTTTCGGTCAGCCGCACCAGCATCGGCATGTCGGTGTACTCGCGAGCGTATTGCGCGAAATACTCCGGCTGCCGGTCGATGTGGAACTCGCGCAGGATGACGTGGCCCATCGCCATCGACAGCGCCGCGTCGGTGCCCTGCTTGGGCGACAGCCAGATGTCGCCGAACTTGGACGCCTCCGAGTAGTCGGGCGAGACCACGCACGACTTGGCGCCGCGGTAGCGCGCCTCGGTGTAGAAGTGCGCGTCGGGCGTGCGCGTCTGCGGCACGTTGGAGCCCCACAGGATCAGGAAGCCGGAGTTGTACCAGTCCGCGCTCTCGGGCACGTCGGTCTGCTCGCCCCAGGTCTGCGGACTCGACGGCGGCAGGTCGCAGTACCAGTCGTAGAAGCTCATGCAGGTGCCGCCGAGCAGCGAGACGTAGCGCGTGCCTGCGGCGTAGGAGATCATCGACATCGCCGGGATCGGCGAGAAGGCGAAGATCCGGTCGGGCCCGTGGCGCTTGATGGTGTAGGCGTTGGCCGCGGCGATGATCTCGTTGACCTCGGCCCAGTCCGCGCGCACGAAACCGCCCAGCCCGCGCCGCCGCGTGTAGGAGGCGCGGGTCCGCGGGTTCTCGACGATCGAGCCCCAGGCCGCGACCGGCGCCTTGTCGGCGCGCGCCGCGCGCCACGCCTCGACCAGGCGCCGGCGCACCAGCGGGTATTTCAGCCGGTTGCCCGAATAGAGGTACCAGCTGTAGCTCGCCCCGCGCGAGCAGCCGCGCGGCTCGTGGTTGGGCAGCTCGGGCCGCGTCCGCGGATAGTCGGTCTGCTGGGTCTCCCACGTCACGATCCCGCCCTTGACGTAGATCTTCCAGCTGCACGATCCGGTGCAGTTAGTGCCGTGGGTCGAGCGGACGATCTTGTCGGACTGCCAGCGCGCCCGGTAGCCCTCCTCCCAGCTCCGGTCCTCGTGCGTGGTGAGGCCGTGGCCCTGGGAAAAGGTGCCCTCGTTCTTGCGGAAGAAGGTCAGTCGGTCGAGGAAGTGGCTCATCGGTTGTGCCTCATCACGGGTTCTTCACGTAGGCGTTCTTGCGCAGATAGAACCACCAGTTGATCACGATGCAGATTGCGTAGAAGGCGGCGAAGCCATACAGCGCGTATTCAGGCGTCGTGGCCTTGATCTGCTCGCCGAACACCTTGGGAATGATGAACGCCCCATATGCGGCCACCGCGGAGGTCCAACCCAGCACCGGGCCGGCCTGCACCTTGTCGAACACCACGGCGATCGTCCGGAATGTCGAGCCGTTGCCGATGCCCGTGGCCGCGAAGAGGATCAGGAACAGGATCAGGAACGGCACGAAGTAGTCCTGCGGCGTCGGCGAGGCGTAGGCCTGCTGCATGGTGTAGGCGACGCCCAGCGCGCACAGCACCATCACCACCGAGACGATCTGGGTCACCAGCGCGCCGCCCACGCGGTCGGAGATCATGCCGCCGATGGGGCGGATGAGGGCGCCGATGAACGGACCGGTCCAGGCGTACATCAGGGCGCTGGGCCCGTCTGGATTCGGCGTGTCGTGCGTGAGCACGCCGTCGACCATCAGGTGCTGGAAGCCGAAGATCACCTTGATCGCCAGACCGAAGGCGGCGGCGTAACCGATGAAGGAGCCGAAGGTCATCGTGTAGATGACCGTCATGGCCCAGGTATGCTTGTTCCTGAAGATCGAGTACTGGGTGTCGAGACTTCTGCGGATCGTGCCTGGGATCAGCCGCAGCGCGAACACGGTGGCCGCGATCACCAGCGGCAGGACGATCCACTTGGACAGCTCGATGCCCAGAGCACCGGTCTCGGCCGGCAACATCAGCCATAGCCCGATTGCGGCCATCACCAGGCCGATGGCGAGCATCCCGAGGATCTTGCCGAAGGCGCCGAAGGTGGACTTCAAGCCCGGCGAGACGTGCTCGGTCACGATATTGTTCATGCCAAACCACGCCGCGATCACCAGCGGGATCAGCACCACCACCCAGATATAGCCGGCGTTCTGGATGTAGGTTTCGGTGCCGGCCGGGATCTTGCCGATCAGCGTCCCCGAGGTGTTCTCGAGCACCATGGCGCCGCCGCCGAAGATGCCGACCGTCATCACCGCCGGCACGACGATCTGCATGGTGGTGACGCCGAAGTTGCCCAGCCCGGCATTCATGCCCAGCGAATAGCCCTGGACGCGCTTGGGGAAGAAGAAGCTGATGTTGGACATCGACGAGGCGAAGTTGCCGCCGCCGAAGCCGGAGAGCAGCGCCATGATCTGGAACTGCCACAGCGGCGTGCTGGGATCCTGGAGCAGAATGCCGGTGCCCGCCGCCGGGATGATCAGCAGCGCGGTCGTGAAGAAGATCGTGTTGCGGCCGCCCGCCATGCGGATGAAGAAGGACGACGGGATACGCAGCGTCGCACCTGATAGCCCTGCGATGGCCGCCAGGGTGAACAGCTGCTCCTTCGAGAACGGGAAGCCCAGATTGAGCATCTGGACCGTGATGATCCCCCAATAGAGCCACACCGCGAACCCGACGAGCAGGCACGGGATCGAGATCCAGAGGTTGCGGTTGGCGATCCGCTTGCCTTCCGAGGTCCAGAAGGCCTCGTCCTCCGGATCCCAGGTCTTCAAGTCTCTTGCCATTCTTCAGCTCCGCTGTCTCGCTTCGGGGCGGGCCCGGCGCGGTATTCGCCGCCGCCGGACCTGCCGGGTTGGGGGTCTATTGGGCGGGCCGCGCCTTCGCGCCCCGAGCCGATTCGGACGCCGCGCCCGCCGACCTGGGCTCGACGGGCCGCTCGGGCAGATCGGACAGCTCGCGCTCGCGGGCCAGTTCGGGATAGCGCTTGCGCTCCATCCTGCGGATCGCGACGTGCATCCACACGAGGCTCACCAGCACGAGGACGAACAGCAGCATGAAGCAGCTCGTCCAGACCCCGATCAGGTCGTTCATGGCGCCGAACACGATGGGCAGGACGAAGCCGCCCAGGCCGCCGATCATGCCGACCAGACCGCCCACGGAACCGACGTGGTGCGGGTAGTAGACGGGAATGTGCTTGTAGACGGCCGCCTTGCCGAGCGACATGACGAAGCCGAGGATCACGGTGAGCGCCGCGAACAGCCAGACGGGGACACCGAAGGTGAACTCGATCGGCGCCTTGATCCCGGTCACCGTATAGCTCGTCTCGGGGTAGCTCAGGATAAACAGGCAGATTAGGGAGACGACGAAGGTGAAATACATCACCGCCCGCGCGCCCCATTTGTCGGACATCCAGCCGCCCAGCGCGCGGAACACCGAGCCAGGCAGCGAATAGGCCGCGGCCAACATGCCGGCAGTCGCGAGCTCGAGCCCGTAGGCGCCGACATAGTAGCGCGGCAGCCAAGAAGCGAGCGCCACGAATGCCCCGAACACGAAGAAGTAGTAGGTGGCGAAGCGCCATACCTGCAGCTTCTGCAGAGGCTCGAGCTGCATCCAGGTGCTGGCCGGCTTCTCGCCGCGGCTCTTGCGCGTGGTAGTGGCCGGATCCTCCTTGGCCAGGAGGTAGAAAGTGACAGCCATGACCGCGAGAACTACCGCGTAGATCTGCGCGGTCTGCTCCCAACCGAAGGCGATCACCAGGAAGGGCGCACCGAAGTTGGTGACCGCGGCGCCGACATTGCCGACACCGAAAATGCCCAACGCGGTGCCCTGCCTCTCGGCCGGAAACCACTGCGACGTATAGGCCACCCCGACGATGAACGACCCTCCCGCCAGGCCGACGCCCAGCGCGGCGACCAGGAACATCTCGTAGGTCTCGACCGACGCCAGCAACCAGGTGCATACCGCCGTCGTGAGCATCTGGAGGGTGAAGACCAGGCGCCCGCCGAACTGCTCGGTCCAGACGCCCAGGAAGATACGGCTGATCGACCCGGTCAGCACCGGCGTTGCGACCAGGATGCCGAACTCGGTCTCGGACAGCCCGAGGTCCTGTTGGATCTTCACGCCGATGATGGAGAAGATCGTCCACACCGCGAAGCACACGGTGAAGGCGATCGTGCTGAGCCCCAAGGCCCGGTATTGCTGGCCCGGTGTCACGCCCTCCAAATCCTTCATGCTCGCACCTCTCGACAGCGGCCGCACGGGGCGGCAGTTGCGTCAATGGCCGGAGCTATAAAAGATCGACGGAGACGAGCGGTTGATGCAGGTCAAAGGTTCTGGCAAAAGCCAAAAAAAAACCGTAGAGATTTCGGCCGATCACTACCAATTGATTGAAATTACTACTAGTGAATGATTATATTTTGTTATGTACTTGACATACATCAATCATGAGGTTTACGGTCTTGATCCCGAGCCCAACCCCCGGCCGAGGCGATGCGCGATCTGGATCAGTCCGTGGTGCGCGACCTGCCGCTGTTCCGCGACATGGCGCGCGAGCGATTCGACGTGATGATGCAGGCCTCGTTCCTGCAGCGCTTCCCGCCCCGGGTCCAGCTCATCGCCGAGGGCGAGCCGGCGGATTTTCTCTATGTGGTGGTCGAGGGCGCGATAGAGCTCTTCGCCGGCAACGGCGGACGCGAGACCACCATGTCGATCGAGCGGCCGATCTCCACCTTCATCCTTGCGGCCGTGATGCGCGATGCGGTCTACCTCATGTCGGCGCGCACGCTCGAAAAGTCGCGGCTCCTGATGATCCCGGCAGAAAACGTGCGCCACACCTTTGCCCAGGACGAGGCCTTTGCGCGCTCGATGGTGGCCGAACTGGCGCGCTGCTACCGCGACATGGTCAAGGGGCTGAAGAATCAGAAGCTCCGCACAGGAACCGAGCGCCTGGCCGCCTGTATCCTGCGCCTGCGCGACGAGCAGGGCGGCGGCGGCACCGTCACGCTGCCGGTGGAAAAGCGCACCTTGGCGGCGCTGCTGGGCATGACGCCCGAGAACCTGTCGCGGGCGCTGTCTTCGCTGTCGGCGTATGGGGTGACCGTCCGGGGCCACCGTATCGACGTCGCCGATTCGGCCGCGCTGGAGCGGCTGTGCCGCCACGACCCGCTGATCGACGACCCCGCCACCTGACAAACGACCAGGAGCGACCATGAGCAAGCGAGACCTGCCTGCCGCCGCGAGCCGTGTGGCCGAGCGGCACCCCGACATCTGGAAGGCCTATTCGGCGCTGGGCGAGGCCTGCGCCAGATCGGGCCCCGCCGACGACGAGACCCGCC
>CAZMTC010000048.1:16549-19590 GCA_964569105.1 uncultured Alphaproteobacteria bacterium | reverse complement strand
CGCGCCGAGCGTGTTGCGGCGCACGGTGATCGTGTCGTCGGCTGAGATCGTGGCTCCGCCCTCGACGGTCACATCGTCACCCTTGATCTCGACATTGGCGCCGACGATGTCGGCGGTGTCGTGAATCCAGACCGGGTTGTTCTCACCGGTGAGCAGCACGTCGGCCGCCGCGACGATCTCGCCGAAAATGTCGATCCGGTTCGGGCCGGCCTGCAGACCATGCGACAGGAAATCGACGTCGCCCGCGGTGGTGGCGACCAAGGCGCCGTCCGCCACGTCGACGGCGCCATTCGCCTCGGCGCGGACTGCGGCGAAGATGTTGGTGCCGGTGAACTCGACGTCTGAGCCGTTGCTCTCGGTGGCGATGAAGCTCACCAGGCCGGAGATGCTCGTGAGCGTGGTGTTGGCGCCCTGCACCAGGACGTCGTTGGCGTTGGCGCCGCCGATGGTCAGCGTCGCCGCCGACATGTTGTTGAGCTCGTCCTGGTCGATCTCGAACCCACCCGAGGCGTCGGAACCGACCTCGAACACGCCGGTGTCCGCGAGCGCGAACGAGATGCCGCCGCCGCCCGCGTCGAGCGCGTCGGCGATGTCGGCGTCGTTGGCGGTGATGTTGATATCGCCGCCGTTGGTGCCGATCGGCCCGTTGGTGGTCACCGTGCCGGTGCCGCTGCCGTCCTGGTCGGCAGTCATGTTGAGCTCGAGGCTGCCCGAGCCGGTGGTCTCGATCGTGCCCTCGATGTCGATGTGCCGGTTGGCCAGCAGGGTGTAGGTGGACGCGCTGGCGCCCGAATGCGTGACCGTGGCGTCGGCCTCGAGCGTGATGTCGCCCTCGTCGCCGCCGGCGCCCGCCGTGTCGACCGTGACGTTGCCGCCGCCGTCCTGCGACAGCGCGTCCGAGTGCACCGAGGCGGTGGCCGCGTCGATGACCTGGTTGGTGGGGTCGGTATACCAGGTGCCGCCGCGGCCGGTCTGCGAGCTGGTGTCGACGCTGCCATGGGTGGTGACGTCGTGGCCCGAGGTCTCGACGTAGCCGCCGTCGCCGTCCTGCGTCGAGGCGTCGATGGTCGAGCCGGCCTCGGTGGTCAGCTCGGCCGCGACCTGGGTGCGTTCCTTGTCGACGCCGACATAAGCCTCGCCGCCGCCGGTCTGGCCCGAGACGTCGACCTTGGCGCCGTCGCGCAGCGCCACGCGCTCGCCCGTGATCTCGACGGAGCCGCCGGCCTCGCCCGCGTCGTCGCCGCGCGCCTCGAGCGTGCCGGAAACGTCGACGCCGCCGCTGCCGCCGCCGAGCACGATGGTGCCGTCGGCGGTCTGCTCGGCCGTGTTGGCCTGGATCACGCCGTCCATGTTGATGACGCTGTCGACGATGCCTTCCGCCTGCGCGGCGGTCAGCGCCACGACGCCGCCGTGGGCCGTGATCTGGCCGGCGTTCTCGACCTGTGCGCGGCCGGCGCCCAGCGCCTCGGCCGCCACCCTGTCGTCGACGGCGAGCTGCACCATGCCGTCGCCGTACATGTCGACGGTGAATTTGTTGCCCGATGCCAGCGTCACCCTGCCCAGGCGAGCCTTGATCACGCCGCTGTTGGAGACACCGGGAGCGACGAAGGCGGCCAGCCCCGCCTGGCCGATGGTGATGTCGCCCCGGTTGACGACGGTGGCGTCGATGTCGCCGGGAATGTCGAACTTGAACTCCCCGGCCATGAAGTTCTCGTCGGTGATGTTGGACGTGGTCGCCACGAGGCCGGCGACGTCCACTTGTGCGGTTTCCCCGAACAGGATGCCGTTCGGGTTGATGATCATGATCTGACCGTTGGCGGTCAGCTTGCCGAAGATCTGAGACACCGCGAGCGAAGTGACGCGGTTGAGAGCGATCGAGCTGGAGCTGGGCTGGTTGAAGTTGGTGTGCTCACCCTGGCCGATCGAGAAATCCTGCCAGTTGATGACGACCTTGTCCGAGTGCTGGTTGATGTCCAGCCGCGTCGGCGAGGTCTGCTGGATATCGGCGGAGCCGGCAGCGACACTGCCGCCCTCCGGGTTGGCGTGCGCCGTCCGGGGCGCGAGCGCGGTCCCGACCGCCACCGCCAACGACGCGGTGAGCGCCGTGGTCGACAACCATGTCATCCGGTTCGCGCCGGCCCTGTTGAGCCCCACATTGCCGTTCCTGTCGTGCTGCTCGCGGCCCATGATACTGCCTCCATCGATCCACGAACCCCGCTCGGCCGGATGCCTTCCGGCCGTGCGGAGCGGTTCCCCACCTCGCCTGTCCAGCCGACCCGATGAGAACGGACCAGCTTCAGGCTCGGGCAGATGATGGGCAGAAAATTAGGAGAATTTCAAGAGAATTTTACGAAATCTTAAGCATTCAACGCGAACCGGTCATTAACCAATTTCATTAACCATAGTTTCGCGGAAAGAATCGGATGCGTCCCGCCAAGATTAACTTGCAGGCACGCTCAAGTTCATGAGGTGAGAATCAGCGCCCACCTTATGAGCTCCCCAAATTCGCCGCCTCTCGTCGACGGCGTTTCTTTATATTAGAAGTTGAAGCCCGCCTGGAAGAAGCCGCGCCATGCGTCTCCCTTGGTTCCGAGGCTGGCCACGTCGCGAATCATCGGCCTGGCGAGTTCGAACGACAGGTTGAGCCCGCCGGTCGTGTTGACGCGCAGTCCGACGCCGGTCGACGCCAGGGTGTCCTGCCGTCCACGCCCGACTTCCTCGATCCGCCAGACGCGGCCCCAGTCGAAGAAGCCGTAGAGTTGGACCTGCGAGAACAGCTCGCGCCAGTCCTCCACCGTCACCTGCCGCGTGTACCGCAACTCGACCTGGCCGGCGAAGCCATGGTCGCCACTGATCTCCGCCGGGTCGAAGGCGCGGCCGAAATTCTGCCCGCCGAGGGTAAACTCCTCCGGCGAGAGCAGCTGTGAGAACGCGAACTGGCCCGTGATGGCGAACAGCGCCGAAATGTCGTCGGTGATCCGCTGGAGCCGGGTTTCATCCGAAAAATGTTGCAACGAGACTTTCCACAGACGTACACGATA
>CAZMTC010000048.1:0-16539 GCA_964569105.1 uncultured Alphaproteobacteria bacterium | reverse complement strand
GATTGACCTTGGTGTAGTCTGGACGCCCGAAGGCACGGCTGTTGCCCTCTGCGCCGAAAATGTCCAGGCCCTGGCTGACCTCCGACTGGATCAGGTTGACCCCCTGCCAAGGGTCGACGACATCGTAACGGCCGCCGACCCGCAACGAGCGAATCTGATCCTTGGTAATGCGTACGTTCAAGACCTCCGTGGTCGTTTCCTGGACATCTACGGCCACCGTGCCGTAGAGCGACTGGTCGCGCCGGCGGATGAACGGATGCTCGACCTGCACGCCGCCGCGGTAGCTCTCACCCTCGATGTTGAGCGCGCGCAGGGTGAACTGCGGGCGCGAGTCCGTGAAGGTGAAGAAAGCATCGGCGGTGGTGCCTTCGGTCCCGACCGGCTGGATGTGCCGTACCTCGTAGAAGCGCAGTTCGGTCGGCTGCTGCGTGATGATGCTCCGCACGAACGTCCGTTCGTTGAGGCCCAGGATCGAGTTGAAGCTCGAACCGCCCTGAATCTGATAGGGGCCCAGGAACCGCGTGCCGCGGTTGTCGGCCCGCACAAAGGGTTCGAACCGATCGTGCTCGACGGCCAGCGTGATGTCCGCAGCGCCGGTCTCGTCCGCGGGCTGGAGGATCGCCTGGGCCTGGGTGCCGGGCAGATCGTTGATCAGCAGAAGGTAGCGCTCGAAATCGCTCACATGGACCGGACGCGAACTTTGGATCTTGCTCGCATAGGACCGGATCAAATCTTCGGACCCGTGGGTCTCGCCCTCGATCGTGATGTTGTCGACATACCCTTCCACCACCTGGATCCGGACAATGCCGGCGCGGATCTCCTGCTGCGGCACGACGGCCCTGGAGAGGATGTAGCCATCGTCGCGGTACTTGGTGGTGACCAGGTTGGCGATGCGGAACACCTCGGTCAGCGCGACCTCGGTGCCCAGCTTGTCCTCGTAGAGTGGCGTCAGATCCTCGGGGGCGTAGACCGTCATCCCCTCGAACGCGATGCCCTGGAGCGTGAAGCGGATCCGTTCGAACTCCTCGGGCGGCGGCGCCTCCTCGGGCGCCGGAACGACCGGAACTTCCTCGACCTGCGGCTGCGGCCGCTCCTCGAACTGCTCTTCCAAGCGTCCGGGTTCGGCCGGCGACGGCACCACCGTCTGCGCTTGAACGGTTGTCGCGATCAGGATCAGCGGCAGGAGCGTCACGGCGGACGCCCTGAGCGCTCCCAAGACCTTGTCGGTACGGGTCAACCTCGAACGCGGCCGCCGGCACCATCCGCCAATCTGCATTATTCCCCCCTTCGCGTACGCCACAGGAGCAGCGAATTCCCACACGCAATGGAATAAAAGGGATATGCCCGAATTGCAATGATAATAGTATCGTCGCCTTTGAGCATCTGCCACTGTTCGCGCGGCGGCGCACGCGGCACCAGTATCCACGGCATCGACGGATTGTCAGTATCGGGCCCCTCGCCTATGGTTGGTTTGTTCACGTTCCCGACGGGCTCGCGCGGTAGGAAAGCTGCTCGTGTCCAGATCTGACCACAAGCGGCCGCCCGCGAGCCACGCCGCACCGGGCTTGGGCGGATACACGGTCCTGATGCTCAGTGGCGGCCTTGCCAGCACCTATGCGCTGGTGCAGCGGCTGATGCACACGAACGAGACACTGCTCGTCCACAATATTCAGCTCGTCGACGACACGGGGCGGCACCGGCCGGCGACCGACCGCGCGCGGAGGATCGCCGAGTGGTGCAGCCGTAACATCCGGAAGTTGCAGTACAGCGAATCCCGTCTCGACCACTCCGGTCTCGCCTACCCCGGCGACGATTTGTGCGCGGTCGGGTCCGAGGCAGGCATCGTGGCCCGCTCGACATACAAGGCGCTCAACCGGGTGCCCGACCGCTGGACAATCGGGTGGCCGGGCAGCGCCGAGGCCGATTCGGAGAAAATGTCCGAAAACGTCGCGAAGACGCTGCTGCCGTGCTTCGAAGCGACCTGCTGGCCCTTTCACGTGGCGCCGTTCGAGGCTCCGCAACCGGTGAAGCGTACCGACATGCGCGACGCCCTGCCCGAACCGTTGCGCGCGATGACGTGGAGTTGCGATACGCCGGTGCACGAACAGGGGACATGGTCCCCGTGCGGCGTCTGCGCCGGTTGCGCGCGCGACCGAGGCGCGCCGCAGCGTCCGCACCCCCGCCCGCGCGGCGGCGACGTATCGCTGCGCCCGGCGGCGCCCACCACCCTGGTCATGCTGAGCGGCGGGATCGACAGCGTCTACGTGCTGGCGAAGATGCTCAAGGACACCGACGACGAGGTCCTTGCCCACCACATCCATATGGCCAACGTCGAAGGTCGCTTCGCGGTCGAGGCGACACGGACCCGCCAGATCGTCGAATGGGCACGCCGCGAGCTGCGGCCCGTACATTATACCGAATCGGTGGTCGACCGTCGTGGCACGCGCAGCTTCGGCGACGACATGGTGACGGTCGGGTTCGAGGCCGGCATTGCCGCCCAAGCTTTTGCCCGCCGTACCGGCCGCAGAGTCGACCGCTGGATCGCGGGCACCTGTGCCGAGGAGGGGCTCAACCGAGAGCGGCTGGCGCTGGTGCAGAACTGTGTCGCCGCGCAGTGCTGGCCGGATCCGGCGCCGGAACCCTTCATTCTCCCGATCATCCCGAAGCGCGAGGAAATGGACTACCTGCCGCATCCGATGCTCGAACTCGCCTGGACCTGCCGTCATCCCGTGCGTACGAGTACGGGATGGGAGGAATGCGGCAAGTGCCATACTTGCCACACCATGGCGGCGGCGCGGACCCAAGTCGGGAACGCCGCGGGTTCGAGCGAGCCCGCCGGATGAGTACCCGGGACCGCCGGCCGGTGGACGCGGGAGCCCGGCGGTGAGGCTGCCGCTGGAGCGGTGGGGCGCGGTGACCGACCTGCGGTCCGGAGATCGTCTCGACGGCCCGGCGCTGGCGCGGTCCGCCGCCCACAGGCATGGCGCCCTCTCGCGTCTCGGGGTCGCACCGGGCGACATCGTGTTGATCGCCCATGGCGGGACGCCGGATTTCTTCGCCGATCTCGCGGCGGTATGGAGCGCGGGCGCCTGCGCGGCCTGCGTTTCGCCCTCGCTGACGGCGAGCGAAATGGCCAACCTGGCGAGCTTCACCGAGGCCCGCGCGGTGCTCGTATCGGCGACCGCGCGGGAGGCCGCGGCCACCGAAGGTCTGCCGGTTCCCGTGCTGGACGCTCATGAGGATGGGGGGACAGGCGACGATGGCGGCGCGGTGACAGGGTCGCTGGACGATCCTGCGCTGCTCCTGTTCACCTCGGGCACGACCGGGGAGCCCAAGGGCGTGGTCCACAGCTTCCGTTCCGTCCTCGCGCGGGTGGCGCTCAACGCGGCCCATATTGGCGAGGGGCCCCTGGCGCGGACGCTTTGCGTGCTGCCCACCCATTTCGGCCACGGCCTGATCGGCAATTGCCTGACCCCGCTGTTCGCGGGCACGGAGCTGTTGCTGGCGCCTGGTACGGGCATCGCGGCCGCCCGGACGCTCGCCGACACGCTGACACAACACGCGATCACGCTCATGAGCTCCGTACCGGCATTGTGGGCGCTGGCGACCCGGATGCCGCCACCGGCCGCGGCGACACTGTGCCATGTCGGCGTCGGCTCGGCGCCGCTCTCGGCAGAGCTGTGGCGCGCCATCGCCGAATGGACCGGCACCGACAACGTCGTCAACATGTACGGCATCACCGAGACCGCCAATTGGGCCGCCGGCGCGTCCGCACGCGACCGCGCGCCCGAGGACGGGTTGGTCGGCCGGACGTGGGGCGGCAACGCAGCGGTGCTGCGCGAAGACGGTTCCGTCGCAGCCGGCGGCGAGGGCGAGATCCTGCTGCAGACGCCGTCGCTGATGTCGGGCTATTTCGCGCGTCCCGATCTGAGTGCGGAGGCGCTGAGGTCGGGTTGGTACCACACGGGAGACACCGGCCGGATCGACGATTCGGGCGCGATTCGACTGATCGGCCGGCGAAAGAACGAGATCAATCGCGCCGGCACCAAGGTGCAGCCAGAGGAGGTGGACCTACTGCTCGAGCGCCATGCCGGCGTCGTCGAGGCGTGCACCTTCGGGGTTCCCGACGCGGTGGGCGGCGAAATCGTCGGCGTCGCGGTTCGGCTCGCCGACGCGGCGAGCGCCGACGCCGAGACACTGCGGGCCTGGTGCCGCGAGCGCATACGCGCCGAGAGCGTGCCCGAGCGATGGTTCGTGGTGAGCGAGATCCCCAAGACCGACCGGGGCAAGATCAACCGCGACCGCGTTCGCGACCACTGCCTGTCGAAGGCGCCGCAGCGATGAGCGACAGCGTCCCGACCCTGTTCGAGACCGCCAACTACCAAGTCGGTCCGCTGACGGCGCCCGAAGTGGACGACCGCTTCGTGGGATGGTTCAACGATCCCGAGCTCGCGGCCAGCGCCAACCTGCCGCGCGTCGCCGACCGGGACCAGTGCGTGCGCTGGGCCGCGGGCATCGAGCGCTCCGGCAATCTGATCCTGGCCATCCGGTCGAAGACGGAGGAGCGCGCGGTCGGATTCTTCCTGGTTTTCCTTGACCGGGCCAACGCGCTCGCGCGTACCGCCGTGATCCTCGGCGAACGGGACCACTGGGGACGCGGCGTGGTCCTCGAGTGCCGGTCGGCGCTGCTGGACTTCCTGTTCGAGCGGCTGGGCGTTCACAAGGTGTGGGGCCGCGTCAACACGCGCAACTTGCCTTCGGTGTTCAACTACAAGGCCCAAGGCTTCGCGGTCGAGGGCGTCCTGCGCCGCTACGCACCCGATCCGGCAGGCGGCCGTGCCGACCAGTACCTGTTCGGACTCCTGCGCCGCGAATGGCGCGCAGGCGCGTCGGGTGACAATGACCGCGACCGCGGTGAGGGCCGGTGACCGGGCGCGGTGGTGAGCCGGAGCCGAAGCTCAGACTCCGCGTCGCTGACGGGATCGACAAGGTCGGCGCAGACGCGTGGAATCGCTGCGCGGGTGACGCCGACCCGCTGGTTAGCTACGCCATGCTCAGTGCCTTGGAAACCAGCGGATCGGCAGGCCCATCCGCAGGCTTTCGGCCCAGCCACCTGCTGATCGAGGACGCGGACGGTCGTCTGCTCGGCGCGATGCCGGCCTATCTGCGGCCCCATTCCTATGCCGACCATGGCCCTGACGCGTCGTGGGCCGCGCACTACCGCGCCCTGGGCCGCCGCTACTACCCGAAGCTCCAGGTCGAGGTGCCCTACATGCCGATGCCGGGCCGGCGTCTGCTGACCGCGCCCGAGAACCGGCCGCCCGGCCTCGAAACCGGCATGGCCCGCACTCTTGCCGGCTTGGCGCAGCGGCTGGGCGTCTCGTCGGCGCATGTCGGATTCGCGGGCGCGGAGGAGATCGAGGTGTTGGCGGCCGCCGGCTTCGCGATCAGCCACAGCTTCCACTACGTTTGGCGCAACCTGGGCTATAACAGTTTCGACGATTTCACCGCCAGTCTGCGCAAGAAGCGTCGGGTCGAGCTCCGGCGCGAGCGACGCCTTGCGGGCGAACTGGGCATGAAGATCGTGCGGCTGGAGGGTACGGACCTGACCCCGGCGCAGTGTGACGCCTTCTACGAGCTGCACCGCGGCACCAACGCGCGCTACGGGACAACGAATTACCTGACGCGCACCTTCTTCCACGAACTCGTCACGCGCCTGGGAGACCGGTTGCACCTGATCGCCGCTATGGACGGGTCCCGGATGGTGGCTGCCGTGCTCAACATCGTCGGCGGCGAGACGCTGTTCGCGCGCTACTGGGGCGCCGCGGCCGTACAGCGGTTCCTATATTTCGAGTGCACCATGTATCGGGCGATCGAATTCGCCATAGAGACGGGCCTCGACGCCATCGATTTGGGACCGGCCGGGCCATACAAGGCCGAGCGCGGTTTTCTGCCGACGCCGTGCGCGAGCGCGCACTGGATCACCGATCCGAAGATCCGGCCAGCGATAGTGCGATGGCTGGTCGAGTACAACCGGGCAGCGGACGCAAAGTTGGAAGCTGCCCAGCGGCGAAGTCCATTTCGGGCAGCGGCTTAGGGCCGAAAGGGGCTGCGCGCGCGCTGTTGTTCCATTGCGTCGCGCACGAAGCGACGCTTTTGCGCCACCTCCCGCGCAAGGGTCCGGCGCAGCCGCGAGTCCCGGACCCAGTGCACATGGTGCATCGCCTGTGGGAGGAAGCCACGCGCCAGCTTGTGGATACCACCGCCGCCGCAGTCGATGCGGGCCAAGCCGCGCTCGATCGCAACCTCGATCGCCTGGTAGAGGGTGCATTCGAAATGAACGAAACGCATCTCTTCCTTGGCGCCCCAGAAGCGGACATAGAGGACGTCCGGGCCAACGACGTAGAGCGCCCCGGCGACCGGCTCACCCCGGTCTGTGGCAAGCACCAGAACGGCGTCGTCGCCTAGCGCGTCGCCCAGGCCATGGAAGAACGCCGGCGTCAGGTTATCCGGCGCTTTCTTGCGCGCGGCGGTGTTGCTTTGGAATGCGTACAGCAGGTCCCAGTGGCGCGATGTGCACTCCGAGCCGGCGAACCGCTCGACGCGCAGTCCGCCGGCCAGCGCGTCGCGACGCTCGCGCCGGATCATGTCGCGCTTCTTCTTCTTAACGACGCCGAGATAGGCGTCGAAGCTGTCGTACCCTTCGTTCACCCAGTGGTACTGGAAGCTCGCGTCCGGAATCAGGCCGGCCCGCTCGAACAGTGACTGCTCGGCCTCCGTGCAGTAGCTGAGGTGGAAGCTGGCGACCTCGGCATTCGTCGCGGTCCGGATCACGGCATCCCGCAACGCCTCTCGCCAGGCCTCTTCCTCGGCGCCGGGGGCGACCAGCAGCCGGCGGCCCATCACCGGCTGGAACGGGACGTCCAGTTGGAGTGTCGGATAGTAGCGCAAGCCTGCCCGCGCAAAGCCTTGCGCCCAGCCCTGGTCCGAGGTGTAGGTCCCGAGCGAGCGAGCATGGGAGAACAGCGGCGCCACGGCCACCACCGACCCGGCACCATCCTCGAGGGTCAGGTGCATCGGCAGGACACCCGCCTCTCGGCCCACCGAGCCACTGTCCTCGAGAAGGCGCAGAAAGGCATAGCGCGTGAAAGGGTCGCCCCCACCGGCGCACCGGTCCCAGATCCGGGCTCCGACCCGCTTGATCGTCCCGACGACGCGGGCGGTGAGCCGCGGTCCACCCGGCATGGTGTTGCTCACCGTGGCACCAATCCCCCACCATGTCCGTTGCGAGGCCGCGAGCCGCGGCGTCGACCCCGGCCACGTCGTCTTCGTCGTTTGTGTATTCGGGTCAGGCGGACCGGACAAGCCATTCGCACTGGGCGTGTTCCGCGCGGCACGCTGGACGGGAACCCGCAGTAGGCGGTAGTGAAGGCGGCATGAACGTGTCGAGCAGTCTTTCGGGCGATCGCAGCGGCAGCCGGGTGCAGGCGGTGCTGAGGGCCACGACCCCACGCTTCGAGCTTCGCGCGATGGACGGCAACGGTGTCGACGAGCGTGTGGTCGGCTGGTTGAATGACCCGGATATCGTGCGCGAGGGCGTGTTCCCGGCGATCTCGACCATGGACCGGTGCCGCGCCTGGGTGGGCCGTGTCCTGAACGCGGGCAACCTTGTGGTCGGCATCTACGAGCGCAACCACGGTCGCCTGGTCGGCTTTTTCGTGGTGATCCTGGATCGATACAACAATATAGCCCGCACGCTCGTGTACATCGGCGAGCGCGGACTATGGGGAACGGGGGCCGTGCAGGAATGCCGCGCAGCCCTGATCGACCGTCTGTTCGACGATCTTGGCGTCGCCAAGGTTTGGGGGCAGGTCAACACGCGCAATCTGCCGATGGTATTCAACTACGTGGCGCAGGGTTTCGTACTCGAGGCGATCGCGCGCGAGCACGCGGTCACCCGCCAAGGCAAACGGGTGGATCAGTATTTCTTCGGGCTGTTGCCGGAGGAATGGCGGGCCGCACGCGCCTCGGCCGGGTCCGATTAGCAGGCGCCGAATGCCGGACCGATCGCATGTGACGAGGCTGGAGCGTCCATGGAAACCCGGACAACCGCTCAGGCTCGTCGCGCCGCGGATCGTCCTGGCCTCACCGCCGCCGCCCAAATCTGCCGAGCTCGTCGCCTCCTGGTTCGAGGATCCCGCGGTCGGGCGGCATCTCGCCCAGCCCTTGGCGACGGTCGACATTGCACGACGCGCGATCGAACGGTGCGACAATCGCGCCGTCTTCTTCTTCGGCCTTCTTGACCGAAGCGACGGCGCCCTGTTCGGCTATATCCGCACCCATGTCGACCCCCACCACCGCAACGCTCGCAGCACCACCGTCATCGGGGATCGGAAGCTGTGGGGAGGCGGCTATGCGGTCGAGGCGCGAGCGGCGGTGAACGACTTTCTGTTCGGGGTCTATACCCTCAGGAAGATCCAAAGCTTCGTCTACGGGCGCAATGCCGGCGCGATTCACATCAACAAGACGCTGGGCTACAAGCACGAGGGCACCCTGCGCCAGCAGGAGCGTGCCGCCGACGGCAGCTATCGCGACGTATTGTGCTTCGGGCTGCTGCGTGAGGAATGGCTGTCGATCCGGGGAGCGCGAGAGCCTGATGACGGATAGCACGGATTTGGCAAGGCGGCTGATGGCGGAGGCTTTCGCGGTCGAGGCGGGCAGCATCGGACCCGACACCGCGATCGGCACGCTCGACGCGTGGGACAGCCTGGCCCATATGCGGCTGATCCTCGCGCTCGAAGACCACCTTGGCGAGCAGCTCGACGCCGATGTCGTGGTCGAGATCGAGTCGTTCTCGGACGTGGAGCGGGTGCTGGCGACCAACGGGCGGGGATCTTGACGGGCACCATATTTCCACGCACCCGAGGCAGAGAGGGCTCCCCGCGCTGCGTTGGACCGTTAAGATCGGTCAGCCTATAACCGGACACTCGTTCGAGGATCTACCCGGGTGCAGTCCACCGGAACGGTGCGACCGTCATGGGCGGCGAGATCGTGCCGACGGGGCCAGGGAAGATTTCGGAATCACCGTCAGTGTCTTGAACCAGGCGGGCCCGCGTTCTGTTCGCTTGCGGCACGGGCCCGGACAGCAAAATGGCGCTAAGCCCATGACTTAGCGCCATATTTTGGTTGCGGGGGCACGCAACCAACTTAGCCTACTGTTCAACGCCAAAGACATCACCGGCACGGGCGGCGGCTTCAAACCGCCGGTTCTCAGATGAGGACCGGCGTGCAGCCGCTTGCCGTGCTCCGGGGGTGCCGGACGGTAGGCCGGTTTCATGGACAGGACGGATAAAGGCAGGAAGAGCAAGAAACGCGAAGCGCCGTTCTCGATACGGCTGAGCTTCGAAGAGCGCGCCCGTCTGGAGCGGCAGGCCGGAGACATGCCGCTCGGGGCCTATGTGAAATCGCGCGTGCTGGACGGGGCGGAACCGCCGCGCCGGAAATCACCGCAACCGACCATCGCCGACCGCAATGCGCTGGCCCAGGTGCTGGCCATGCTCGGCGGCTCGCGCCTGTCCAGCAATCTCAATCAGCTTGCACGGGCCGCGAACAGCGGATCGCTGCCCGTCACCCCGGAAACCGGACAGGCCATCAATCAAGCCTGCGCCGATATCGCCGAGATGAAGGCGCTATTGATGAACGCGCTCGGCGCGCGTCTGCCGAAGCCGTGACGGTGCGGCCATGATTATCAAGGGCAGCCAGCGGGCCGGTGCGAAGGATTTGGCCCAGCATCTCATAAAGGCGGAGGACAACGAGCATATCGATGTCCACGAGCTGCGCGGCTTCGTGTCCGACGATCTGGCGGGGGCGTTGCGCGAAGCGGAATACGTCGCCAAGGGCACGAAATGCCGCCAGTTCCTGTTCTCGGTCAGCATGAACCCGCCCATGGGCGAGTCCGTCCCGGTCGAGTCGTTCGAACAGGCCGCCATGCGGATTGAGGACAAGCTCGGCCTGACCGATCAGCCGCGCGCGCTGGTCTTCCATGAAAAGGAAGGCCGCCGCCATGCGCATTGCGTGTGGAGCCGCATCGACCCGGAGTCGATGACGGCGATCAATTTGCCCTACTACAAGAACCGCCTCACCGAAGTGTCGCGGGAAATGTATCTCGAACATGGCTGGTCGCTGCCCGACGGCCTCAAGGACCGCAATCTCGCAAATCCGCTGAATTTCAGCCGCGAGGAATGGATTCAGGCGCAGCGGACTCAGAACGATCCGCGCGAGATGAAACAGCTCTTCCGGGAATGCTGGGCGCAGTCGGACAGTGCGAAAGCGTTCGGCCAGGCGCTGGAACAGCACGGCATGGTGCTGGCCCGTGGCGACCGGCGCGGCTTCGTCGCCGTCGATCATCAGGGCGAGGTCTATTCGCTGTCCCGCTGGACCGGTGAAAAGGCGGGGGCCATCAAGGACCGGATCGGACCGGGGGAGAACCTGCCGGACGTAGCCGGGGCGAAAGAGCGCATCGCCAACACGATGACGCCGAAGCTCCAAGCCTTCGAGCAGGAGTTGAACAAGCAGCACGCCACGGCGATGAACGCGCTGGCCCACGAACGGCGTCAGATGGCGGGACGGCATGCATTTGAACGCGAGTTGCAGATTGGATTTCAAGAGGCGGAATGGCGGCGTGCCAGCCAGGAACGCGCCGCGCGCTTCAACACGGGCGTCAAGGGCCTGTGGGACTGGATGTCCGGCAAGACCGCCGCGATCCGCCGCCAGAACGAGAACGAAGCCATCGACGCGATGCTGCGCGACCGCGCCGACCGTGAATCCCTGATCGAGAACCAGCTCAAGGAGCGCGGCACGCTCCAGGCGAAGATCGACGCGGCCCGAAAGGAACACCGGCAGGAGCGAAAGGCGCTGTCGCGCGAGATTGGCTGCTATCTCACCGGCCTGCGCGAACCGGAGAAAAGCCGGACGCAGGAGGCGAAACAGACCCGTCAGCCGGAACGTACCCGCACGCGCCCGAAAACGCCGGAGCGGGCGCAGGAGAAGCCGCAGGCCAGGACGCAAACCCAACCGAAGGCGCAGGAGCGCAAGCAGGAGACGACGCGCAAAGACTCCGGCCTCTCGGCCTATCAGGAAGCCCGCAAGGCGCATCGCGAAGGCCGGAAAAATCGCGGCATCAACAAGGATCGCGGTCAGGGCCGGGACCGCTAGGATTAACGGCATGGACAGGCGGACGCGGATGCGTCCGCCTGCCGGTCCTCAGAACAGGGCCAGTTGCCGGGCGGCAAGTTCACGAGCGGCCCATTCGGCACTGCGCGCGGCTTCGTCCAGCATCATGCGGGCATAGGCCGCCGGGCCTCCGGCGTCCTCGACGGACAAGGCCATACAGAAATGCGAGCGATAGCCGGTTGCGGTGACGGGCAAGGCGGCCCGGTCGGCGGAAATGATTTCCAGGTGCGCCAGCGTCTCAGCGCCGATGCGCGACCAATCAGGGCAATACCGGACTTCGACGGCGAAGCCGTTCCAGTCGATGGTTTGGCAGCGGTAGCGCTGGTTTTCGGTACGGGTGTCGATTGCGTTTGTCATGAGTCGTCTCCTTTCTCTGCTGTTTCCTCAAAGACGCGGAAACAGAGGGCGGGACGATCAAGCCGCACGGTCATGCCCAACACGGCCGCGCTGTAGCGCAGCGAAAGCCGGGTGGTGCGGGCCGGGCATTGACCGGACGGCGCGTCCGGCCATCAACGCGGCTGGCTATGAGGAAAACGCGAGAGAGAGAGAGAGAGACGACGAAACTCTGTCGAAAGGCGGCTACGGCAATGACGCCTTGCGAACGCCTTCGAGGGCTTCCAGCCGCTCAAGGATAGACGCATTAGTGGCAAGGATGTCGTCATTGACCGATCGAAGCGCCGCGTTCTCTGCTTTCAATTCAGCTATTTCTTGTTCGTGCTTCGTCGCCAGTTCCTGCATGGCCTTCAGCAGGACAAAGCGCAGCTTGCCGTCATCAACGGTGTAATATCCCTTGTCGTCGGTGCTGACCCATTCGGGGAACACGTTAATGATTTCCTGCGCTAGAAAGCCGGTGTGGTACTGGCCCGGCTCATAGCCGTATTCAACCACGCCAACATCGTTCCAGGTGAAGTTAACCGGGCGAAGCTTATTCAGGCGCCGTAGGCTACCCTCGCCGTAATCCCGAACATCTTTTTTCAATCGCGCATCGGAGGAACAGGCTTCAAAGGCGCTATCCGTGCCGCAGATATTGCCGTTGGTTTGCAACATCATACTGCCGGTCCCGCTGTTTGCTATAAGCTCCAAACGATGATTGGACCATGTGCCTAGGTACGCATTAGCTGTATACGCAATAAAGCCGGCATTAACGCTATCGGATGTATTCGTAAGCTTTAACTCCGTTACCCCTGCGTTGCTGATGTGTAGAGGCGCACCGGGGCTCGTCGTCCCGATCCCGACGTTTCCATTGCTATGATCTACGCTGATCGCGGTGTTTTTGAGTGCCAGTGGATCGTCCGTCATGGTCTCGAAACGAGTGACGCCGTCCATACTCCTGATTCGGAATGTCCTCTCGTCCGCCGCAGCATCACTGTCACTTATGTAGATCATCGCCGATGGCGCCGACAGGTACATCTGGGCCTGTGTATCGCTGAGAACATTTACAGAGTTCAGCGCGCCGTCCCTGACGACTTCCAGCGTGGAGCTGGGCGATTGAGTGCCAATCCCGACATTTCCACTTTCATCTATACGCATACGCTCTGTTGCAACTGTCCCAATGACAACCGGCGTGGCCCCGCTCGTAAGCAGTGCCAGACTATCCGTCCAGGATGGAGCACTCGAACCGGCCCTCAGTAATCCGTCGTTTCCAGCGCCAAACCACAGCGTCGAGTAGCCGCTCGCGTCCGTATTCTGGATGCGCGTTACGATATGGCTCCCATTGCTGCTCCCGACTACTTGAAGCTTGTGTGCGGGGCTTGTAATCCCGATCCCGACATTGCCGCTGTCAAAATGAATATCACTGCCGTTTTCAGTCCAAAGCGACGATCCACCGCCGCCGCCGCCAAAGTTAAATGTTTTTCCGGCGGCCTCTAATTCCGCGATACTATTCTCGGCACATGATGCTGCCGTCGTGCCGCTTACGGTTCCACCAGAGTCAAAATACACGGCTCTGTCAGTGCTGGTCCCTGCATAATACGCACCAGTTTCATAGCCCAGATAAAAGATGAGATTTGTGCCGCTCGTGTTTTGGCACATGATTGCATCGGGCCAGCCTTCGACCATGGAAGTGAAGCCTTCTCCGCCACCACCACCGCCAACGGGAAGCCAGTCCGCCCCGTCACAAAAGCGGATGCCCGGATCGCCTGGGAAATACTGAATCATGCCCTCGCCTGCGGCGGGGTTGGTGCAGGCCGCATGGGCGGTGTTCGAAAATGAGAATATGGCCATGGTCAATGCCAGTAATGCAAATAATGAAAGTCGGTTCATCGCTCCCCCAATATCGTTTGGTCTGAAAATGAAAACGGCTGTCAGATTGCTCTGGCAGCCGGGGAGTTGATAACCGTCTCGCGAACGGCGCAGCGTATTCACGCTGGCGCGCTATAATATTCCGCTGCCTCCCCGACTCATGTCGAGAAAGCAGCATCAAATGTTTATCGGCCAGATGCTGATTTGGCCGCGCGAGTAGGGGTTATCACGCCCCGAGTCGAATATATTTCGACCTTCTATAAGTATATCATTTTATTACAGTATCCGGCAATTGTTATTGCCGGATACTGTCACAATACACGGATTCAATACTTCATATCGCTGTCGTCGCTCTGTTGTTCGAACAGCTTCTTCATCTGACGCATGGCTTTGGCCTTCTTCGGATCGCGGTCCTTGCGCTCCTTCTTCATCTCGCCATTGAGCACGGTCACAAGGCTGATGGCGTGCTGTTCGCTGTCCAGCTCCCACACCTCAATGAACTTCTCGCCGTAGTCGAAGCCCACAACATAGAAGCCATCTGTACGCTGGACCGTCGTTTTGCCGTTGAAGCTGTGTTCCGTCACGGACGGCGGGACGTGATACATCTGGAATTTCCCGACGAGAAAGCGGTTATAGAAGTAGCCATTGATAAAGAGATTGCCATTGCTCGCGCGCCTGGGATGGCCCATCACATCGCGCTGATAGGAGTGCGTTCGCTTGAAAAAGAGAAAGGCCCGCTTCTTGTAGGTGACGGTTTCCTTCTCAAGGGGCCGCTCCCACCGCCCGATGATGATCGTGTCGCCATACATCCGAAGCAGGATCGGGTCCTTGGGGTGATAGCCCTCTTCCATGAATTTCCTGCCCTGGAACAGGCTGGAAAGCTGGATGAGGTCCTTGCGCCCTTTTGGCGGATTGACGCCGATGGTAAACGGGTTGGGGGCGCGGCTGCGATTGGGCTCTATCCAGACAACATCGCCGAAAACGCCGAAGTCGAAGTCCGGGCTGACGGTGTTGGGGCGGGTTTTGGTCGTGGTGGTCATGGCTCATATCTCCCTTTGAAATGCGGATGGGTGTGGTAGACGACGCGGCCGACGGCCATCGGCTTGAAGCCGGGCACCTTGATGATTTGCAGGCCGGTTTCGCGGGCGAAGTAGCGGGTCACTTCCTCGGGCGTCATAAGCTCGTGCATCATGGTCGAGCGCGACTGACCCTGGAGGCCCGCGCCCTGACCGGAACGGGTGACCTCGCCGTCATTGACGACGCGGATCGCCAGCTTGCCGAGAAGCTTCGAGACGTATTCGGCGGTGCTGTAGTCGGTATTGCCGAACCACTGCGTCACGCCCGCATTGCCGATGAAGGTTTCCCAGCTCGACTTGTAGTGCGCGCGAAGCTGCGAGATGTCCTGGATGATCGGCCAGAGCTTCACGTCGAAGCTGGCCATCTGACCGGCGGCGGACTCGATGGAACGCATGTGCCCGAGGATCGGGAACTCGTCGAGGACGAAGAGCACCGGCAGGCGCGGCTTCGTCCGCTCGCGCTCCATCGCGATCAGCGCCATGTTCAGGATGATGCGCAGCCACCGGAAATGTGTCGCCATGCGACCGGCGGGCAGGCAGAGATAGAGCGTCGTCGGCTTCTTCTTGATGTCGGCCAGGGTGAAGGCGGAATCCGCCAGAACCCGTTCCATCGCGGGCGACACCAGAAAGCTGGTCTGCTCGATGGCGGTCGAGATGATGGAGCCGCGCTCGTTCTCCGGCTTGGCGCTCATGCTGTCGCCAACCTGGGCGACCGCGCCGCCGAACACATCGTTTTCCGACATTTCGACGAACAGCTCTTCGAGGTCGCGCTGATCCGAAGCCAGAAGCTCGCGCACATGCAGCAGGTTGCGCAGCGCGGGCGGCTTCGTCGTCGCGACATGCAGGATCAGGCCGTGCAGCAGGTTCTTCGCCGATAGCGTCCAGTGATCCTGTCCGCGCCCGTCGGGAATAATCAGCGCGTCAGCGAGAAGCCCGGCGTCATCCACCGAGTCCTCAAGGGCCGGGTCAAGCATCGCCATCGGGTTGAAGGAAGATGTCTTCCATCCGGACGTGCCGAAGGGGTCGAGCACGATGGTGTTCTGTTTCAGGCGCTCATGGCGGAAGCGGCGGGTGATCCGCGCCAGTTCGCCCTTCGGGTCGATGGCGATCACCGATCCGGGATAGTCGAGCAAATTGGAAATGACGCCGACGGATTTGCCGGACCGCGAACCGGCCACGGTCAGCATGTGCCGGTCGTCCATATAGCCGATCAGCTTCTCGCCGACGCTGCCAAGGATCAGCTTGCCGGGCTGGTAAGCGAAGTTCGGGGAAGCCGCGACGCGCTCCGGACCGATCCATCCGACCGTGGCGGGAATCGCCTTGTCGATATCGGGGTCCACGCCGCGCGGGAATTTTGCGATGTCCAGAATCGGGGCCGGTGTCCTCTTTCTATTACCTGAAAGAGATATTTTCACCGGCGGGCTGTTCTTAAATGCGGACCTTGCACAGGCTTTGCACCGCTGCAAGAGACGCGCGCAACGATACCGCCGCGCGGTCCGCCGTCATGCGCGTTTCAATCCGGGCCGCTCGTTTCCTCCGGCTCGATCAGCACGCCGCCAGGCGTGCGCCTTTTCCCTGTCGATGATTATGCGGGGTCGGGGTCGGGAAAGGCTCCGGCTGGCGGGGCCTCCGAACTAAAGGAGGAAACGAAATGACCCTGATTACGCGCTATCAACTGGCATCCCGCAGCGTCGCGGACCTGCACGCGCTCTATCGCGAGATATACAACAGCCTGGTCCTCAGCCATGAGGGCAGCCCGGAGCGCCGATGCGCTCTGGCCTCGCTGGAAAACATCCTCGCGGAATTGCATTCCCGCGCGCTGCGCCCGCCCGGTCCCTGACCGGCAAAAAAGAAGCGGCCGGACGGTGAAGCCGTCCGGCCGCGTCGCGGCTCACGCCGCTTTCGCTTCGGCTTCTGCTTTCGGTTGATAGCGTTGCAGGTGCTCGACGGCGGCTTGTGCGAAGCGCGCCGCCTGAAAGATGAAGCGTTT
>CAZMTC010000047.1:0-19723 GCA_964569105.1 uncultured Alphaproteobacteria bacterium | reverse complement strand
ACCTCTGGCGCGCCGTCGCAGACGCCATCGACACCTTCACCCCAACCGAATGCCAAAACTACTTCGCCGCAGCCGGATATGATCCGGAGTAAATTGAATCCGCTCTAGAGCTGTACATCCCCATCTGACTAGAAAATACCGAGACGAGCACGCAAAGAACTATGCACATCATGGATTTTCAAGAAGGTTGTTCACGATTTCACAATGCATTTCGAATGTTTTCCACTCGATTCCACCCATACAAGATGGAATTCCACATAGAAGTGACGTTTACGATGCGACAATAAACATTCAATCCCATGTATTTAATGTATATGGCTGTCTAGATAATATTGCATGGATGTGGGTCAAGGAGATGGGTATTATGAATAATAATAGAGAAATTCCAAGTTCATGGGTTGGATTACGACCAAACAACAAATTCGTTAGACAGACATTCTCCACACAATTTAGACAATATCTAGAATCTTTGGAGAAATGGTTTGTTGTGCAGGAGAGTTTCCGGCATGCATTGGGGCATAGAATACCTCTTTACATACCGCCATATATTGTGCCTGAAGACAATATTGAAGAATATAACAGAATAGAAAATATGCAGTTTGATGAAAGGCGTAACGGAAATATAGAAAAATTCGAAAGTCTTGAGGGTACAAAAATGCAATATGTGTATTTTGAACCTATAATGAAGCACTCATTTTTTGACGATATGAAGCCCATAAATTTTCACCCACAGCTATTAGCTGATTTTAACACAATATGCGAGATCTCAGACCGATTCATACTAGAATTGAATTATTGATGTCTGTATGTCCGAGCTCACCAAAAGACAAGAAGTTCATTGATTGACCAATGTAGTCCGTACCTGCCGCCAGCTCGTCCGCACCTCGGCGTCGTCGATGCGCGGGACGGACGGCTCGTCGGCCTCGCGCAGGCCCTGCTCGACCTCGCGGCCGAACCAGGTGTCGTAATCGCCCGTCGCCGCGTGCTGGCCGACGGCCTCGCGCATCAGGTCCCGCAACAGCTCCTCCGGCGTGCGGCGGCGCGCCTGTGCCGCCTCGGCGAAGGCGTCGTGCAGCTCCTCGTCGACCTGGACTGTGATCGTGGTCTTGGCCATGGCGCGGCTCCGGTTTCGGGACGGCGGGAGGATAGCACAGCTGCGCCCGGATATGGCGGCGAGGCCTTCGCGACAACCGCCGCCACCCTTGCACCCGCCCCGCGCCGTCGCATATCAGGGGTTTGAGGACGCGCGCTCCCGCAGGCGCGCGCCATTTGTTTGAGAGGACAAGACCATCTCGACCGAGGCAGTGCAGGCCACCGATCCCCGCCCCGCGGGTGACAGCGCCGCGCCGTGGGCGCGGCGGCGGACCTTCGCGATCATTTCGCATCCGGACGCGGGCAAGACGACGCTGACCGAGAAGCTGCTGCTGTTCGGCGGCGCGATCCGGCAGGCGGGGCAGGTCAAGGCGCGCGGCGAGCGGCGGCGCACCCAGTCGGACTGGATGGCGATCGAGCGCGAGCGCGGCATCTCGATCTCGTCCTCGGTGATGACGTTCGAGTGGGACGGCATAACCTTCAACCTGCTCGACACGCCGGGCCACGAGGATTTCTCGGAGGACACCTACCGCACGCTCACCGCGGTCGACTCGGCGGTGATGGTGATCGACGCGGCGCGCGGCATCGAGAGCCAGACGCGCAAGCTGTTCGAGGTCTGCCGGCTGCGCGACATCCCCATCGTCACCTTCGTCAACAAGGTCGACCGCGAGGCGCGCGACCCGTTCGAGCTGCTCGACGAGATCGAGAGCACGCTGGCGCTGGACGTGCGGCCGATGACCTGGCCGGTGGGCATGGGCGGGCTGTTCCACGGCGTCTACGATTTGCGCAGCGGGACCTTTCTCACCGCCAAGGAGCGCGGCGCCAACTTCGGCGAGAGCGTGGCCTGCTCCGGCATCGACGACCCGCAGCTCGACGCGCGGGTCGACCCCGACGCGCTGGCCGAGTTCCGCGACGGCGCGGGGCTGGCGGCGGGGGCCTATGGGCCGCTCGACACGCAGGCCTACCGCGACGGGCACCAGACGCCGGTGTTCTTCGGCAGCGCGCTCAAGGACTACGCCGTCGACAGCCTGATCGCCGCGCTGGCCGAGTTCGCGCCGCCGCCGCGCGCCTGCCCGGCCGAGCCCGCGCCGGTCGCGCCTGAAAGCGACAGGGTCTCGGGCTTCGTGTTCAAGGTGCAGGCCAACATGGACCCCAACCACCGCGACCGGGTGGCCTTCCTGCGCCTGGTCTCGGGCCGGTTCCGGCGCGGCATGAAGCTGCGCCAGCCGCGAACGGGGAAGACCATGGCGGTGCAGAACCCGATCTTCTTCTTCGCCCAGGACCGCGGCCTGGCCGAGGAGGCGCTGCCCGGCGACATCATCGGCATCCCCAACCACGGTACGCTGCGGGTGGGCGACACGCTGACCGAGGGCGCCGACGTGCGCTTCACCGGTATTCCCAACTTCGCGCCGGAGCTGCTGCGCCGGGTGCGGCTCGACGACCCGATGCGCGCCAAGCAGCTCAGGCGCGCGCTCGAGGATCTGGCCGAGGAGGGCGTGACCCAGGTGTTCCGGCCCATGTTCGGCGCGCAATGGATCGTCGGCGTCGTGGGCCAACTCCAGCTCGAGGTGCTCGCCGCGCGCATCGACGCCGAGTACAAGATCGCGGTCGGCTTCGAGGGCGCGCCCTACGAGACCGCGCGCTGGGTCTCGGGCGATCCGGCAGAGGTCAAGCGCTTCGTCGAGCGCCGCCGCGCCGAGATGGCCGAGGACCGCGACGGCGCACCGGTGTTCCTGGCGCGCAACGCCTGGGAGCTCAACCGGACGATGGAGGACTGGCCGAAGTTGCGGTTCGAGGCCACCCGCGAGCGCGCCTGAGCGGGCCGGCGTCGTCCGAACGAAGGACGCGCTACGGTCCGGCCCGAACCGCCTCGCAGAAGGCGCGGATCAGCTCGGGCTCCTTGACGCCGCGTGCGCTCTCGACGCCCGAGGACACATCGACCGCCGTGGCGCCCGAGCGCTCGACGGCGGTGACCACGTTCTCCGGTGTCAGCCCGCCCGACAGCATCCAGGGCAGCTCGAAGGAGCGGCCGGCGAGCAGGTCCCATTCGAAGTAGATCGCGTTGCCGCCGGGCAGCACGTCGGGCCGGCCGGCCGGCGGCTTGGCGTCGAACAGCAGCCAGTCGGCGGCCTCGGTGTACGCGTACGCGCGGTCGATATCGGCAGTGTCGGCCACCGGAATCGCCTTCATCACCGGCAGACCCAAACGCGCGCGGATCTCGGCGGTGCGCTCGGGCGTCTCGGTGCCGTGAAGCTGGAGCATGTCCAGCGGCGCCGCCGCGACCAGCGTGTCGAGCGCCGCGTCGTCCTCGTCCACCACGAGCCCGACCTTGCGCACGGCGGGCGGCACGCGGGTCGCGAGCTCCGCCGCCTCCGCCGGGCGCAGGGCGCGCGGCGAGGGCGGGTAGAACACGAAGCCGACGAACGCCGCGCCCGCCGCCACCGCCGCGTCCACCGTCGCGGCAGTGCGCAGGCCGCAGATCTTGATCTGAACGGTCATGGCTAACCCAATACGCTCATCGAGCTGTCGACGACTTCGCGTCGCCGCGAATAGAAGCCGATGTTCAGCTGCACGCCGGTCCTGGGCGCGTCGAACCAGACCGGGTCGGCATCATGGTCGCGGCCATTCTCGCAGGCCTCGATCAGGGCCGCCATGAGCTGGCCGGCCACCGGCGCGTTCTTGAACTGATTCCCCGAGGTACCACAGGCCATGTAGAAGCCGGGCAGGTCGGATTTGTCGTAGATCGGGATCCAGTCGTTCGAGGCGTCGTACATCGCCGCGACGCCGCGCAGCTGGCCGGGAATGCCCAGCGTCGGCATCCGCTGCGCCATGCGCATGACCTGGGCGGTGGCCTGGTCGGACAGGCTGTCGTCGAAGCTGTCCGGATCGTCGACCCAGACATGGGGATCGCAGTCCGGGTCCTGGCTGCCGATCGCCAGCTGCCCGCCTGGCGACGGCCGCGCGTAGCAGCCCACGTCGCCGTCCGACAGCACGCAGCCGTTGGACGCGTCGAAGCCCTCGGGCGCGGGCACGTAAGGCACCTCCTGGCGCAGCGCGCGGGTGCGGATCGACATGCCAGCCTCGACCCCGGCCATGGCGTTCAGCTTGGACGAGTGCGGCCCGCCCACATTGACCACCACCGGCGCGTCGACGCGCGTTTCGTCGGCGAAGGTGACGCCGGCGACCCGCCCCTGCGCCGTGCGGATCTCGGTCACTTCCGTGTTGAAGCGGAAGCTGGCGCCCGCCGCCTGGGCCGCGACCTGGGCGTTGTGCGTGGCGAGCTGGGGGTCGTCGACCCAGCCGGCACGCGGCATGAAGAAGCCGCCCGAGATCTCGCCGCCGGTGGGCTCGCCGAAGCCCTGATCCGCGGGCCGGCGGACCGGCCCGTACAGGTGCAGGTCGAACCGTGGATAGCGTGCGTGCACCTGGTCGAGCGTCCACTCCTGCCACGGGATGCCCAGCGCGTCGAAATTGCGCCGCCAGGTCTCGTGGATCGCGATGCCCGGGGTGATCAGCATGAGGCAGCCGGTCTCGGTGTAGTGCGCCATGCCGCGCTCGTCCTCCACACCCAGATAGCCCCGCCAGTCGAGCCAGTGATGCAGCGATTCCCACGCCAGCGCGGTGCCGTCGAGGGTCGAGTAATGGGTGCGGATGATCGCGCAGGAGGCTGAGGTCGAGCCGTAGCCTGCCGCCGGCAGCCTGTCGACAGCGAGCGTCCTGAAGCCGTGCCGCGCCAGCGCCAGCGCCGTGTTGGCGCCGATCACGCCGGCGCCGATGACGATGGCGTCGTAGCTGTCGGACATGTGGCTCTCCCGGGGGAATCCGAAACCGGGATTTACGCTTCGCCGGCGTCTCCGGCAAGCCGCTCAACGGCCAGGCGCGCAGCGGCCAGGTCCTCGAGCGCGGTGCCCACCGATTTGAACAGCGTGATCTCCTCGCGCGATGTCCGGCCCGGATGGGACGAGCGTGTCAGGTCGAACAGGTCGAGCACCGCCTCGGGGTCCAGCACGCCCGAGGCCACGGGCTGAACCACGTCGCCGCCCTCCGCGAGCGCGCCGTCGCGGGTGTCGACGAACACGGTGGCGGCGCGGATCGCGTCATCGTCGGCCTCGCGCATGTCGGGCCGGAACGCGCCTACCAGATCCAGATGCTGGCCCGGGCGCAGCCATGCGCCGTGGACCAGCGGCTCGGTCGACAGCGTCGCGCAGGACACCACGTCGGCGGCGCGGACCGCGTCCTCGAGGTCGGGCGCGTAGGCCGCGTCCATGCCGTCGGCGGCGAGCGCGTCGGCCACCGCGCGGGCGCGCTCCGGCCGGCGGCCCCACACGCGCACCTCGGCGATGTCGCGCACGGCGCAGTGGGCGCGGGCGAGATGGGTCGAGAGCGTGCCCGTGCCAACCACCAGCAGCGTCCGGGCGTCAGGCCGCGCCAGGTAATCGGCGGCCAGCGCCGAGGCGCAGGCGGTGCGCCGCGCGGTGAGCTCGGCGCCGTCGAGCAGCGCGATGCCCTCGCCCGTGGTGCCGTCGAGCAGCAGGTAGTTGGCCTGGACGCCGGGCAGGTCGCGCTCGGCATTGGACGGGAAAACGGTGGCGATCTTGATGCCGATGACCTCGCCGACCTGCCAAGCGGGCATCAGGAGGAGCGTAGCCTCCGGGCCGTCCTCGGTCCCGATCTGGTGGTGGTGGCGTACCGGCGAGACGCAGCCCACGCGGAACATCTCGCGCAGCGCCTCGACCAGCGGCCGGTAGTCGAGCACCGCGGCGACCTCTTGTGCGGAGACGATGCGCACGGCGCTCAGTCGGTCCGGGCCGGCACGCCGGTCTTGTGCGGTCGCGACGCGCCGGTCTCGCGCGGCTCGGATGACGCCGCGGGTGGCGCCCGGCGGTGGCGCCGACCGATCCCGCCCATCATGCGGGTCAGGTAGCCGATGAGGAATCCGAGGAACAGCACCATTAAGAGGAGCAGCACGAGGCGGATCTCGAGCTGGAACGGGAACGGCCACAGATCAACCGCAACCGGGTGCCGGTTGTTGACGGTGAACACGCCGGCGACAACGACGGCCAGCGCGATCAGGGCCCAGCGGACGATCTTCACGGCGGCCTGTCCCTTGATCTTGGGTACTAGGAGCCCTGGTTCAGCCGCTCGCGCAGCTCCTTGCCGGTCTTGAAGTAGGGCACGGCCTTGCGCGCGACATGCACCGTATCGCCGGTGCGCGGATTGCGGCCGACGCGCGGCTCCCGGAACTTCACCGAGAACGCGCCGAAGCCGCGCAACTCGACACGGTCGCCGCGCTCCAGCGCCGAAGCGACTTCCTCGAAGATCGTGCTGACGATGCGTTCGACGTCGCGCTGATAAAGATGCGGATTGCGCTCCGCCAGACGCTGTATGAGCTCGGACTTGGTCATGCGCCGATCGGCCCGGTTCCCCTTATCGGTCGCACGTTCGGCACCCTCGGCGCCCAACCGGCGCTGATACCGGCTCAATTCAGCACGACCCCCAACTATTGCCGGTGAGGTTGCCAGAGCGACACCAGACCGTCAAGTGTAAGTAACTCTGAAAAAAGCATTTTTCCGCCGGCTTCGATCAGTGCCTCCGTACCCACCGAAATGCCGGTTCCGGGCGTGATATCGACTGTCCGCAGATCGCGCCCGACGCCGTGTTCCTCGGCCAGCCAGGCGCGCGCCTCGCGCTCGCCGCCGAGCTCGTCGATCAACCCGGCCTCGAACGCCTGGCGCCCGGTGTAGATGCGTCCGTCGGCGAGATCGAGAGCGGCCGGACGGTTCAGTTCGCGCCGCTCGGCGACAAGGTCGACGAACATGTCGTAGATGTCCATCACCACCTTGCGCGTCGCCTCGCGGCCGCGCTCGTCGAGCTCCTCCAACGGGTTCGGCACCGCCTTGAGCGGCCGGCTCTTGATGGCCTCGGCCTCGACACCCACGGACTCGAGCAGGCCGGTTATGTCCGTGGTTTGGATGATGACGCCGATCGAACCGGTGAGGCTGCCTTCGCGCGCCACCACGTGGTCGCCGCCCAGCGCCGCCATGTAGCCTGCCGAGGTCGCGACCGTGCCCATGACCACCGCGACGGGCTTTTTCTCGGCCACCAGGCGTAGTGCTCGGTAGAGCGCCTCCCCGCCGACCACGGTGCCGCCGGGGCTGTCGATGCGCACCAGCAGCGCCTTGGCGGCGCCGTTATTGGCCACCGCCTCGATGGCCGCGATGCGCTCCCGGTCGTGGACGATGACACCGCTGACATCGATGCGGGCGACATGGGCGCCGAACAGCGGCGCGCCGAAGCGCGCTGCCGCCACGGCAATCACCGCGAGGGCGAGGGCCACCGCCACGACCCGCCACAAGGTGACGGAGCGCTTGAGGCGCCGGCGGTCGATCAACGCGTCAACGTCGAGCGCCATGGCGGCGCGTCCTCCCGCTCGCTCGCGTTTCCGGCTCAGGCGTCGCCGGACCCGTCGTCGTCGTCCGTCTCTGCCTTGGACGCGGTCTTCTTGGCGGGCTTCTTCTCCTCCGCCTCGCCATCGCCCTCCTCAGCCTGAGCCTCCTCGGCCTGAGCCTCCTCGGCCTGAGCCTCCTCGGCCTGTGGCTCCTCGGCCTGTGGCTCCTCGGCCTGTGGCTCCTCGGCCTTGGTCTTGGACTTGGCGGCGGTCTTCTTGGCCGGCTTGTCCTCATCCTCCGTCTTGGTCTCGGCCTTGGTCTCGCGATCCTCGCTGGCCTTGTTCAGCGCCGCCCCGAGAATGTCGCCCAGCGACGCGCCGGAGTCGGACGAGCCGTACTGCTTCATCGCCTGCTTGTCTTCGTCGAGCTCGCGCGCCTTGATCGACAGCGTGACCTTGCGGCCGCTCTTGTCGACGTTGGTGATCTTGGCGTCGACCTTCTCGCCCACCGCGAAGCGGTCGGGACGCTGCTCGGAGCGGTCGCGGCTGAGCTCGGCCTTGCGGATGAAACCCTGCAGGTTGTCGCCGACCTGGACCTCGATGCCGTTGGGCGTGACCTCGGTGACGGTGCAGGTCACCACGGCGCCCTTCTTGAACTCCGAGGCCGCGGCCTTGAACGGGTCCTCGGTGAGCTGCTTGATGCCCAGCGAGATCCGCTCCTTCTCGATATCGACGTCGAGCACCTTGACCTGCACCTGTTGGCCCTTCTCGAACTCCTGGATCGCCTCCTCGCCCGGCTTCTCCCAGCTCAGGTCCGACATGTGCACCATGCCGTCGATGTCGCCGGGCAGGCCGACGAACAGGCCGAACTCGGTGGTGTTCTTGACCTCGCCCTCGAGCACGGTGCCCGCCGGATGCTTCTCGGCGAACTCGGTCCAGGGATTGGCCTGGGTCTGCTTGAGGCCCAGCGAGATGCGCCGGCGCTGCGGGTCGACCTCGAGCACGGCGACCTCGACCTCCTGGGAGGTCGAGACGATCTTGCCCGGGTGCACGTTCTTCTTGGTCCAGCTCATCTCCGAGACATGGATCAGGCCTTCGACGCCGGGCTCGAGCTCGACGAACGCGCCGTAGTCGGTGATGTTCGTGACCCGGCCCTTGATCTTCATGCCGACCGGATACTTGGCCTCGACGCCCTCCCACGGGTCGGCCTCGAGCTGCTTCATGCCCAGCGAAATGCGCTGCGTTTCGGGGTTGAAGCGGATCACCTGGACCGTGACGGTCTGGCCGATCTGCAGCGCCTCGGAGGGATGGTTGATGCGCTTCCACGCGATGTCGGTGACGTGGAGCAGGCCGTCGATGCCGCCGAGGTCGATGAACGCGCCGTAGTCGGTGATGTTCTTGACCATGCCCTGGAGGACCTGGCCCTCCTTCAGGTTCTCGATCAGCTCGGCGCGGGCCTCCTCACGGGTTTCCTCGAGCACCGCGCGGCGCGAGACCACGATGTTGCCGCGCTGGCGGTCCATCTTGAGGATCTGGAAGGGCTGCGGCGTGCCCATCAGCGGGGTGACGTCGCGCACCGGGCGGATGTCGACCTGGCTGCCCGGCAGGAACGCCACGGCGCCGTTGAGGTCGACGGTGAAGCCGCCCTTGACGCGGCCGAAGATCTGTCCGGTGACGCGGGTGCCGTCCTTGAACGCCTGCTCAAGCTGGGTCCACGCCTCCTCGCGCCGGGCCTTCTCGCGGCTCAGGATCGCCTCGCCCTGTGCGTTCTCCATGCGGTCGACATAGACCTCGACGACGTCGCCTTCCTTGATCTCGGGCGCCTCGCCCGGGGCGGCGAACTCCCTGACCGGCACGCGGCCCTCGGACTTCAGGCCGACGTCGATCAGCGCCATGTCGTTCTCGATCGCGACGACGCGGCCCTCGACCACGGTGCCTTCGAACGCGTCGTGCTGGGAGAGCGACTCTTCGAGCAGCGCCGCGAAATCTTCGTTGCCCGTCGCGGCTTCGGGGGTTGCGGTTGCTTTGGCCATCAGGTGTCTCTCGTGTTGCGTATCAGGGTATTCCGGCCAGCCGGTTGTGTCCGGCGGTCTTCAGGTTGTGCGAAAACGCGAAACCCGCGGCGTTCAGCCGCGTCCGTCGCTGCGCGATTGGATGATTGTCAGGGCGGCTTCGAAGGCCGCGTCTGCGTCCAACTCCGTGGTGTCCAGTTCGACGGCATCCTCTGCCGGCCGAAGCGGCGCCACCTCTCGCTCACGATCCCGGGCGTCGCGGTCCCGCAAGTCCTGCAGAACGCGGGCATATATAACCTCGGCACCCCTGGCCTGCAACTCCGCCGCGCGCCTCCGGGCACGTTCCTCGTCGGACGCGGTCACGAACAGCTTCACCTCGGCCTCGGGGCAGACCACCGTGCCGATATCGCGGCCGTCCAGCACCGCACCCCTGGCGCCGTCCGGCGGGTTGGCGGCGAAGTGGCGCTGGAACTCGAGCAGCGCCTGACGCACTGACGGAATCTTGGCGACCTTGGACGCGGCCCCCGCAGCCTCGTCGGAACGGACGGCGGGATCGCGCGTGTCGGCGGGGTCCAGCGCGCGCGCCGCGGCCACTGCGTCGGCCTCGCACTCCGGGTCGCCGCCGTCGCGCAGCACGCGCAGTCCCGTGGCGCGGTAGAGCGCGCCGGTGTCCAGATGCGCATAGCCCAGATGCTCGGCCAGCCGCTTCGCCAGCGTTCCCTTGCCCGCCGCCGACGGCCCGTCGATGGCGATGATCATCCGGCCGCCTCTTCGATGCGCGCCCCCAGCCCCGCCATCAGGCCGGCGAAGTTCGGGAAGCTGGTGGCGATCATGGCGCCGTCGTCGACCGTTACCGGCCGCTCGGCGGCCAGCCCGAGCACCAGGAACGCCATGGCGATGCGGTGGTCCATGTGGGTCTCGATCCGCGCCTTCGGATCGGGCCCGGGCGCCGGGCCGCCGCGTCCATGCACGGCCAGCCAGTCCTCGCCCGCCTCCGCCTCCACCCCGCACAGGGCCAAGCCCGCGGCCATCGCGGCCAGCCGGTCGCTCTCCTTGACCCGCAATTCGGCGAGGCCGTGCATCACCGTAGTGCCTGCGGCGCATGCGGCCGCCACGGCCAGAACGGGATACTCGTCGATCATCGAGGGGGCGCGCGAAGCGGGCACCTCGATGCCGCGCAGCGGCGAGGCGGCGGCACGCAGGTCGGCGACCGGCTCGCCGCCCTGCTCGCGCTCGTTCTCGAATACCAGGTCGGCACCCATCTCAACCAGTGTCTGGTAGAGGCCGGTGCGATGCGGGTTCATGCCGACCCCGGGCAGCACGATCTCCGACCCAGGCACGATCAGGGCCGCCACGGCAGGGAAGCCGGCGGAGGAGGGGTCGCCCGGGACCGTCAGCATACGGCCCGCGAGCTCGGGTTGGCCGGCGAGCGTCGTCCGGCGGCCGGCGGCGCCGTCCTCGACGGTCACCTCGGCGCCGAAATGGCGCAGCATGCGCTCGGTATGGTCGCGCGTCGGCTCAGGCTCGGTCACCGAGGTACGGCCCGGCGCGGCGAGGCCAGCGAGCAGCACCGCCGACTTTACCTGCGCCGAGGCCACGGGCAGCACGTAGTCGAGCGGGAGCGGGTCTGCCGCGCCCTCGACCATCAGCGGCAGCCGGCCGCCGCGCGACTCGATCCGCGCGCCCATGGCCGTGAGCGGTGCGATCACGCGGTCCATTGGCCGACGCGACAGTGAGGTGTCGCCGGCCAGAAAGGTGCGGTGCGGATGGCCGGCGGCCACGCCCATCATCAGCCGCGCCGCTGTACCCGAGTTGCCCATGTCGAGCACCGTTTCCGGCTCGGCGAGCCCGCCGACGCCCCGACCCGTGACGGTCCACACGCCGTCGCCGTCCGTTGCGATCTGCGCGCCCAACGCGTGGAGCGCGGCGGCGGTGGCGCGCACGTCGTCACCGTCGAGTAGCCCCTCGATACGGGTTTCGCCCACCGCCAGCGCGGCCAGCATCAGCGCGCGGTGCGAAATCGACTTGTCACTCGGGACGGCGGCCGTGCCTGCGAGCGGGCCGGCAGGTTGGCTGGTCAAGGGCTGCACGGGCGGGTCTTGGTTCCGTGGGCGTGATCGGGATCGTTGCGGCCCGTCTCGATAGCACGGCCGGCCCCTTGTGCGCCAACAACAGGCGCCTAATTCGACGGCCGCGCGAAGATGCCGAATTAGCTTTTGACAGGAACGCCGCTTCGTGGCAAAGGCACGCGCCCATGACCCGCGCCGCCAGGTTTCGCGAGCGGGCGGGAAATCCACGAGCGAAGCGACGACGGAGATTGCCGGTGGCCAAGCCTGAATGGGGCACCAAGCGGATGTGCTTGAGCTGCGGGGCGCGCTTCTACGACCTGCAGCGCGACCCGATCGTCTGTCCGAGCTGCCAGAGCGAGTTCAAGCCCGAGGACTTCCTGCGCACCGCCAAGCGCGCTCGGCCGCAGCCGGAGGATACCAAGCCGAAGCCCAGCCCGAAGAAGAAGGCGGCGGCGGCCGAGGACGAGGAGGATCTCGAACTCGGGGAGGACACGGACGAGACCGAGGAGGAGGAGGAGGAGACCGACGGCGACGTTATGGAGGACGCCTCCGACCTGGGCGAGGACAACGACGACGTCGCCGAGGTCATGGACAATGTCGACGAGGACGACGACACCAGCCGCTGAGCCAGCCTATCGCGATTGACTTGGACGGCATGGCCGAATAGCTAAATGGGGTCGGGTGCGCGAAGGGCGGCGCATGACCCCCGAGGGGCCGTAGCTCAGTTGGGAGAGCGCCTGAATGGCATTCAGGAGGTCAGGGGTTCGACTCCCCTCGGCTCCACCAGTTCTCCGAAGCCCCGGCCAAATGCGGCCGGGGCTTCGCATTTCCGGGCCGTGCGATCTTGGCCCGGGTCGGTCAGTTCGGTGGTGCGGCCCAGCGCCCCTTGTACATGACGACTTGCACGCCACGTGGATGGGTAAGCCGCTCTTCCGTAGCGGCCGCTGCCCTTGAACCCGTAGCGCGAGGAGGCGAGATATGGCTGAGGGCACGACGACCAAAGAGACTGCCAATCTGCGTGACGATCTGGACGCCTTGCGCAAGGACGTCTCGAAACTGACCGACGACGTCCGTGGCATCGCCAGCGAGCGCGTCAGCGCCGCCCGTGACCGTGCACGGGACACCGCCTACCGGGCGCGCGACCGTGGCGAGGCCGTCGCCAGCGAGGTCGGCCATCGCATCGAGGAGCGGCCGCTGACCAGCGTCGCCGTGGCCTTCGGTGTCGGGATGCTGATCGGCCGCCTGCTCGACCGCCGATGAGCGGGTTCTCGGCCGACCGGCTGGTCGAAGGCCTGATCGCGGGCATCGCGGCGGGCGGCGGCGGCCGGGCCATGCCGTTCGGACAGCGTGTCACGGCATGCGTGGTCCTCGGCGCACTGGCCGTGGTCGCGGCCGGCTTCCTGATCGCAGCCGGCTACATGGCCCTGGCCGAGGCCCTCAAGCCACCTGCGGCGGCGGCCATCGTCGGTGCCGCCGCTTCGGTGGTCGCCGGTCTGCTGACGCTGGGCCTGTGGGCCTATGACCGTGCTCGCCGCCGCCGTGCGCGTCGCGCCGACGAAACGGCCGGCGCCCAGGGGCTTGCCCTGCTCGAGATCGTCGCCGACGAGGTGCGCGATCAGCCGCCGGCCGCCGCGCTGGCGGCGCTGGTGGCGGGCGTCGTGGTCGGCGCCAATCCCGACCTGCAGGACCGCGCGCTGCATATGCTCGCCGGCGTCGGGGCGGAGCAGGGCGACCCGGGCTAGGGGTCTCCGCGCGGCACGTGCTTCATGGCGCGATCCTCGGCGCGGACGAAATCCTCGGTCAGGCCGTAGCCGGCTTCGGCCGGAATGCGCAGGCGGAAGCCGCCTTCGACCTCGGTCACTTCGGGTTCGACGCACACAATGCGCCGCGTTGCGGCGGCCGTCAGCGCCTCGTCGACCGTCGCGCTCTCGGCCAGGAGGCGCAGGTTCATCTTGGTCGCGAACACCAGCGTCGCCGTGCCCGCATCGGCCTCGGCCAGCGCGTCGGCCGGGCGGACCCAGTGCGAGGCGACGGTCTCTCCGCCGTCGTGCGCCGGTTCCTGGTTGGGCGGCATGGCGGTGGCGAAGAAGCGCGTGTCGAAGCGTTTGGGAACCGCGCGCGGGGTGACCCAGTGGGCGAAGGGCACCAGCATCTCGCAGGCGAGCTCGATGTCCGCCGCCGCGATCAGGTCGGCGATGTCCTTCTCGTCCTTCTCCAGCGGCGCGCGAAAGCGTGCGACCAGGTCGTCGACCACGGCTTGAGGCACAAACTCGGTCGAGCCCGTGGGCCGCGCCAGCAATACCCCTGCTTCCTCGAAGATCTCGCGCACCGCGGCGACGCGGAACGCCGCCTCCTCGGCGCTCAGCCCCTCGAGCCCGTGGGCCGCGTTATGAACCTCGGTCGCGCCGTCGGCAGGCTCGACCTTGCCGCCGGGGAACACCATGGCGCCCGAGGCGAAGTCGATGGCGCGGTGGCGCTCGACCATGAACACCTCGATCCCCCGCGGCCCGTCGCGCAGCAGCAGCACCGTCGAGGCCGGGCGCGGGGCGACCGGAGCACCCTTGTTGGTCGGCGGCACGATGGTGGTTGCCATGGGGCGGCTGGGTCTTCTCTCAGGGTGCGGTCGATGCCTAGTGTGGCTGAGCGGTGGTAGCACGGATCGACCGGGCGGCATACCGGCCGGCTATCCGCCGGCCATCACCTTCTGCGTCGCCTCAAGTGCATTCTCGAACGGCGCCGCGCCGGACATGTCGCAGATCGCCTCGTAGTGCTCCGCCACCATCTCGGGCGTGACATCGGCCTGGGCGCCGAAGCGGTAACCGCGCGCCTCGACTATCTGCGCCTTGGCATAATAGCCTGCACCGGCCTCGATGATGTCGCCTGTCGCCGTGCAGGCGTCTGAGCACAGATAGGCGACAGCGGCGGTCACGAACTCGGGCGTCAGTGCCGCCATCGCTTCTTCGGGCAGGATGGACTCGGTCATGCGGGTGCCGGCCACCGGCGCGATGGTGTTGACCAGCACGTCGTACTTCTTGCCCTCCTCCTTAAGAGCGTTCATCAGCCCGACCACACCCATCTTGGCTGCGGCGTAGTTGGTCTGGCCGAAATTGCCGTACAGGCCCGCCGCGGAGGTGGTCATGACGATCCGGCCCCAGCCCTTGTCGCACATGAGCCCGAACGCCGCCTTGGTGACGTACACGCTGCCCAGCAGGTGGACCTTCAGCACCAGCTCGAACTCCTCGATCTCCATCTTGCGGAACGACTTGTCGCGCAGGATGCCGGCGTTGTTGATCAGGATATCGATCCCGCCGAACGCCTCGATCGCGGTGTCCACGATGGCCGCCGCCTGCTCCGGCTCGGCGACCGAGCCATAGTCGGCCACGGCCTCGCCGCCGGCGGCTTTGATTTCATCGACCACTCCGTCGGCGGCGGCGTGCGAGCCGCCTGTGCCGTCGACCGACACGCCTGGATCGTTGACCACCACCTTGGCGCCGCGCGCAGCCAGCGTGAGCGCGTGACAGCGCCCCAGCCCCTGGCCCGCGCCGGTGACCACCGCGACCTTGCCGTCGAACCGGATATCCATGCTTTGTTTTCTCCTTGCGGCGGCCAACAGGCGGCGACGGGACCATACTCCCCCCAGCGGGTCAATCTTGATCGCCGTCCCCGGCATTCCCACATCCAAGAGCAGGCGGCGGTCGAATACCGCGGCTCAGGGCGCCTCGAGGAGGGCCCGCAGATGCGCTCGCTCATCCAGGAGGAGACAGCATTCATGACCCGCATGACGTCATTCAACAGCCCGTACCTGCTGGGCTTCGACCAGATCGAACGCATGGTCGAACGCGTCGCCAAGTCGACGAGCGACGGCTATCCGCCGTACAACATCGAGCAGCACGGCGAGAACGAGCTGAGGATCACGCTGGCGGTCGCCGGCTTCTCCATGGAGGATCTGCTCGTCCAGGTCGAGGGCAATCAGCTCCTGATCCGCGGCAAGCAAGCCGACGAGGCGGACCGCGTCTACCTGCACCGCGGCATCGCGGCTCGCCAGTTCCAGCGCTCGTTCGTGCTGGCCGACGGCATCGAGGTAACCGGCGCCCGCTTGGAAAACGGGCTGTTGCACATCGAGCTGCGCCGGCCCGAGACGGAGGATCGCGTGCGCACCATCGCTATCGAGCCGGGCTCCAAGTCCGGCCGGCGTCCCGAGACGATCGACGTGTCCGCCAGGCAGGGCGGCGCAGCGAATCAGGACGCCGCCGAGTAGAGCGATCCGCGCCTCACCCGTCGCATGCACCCAGTCAGGGATGACAAATGATGACCGCCACCGATATCAATGCCCTGCGCAACATGACGCCGCAGGATCTGCTGAACCTCGGCATCGAGGACACGGCCTACGTCAAGCCGATCGTCACCGAAGAGGGCAAGGACGCCTACGCCATCCACGCCGCCGACGGCTCGCTGATGGCCGTGGTCGAAGACCGCGACCTCGCCTTCGCCGCCGTGCGCCAGAACGACTTGGAGCCGGTCAGCGCGCACTGAAGCACGTCTGAGGGCCACCCAACCGAAATCGGAGCGAGCGGACCGAGCACCGGGATCTTTCCTGAAACCGGGTTGGGGTCTCGCCGCTGACGCGCCTTCGGTCACGATGTGTCCGCGGTGGTTCGCCGCGCGCTAGGCCGCCCGCGACGCAGCCGATTCTGTCAGGATGGCGTAGATTGCCTCGGAGTCGTTCTCGGCGCGCACCTTGTCGCAGGTGGCCCGCTCGCGCAGCAGGCGCGAAACGCGGGCAAGCGCCTTGAGATGGTCGGCGCCGGCATCCTCGGGGGCCAGGAGCAGGAACACCAGGTCCACGGGTTGCTCGTCGATGGCGTCGAATTCGACCGGCTTCTCCAACCGCGCGAACAGGCCGTAGATCCGGTCAAGCCCGGCCAGCTTGCCGTGCGGGATGGCGATGCCGCTGCCCACACCGGTCGAGCCCAGCCGTTCCCGCTCGAGCAGCACGTCGAACACCTCGCGCTCGGGTCGGCCCGTGCGCTCGGCAGCCTTGCGCGCGAGTTCCTGAAGAACCTGTTTCTTCGACGTCGCCTTCAGCTTCGGAACAACGCGATCGACGGATAGCAGGTCCGTGACATTCATCGGGCTTCCCCGCTCAAATGACTGATGCATCAGTCCCGGCGCGCCGCGCGCTGGGGGGTGGGCCGCCGGCCCGCTCGAGAGGCGGCTGGCTGTGGGCCGACCTCGAAAGGCCTGCCATCGCGGTGCGGGCGCATGCTGATCCGATGCTGCCATAAGATCTAACAGCCACACCCGATGCGTTGGGGGGCGCGGCGTTCATCGACGCGGCGGTGTCATAAATCCGGCCCGCCGGAGTGTCAACAACATCCGTCCCCCCGCAGGAGACCGCTTCGGGGATCAGGCCCGCAGTGCCGCCATTTTTTGCCGCCGTCGCTGGACGGAGGAGGGAATCTTCATGGCCTCGCGGTACTTGGCAACGGTGCGGCGGGCGATATCGACCCCGTCGGCACGCAGACGATCGACCAGGGCGTCGTCCGACAGCACCGCGTCGGGCGCCTCGGCGTCGATCAACGCCTTGATGCGGTGGCGCACGGATTCGGCCGAGTGCGCAGCGCCGCCTGCCATGTGCGAGATCGCGGCGGAAAAGAAATAGCGCAGCTCGAAGATGCCGCGCGGCGAGGCCATGAACTTGCCGTTGGTGACGCGGCTTACCGTGCTCTCGTGCATGTCCAGCGCCTCGGCGATGTCGCGTAGCACCATCGGCCGCAAGTGGTTTACGCCATGAAGGAAGAACATTTCCTGCTGGCGCACGATCTCGCGGCTCACGCGCAGGATCGTGGTGGCGCGCTGGTGCAGCGCCTTCACTAGCCAGTTGGCGGTCTGGTAGCGCTCGGCGATGTATTCCTTGTCGGCCTTGCCGCGCGTCATCTGTCGCACGGTCGCGTAATAGCGATTGTCGACCAGCACGCGCGGCAGCGTCTCAGTGTTGAGCTCGATCTCCCAGGTGCCGTCGGGCAGACGGCGCAGCAGGATGTCGGGCGTCACGGGCTGCGCGACCTCGGTCTCGAACGCCGTCGCGGGCTTGGGATTCAGCCGGCGGATCTCGTCGATCATATCGCGCAGGTCGTCGTCGTCGACGCCACAGCGGCGCTTGAGTCCGGCCAGGTCGTGCTTGGCCAAGAGGTCGAGATTGTCCAGCAGCGTCTGGATCGCCGGGTCGAGCCGGTTGCGGTCGGCGAGCTGCAGTGCCAGGCACTCCGCCAAGTCGCGCGCGAAGATGCCCGGCGGGTCCATCTTCTGAAGCCGGGCAACGATGTTGGCCACCGTCTCCGGGTCCGTGCCGAGAGCCGCGGCGATCTCGGCGTCGTCGCGCGCCAGGTAGCCCCGCTCGTCGATCATGTCGATCAGCGCGCTCGCCGCCAGCCGCTCCGCCGGGTCCTCGAAGTCGGCCTCCACCTGTTCGAGCAGGTGGCCGCGCAGGGTGGGCGCCTCGAAAAGCGTCTGCTCGTAGCTGCGCTCGTCCAGCGGTTCGCCCCCGCCGCCACCGGCTGCAGGCGTGTAGGCGGGGCCGTCGCTCTCGCCGTTCCACATGTTGTCGTAGTCGGTGTCGAGCGGCGCGTCGGTCGATACCGCGATGCCGTCACCCGCCGCCAGGTCGAGCGTGCCCGAAGCCGCCATCTCGCCGTTGACGGCGACAGGGTCGGTTGGGTCGGCCGCATCGTGATCGCCGTCCGCGCCTGCACCGTCTTCGCCGTCGTCCCGCTTCAGGAGCGGATTTTGTTCCAGCTCTTGTTCGACGTATGCGGCGAGTTCGATGTTGGTCAGCTGCAACAGCTTGATCGCCTGCTGCAACTGCGGCGTCATGACAAGCGACTGCGACTGCCTGAGGTCTAGCCGCTGGGTGACTGCCATAGCGCCAGTTTAGTTAAAGGGTAAACCTTTCGCCAAGGTAAACGCGCCGCACGTCCTCATGCTGGACGATCTCCGACGGCTTGCCTTCCATCAGGACGACGCCGTTGTGGATGATGTAGGCGCGGTCGACAATGTCGAGCGTCTCGCGGACATTGTGGTCGGTGATCAGTACGCCGATGCCGCGGTCGCGCAGGTGCGTGACCAGCTCCCGGATGTCGCCCACGGCGATCGGGTCGATGCCGGCCAGCGGCTCGTCGAGCAGGATGAAGTGCGGCTGCGAGGCCAGGGCACGGGCGATCTCGACGCGCCGCCGCTCGCCGCCCGACAGCGCAACGGCCGGGCTGTTGCGCAGATGGGTGATCGAGAACTCGGCGAGCAGGTCGTCGAGCATGTTCTCGCGCACCTCCCGGTCCCCCTCGACCACCTCCAGCACGGCGCGGATGTTCTCTTCGACCGTCAGCCCGCGGAAGATCGACGGCTCCTGCGGCAGGTAGCCGATGCCCAGCCGCGCCCGGCGGTACATGGGCAGGTCGGTGATGTCCTGGCCGTCGAGCACGACGACACCGTATTCGGGCCGGATCAGCCCGGTAATGATGTAGAAGCAGGTGGTCTTGCCGGCGCCGTTGGGCCCCAGGAGCCCGACCGCCTCACCGCGCTGGACGGAGACCGACACACCACGCAGCACCGGTCGCTTTGAGAAGCGTTTGCCGAGCCCGTGGGCGGCGAGACCGGTGTTGTCCGCGATCAGGCGCGGGCGCGCCGTGCCCCCGGCCTCGTCGGCGCCGCACGGACCAACCTCCGCAAGGCCGTCCTTGGCGCGCGCATCGGCTTCAGGCGTCCCGATGACCGGTTCGTTGCGATGGTCGCCGTCAACGGCCATGTGGTGCGGCTCCCAAGTTCGCCCGGCGCCCTGTCGGGTCCGGCGCTTCGCGACGGCGGGACTTCAATTCTGCCCGGTGCCGCCCAGTTCGCCCCCGTCCTGTTGCTCCGTCTCCTCCAGATTGCGGGGGATGAACAGGCCGTGGACGCGTCCGCTCTCCTCGGAGCCCAGCAGGCGACTCACCCCCGTATTGAGGTTCACCTCGGCATATTCGCCGTTGAGCTGGTTTTCGCCACGCGTCAGCTTGACGCCCCCGCTGAGCGTCGCGATGCCCGTACCGGCGTTGTAGACGCCCCGATCTGCCGTGGCAATCTCGGTCGCCGTGGTGATGACGACGTTGCCCAGCGCGTCGACCTGGCGC
>CAZMTC010000046.1:12798-20182 GCA_964569105.1 uncultured Alphaproteobacteria bacterium | reverse complement strand
GGCGCCATGATCAATCCCGCTGCCGTCGCCCTGTTCGATCGCGCGAATCAGATACCCGAGTTGGTGCGCCAGAGCATATTCGTGCCGGTCGGTCGCGTGGTGCTCCCGGCCTTCAGCCAGGATATTCGAGAGCAGCGTTCGATCGGCCCCGCGGTCCGCAAGCTGGTGGGGGCGAATACCGTTATTGTCTGGCCGGTATTATTATCGGTCGGCATTCTCGCGGTTCCCTTTATCGTGTTGGTGTTTGGCGAGAACTGGCGCGTAGCCGGAGAGATATTGCCTTTCGTTTTGTTGTCTAACGCCATGATCGCCCTTCTGCCGCAGCCGGAGCAAATTCTCGTCCCCTACGGCCGGGTCAAACGTGTATTCAAGGTTCGTGTGGTGACCCTCGGATTGAATTTGGGCCTGACCATCGTGACAGCATCCTACAGCCTGGAAGCCTTCGCCATGTCGAGGCCGGTGCAGGCTCTGTTTTTCATAAGCATTTTGTATTTTGCAATTAGGCAATATCTCAAGGTCGATCGAAATTCCCTGATATTCGAGTATGCCAGATCGGCGGCGGTTGCGCTCTTGTGCGCAACCCCGGCGTTGATCTTTAGGTTGTGGGGAGGGCAGGACATGACCGTGCTCCTCCTCCTGGCCATTATGGGCGCCTCGGCACTCCTTTGGCTTATCGGCGTCTTTGTGACCCGCCACTTTTTGGCTCACGAGATTCGCCGGTCTATGAGGAGTGGCGTCAAGATGCTCGGGTTCAAATGATCGAAAAAGACTTTATAGGAAACCGTATGAGCGTGAGGATTTCTGTGGAAGAGAAAGCACGATTCTAACGACGGGAAAACCCGACATGTCTGAGAAAATCGGCGTCGTCATCCCCTTTTTTTCAACGTGAGAAGGGCATTCTGCGCAAGACTGTGGATTCGGTACTGGCGCAGACGGGGGTGGAAAACCTCGAGGTGATCGTCGTGGACGACAGCTCGCCGGTGTCGGCGTCGTCGGAGCTCTGCGGCCTTTCCGACGCATCGCGCAAATTTTCCAAGAGCGCATAGGGCCGAACAGCCACATTTATCAAGATGCCCCATAATGAGCTTCTGTTTTTTTTTGCTTAACTGATATCCTTTTAATGGGAAAAATTAGGATATACTTCAATAGCATAGGATCCGCCCTTAATTGAAACACAAAATCTTTGACAGGGAGCTTATTACGCCGCATTAAATGCCAACACAGGGCAGCGAAAGAATTTCTATGCACATGCATTTCGCGATTCAACAGAGGCATCGCGTCGTCTCTATCCGATAAAATTTGCATTGCGGCTTTTGTTGCAATAATCTGATTGCTGATTACTTGCATGTAATCTTTTGTCCCCCAGGCCTTGCTCTCATATATGTTCACGCCGCCGCCGGCTTTCACTTCGACACGGCGTGAAACAATTACCAAGGGCTGCTTCGACATCATCTCATAGATGAAGAGCCGGTCCTCGGACGCGGTACGCAGATCGCTGCGAAACCGAAGCCCTGGAAATTTCGAGCGATTGAACACGAGGCCCGAAAGCTTAAATGCTGGCGTCGTCAATGCACTGACGAGCGGATCCAACACCAGCGTTCCCGCCTCCGCCAAGGTTGGAACAGGCGTCAGCTGCAAATCGCGACGCACATCCGCCTGAAAGGCGTCGTTTCGATCCCCGAGTGGGATCCAGTTGGATGCATATACGTCCGCGCCGGCCTCAAAGGCCGTGCCTGCGCGGGCCAAATGGTCTGGCATCCATTCATCATCCGAATCGAGAAAGGCGATCGCATCCACGTCCCCCGATGCGTCGATTGCGCGATTGCGTGCAGAGCCCGGTCCGGCATTCGGCTGACGCAAATACGTCAAAAACATCGTATCTGGCCATTCGACTTCAGACAGTTCCGGCCCTCCGGGACACGGGGAGCCATCGTCGACGACGACAACTTCCACTGCCTCGATACAGCTATTTTTCACCTCCTGCCGGGCTACCGACTCCACCGCCCGGCGGAGGATGCCTGGCTCCCGCTGAAAATAAGGTATGACAACGTTAATTTTCATTAAACTTTATCCTCACTCGCTACCCAGATTATCGCGTTCATACTCAGAATCCCCTGCATAGACGTCGGAAAACTGCCATATTTTCAGTGAATACTGTATAAAATACCGTGCGCCGGCAACATCGCAACAGCAAAACTCTCAACGGTCCTACTCGGCCAGTCGTGATTCTCGATCGTTTCGACTATACGTTCCGATCGCTGACGATACGAGTGCCCTTGGCGCGTTCTTATGGGTGGCGCCGACCGCGCGGTTCGAGTACCCGTTGCGCATGAAGATTCTGCTCGTCACTTGGTACTACCCGCCGGCCAACACCATCGCCGCCGTGCGGCTCGCCGCGTTGCCCCGGACGCTGAGCGACGAGGGCTGGGATGCGCTGGTCTTTCCCGGCAGTCGCGAGCCGATGCTGCGCGCTGCCGGCTACACGTTCCCGGGCTTTCCGGCGCTCAATGCGCGACGGTCGCAGTTCGAGGCCGAAGGCATCTTGCAGACGGCCCGGCTAGGGCAAAGCGAGACCGGGCTGCTCGCGGTCAAGCGTTTCTTCGACGCCATCGTCCCCGAGATGAAATCCCTCGTGGATCGCTATCGGCCGCACTACGATCTGGACAGCCGATATTGGGAAAAATTAGAATATTTTTGACGTATTGAACCCTGATTTGAACCGCACTGGTGAATCGTCGCAAGCTTCGCGATGTGCCAAAAAACTTCTTTTCAGGCCACGATCTGAGGATGCGAATTATGGCTATTTTTTATTATAAAGATTTTAGCGAAAAATTAAAAATAAAGAATTTTGGGGATGATATAAACCCCTGGCTTATGTCACTATTATTTAATAAAACACTCACAGAAAGTGATAAGATATGCCTTGTTGGCGTGGGAACAATATTGAATAAAAAAAATATACTTTCACTGCATAATTTTGAGCGCAAGGTCGTCTTCACTTCTGGTGTTGGATACGGTAATTTGATCACATCAAGTCACCGTTGCGATGAAATTAGGCCATTTTTCGACAATACCTGGGATTTTGCTTGTGTGCGAGGTCCGCGTTCCGCTAAAATGCTCGGCTTAGCACCGGAGTTGGGAATTTGCGATGGCGCGATCCTTATAAGCGATCAATGTCCTGCAAAAGCGGCGACAGCACGTGAAGGTATAGTTTTTATTCCACACGTCAACTCCCACTTGACCTCAGGCATCGGCCTAGAACGCATCTGTCATGAACTTTCAATTGGTTATTTACCTCCATCCGCTCCATTTAACGTGTTTATAGATGCTATCCAGTCTGCGCGGTATGTCATCACAGAAGCAATGCATGGGGCAATACTGGCCGATACAATGCGTACTCCGTGGGTGCCGGTCAAGTTCTTGCACCATTACGAGTTTAAATGGCTGGACTGGTTTGAATCTGTAGATCTGCCATATGAATATCGGACCGTGGAGCCTGTTTTTTGGGACAAAAGGCCTTCAAGAGAGATACCGGTAAAAGCCTTTGGTAGAAATATATATAGTCAGATTAAGCGCGTGTACGTGATGAGATCGCTCCGTCGACTTCTCAGAACTGCTTCCCCAATTTTGAGCACAGACGATGGTCTCGCTAAGCGTAAAAAATTACTTTATGAGCGGGTTTATTATATAAATGATACTTATTCAGGCTGAATGGCGTGCCACCGGTTTGTAGTTACAGCCCGAGTTCGCAGAGCCCGTAGCGCTGAACAGGGAACAAGGTCGAATATAGACCGTTCTTATGAACAGAAATCAAGGTTGCTCAAATGCTACGACCAAATTTCTTTATTATTGAATACATGAGATCCGGAACAAGCACGCTCTACGAGTATCTTAAGCTGCACCCTCAGATTTCCTTACCGAAAGCGAAGGAGCCGAGTTATTTTGTAGACAAGGCCACACTCGCCGAAATGTGGCCGGAAATGTGGAAACAAGGCTTTTGGCGTAGTGAGGAATACGATCTATCTCTATTTAACGACGCGACTGAAGACATGGCAATCGGCGAGGCTAGTGGTCAGAATCTAACGTTTGATGCCCGCGCTTAACGGCGGCGATGATGGTATCGGGATCGGCGGTCCAGTTGAACGGTTTCGGTTCGGTGTTGTGCTCGCGCACGAAGCGATTGATGGCGGCCTGGAGATCGACGACGGAGTGGAAGACGCCGCGTTGCAGCCTTCGCCTGGAGAGCTTGGCGAAGAAGCCTTCGACGGCGTTGAGCCAGGAACAGGAGGTCGGCACGAAGTGGAATGCCCAGCGGGGATGACGATCGAGCCATGCCCGGACCTTCGGATGCTTGTGGGCGGCGTAGTTGTCGAGGATGACGTGAACGCTCTTGTCCGCCGGAACGGCTGCCTCGACGGCGTTGAGGAAGCGAATGAACTCCTGGTGGCGGTGACGCTGCATGTTGCGGCCGATGACGGTGCCGTCGAGGACGTTCAAGGCGGCGAAGAGCGTCGTCGTTCCATGCCGTTTGTAATCGTGGGTCATGGTGCCGGCGCGTCCCTTCTTCATGGGCAGGCCGGGCTGGGTTCGGTCGAGGGCCTGGATCTGGCTCTTCTCGTCGACCGAGAGGACGATGGCGTGGGCCGGCGGATCGACGTACAGCCCGACCACGTCGCGCAGTTTCTCGACGAACCGCGGGTCGTTGGAGAGCTTGAACCGCTCGACCCGGTGCGGCCGCAGGCCGTGAGAGCGCCAGATGCGCTGGACCGAAGAAACACTGATGCCGGCGGCCTTCGCCATCATCGCGCCGGTCCAGTGGGTCGCCTCGGCCGGCGGGTCGGTCAGGGTCAGTGCCACCACGCGCTCCGCCACCTCCGGCCCGAGCGGCGGAATGCGCGACGGTCGCGTCCTGTCGCGCAGCAGGCCGTCCACCCCCTCGGCCATGAACCGCGCCTGCCAGCGCCAGACGCAGGGCTTGGACTTGCCGGTGCGGCGCATGATCTCGACGGTCCCGGCGCCGTCGGCCGTCGCCAGAATGATGCCGGCCCGCCAGACGTGCTTCTGCGGGCTGTTCCGATCCGCGACGACCGCTTCCAATCGGGCACGGTCCGCGGCACTTACCTCGACGGTGATACCTTCGCGCATCCGCCGAGACTCGCACAGCACGATCCCGTTGGGAATCCTCCGTTAGGTTCTAACCACTAGCACAAACTACAGCAAATATCCTCGTGTCAGCGGCGTCGCCGAACGCATTCATTCGTTTAATCCGAACGCCCAGATTATCTATATCATGCGCGATCCGGTTGAGCGCACCCTCAGCCACTACTGGCATAACGTGCGGGCCGGAGACGAACGCCGCAGCCTGGAGAAAGCGATTACCAGCGCGTCCCATTACCGCGACGTCAGCTACTACCGCATGCAAATCCAGCTCTATCTCGACATTTTCGGGTGGGACCAGGTCAGGCTGCTGACTTTCGAGACCTTGCGGGACGACCCCATGTCCGTGTTGCCGGACCTGTTCGACTGGCTGGGGGTGGATGCCGGCTTCCGTCCGGGCAACCTGGGAGAAAAATACAACGAACGGCCCGTGACGATCGAAAAGGTCCGGGGATTCGGCATGTTGGAGCGTTTTCGCTATTCGCCGCTTTGGGAGAAGCTCGGGCCGAGGATCCCGAGGCGGGTTCGCACCGTCGGTCGGGCGCTAGCCAGAAAGCCGGTGGACCCGACCGAGGCACGAAAGGACGAGGCCGTGCGGTTCCTGCGACCCATTCAGCGCGAACAGACGCGGGAGCTTACGGCTCTGTGCGGTCGGGAGTTTCCGGAGTGGAGAACGCTGCATGCGGACTAGCGGGTGGCGCCGACCGCGCGGTTCGAGTACCCGTTGCGCATGAAGATACTGATCGTTTCCTGGTACTACCCGCCGGCCAATACCATCGCGGCCGTCCGGCTCGCCGCGTTGTCCCGGACGCTGAGCGACGAGGGCTGGGATGTGCGGGTCTTGACCGCTCGCGACATTCCGTTTCCGCAGACGCTGCCGACCGTGCTGCCATCGGAGCAGGTGGTGGCCGCACGCTGGTTCGACGCCGAGGGTACTCTGGAGCGGCTGTCGCATCGCGTCCGTGGCGCGGCGCGTGACGACGGAACCGAGCGCTCGAGGTCGGCGCCTCCCGCCTCCGCTCCGGCGCAGCCGGGATGGAGCCGACGGCTTCGCGGCACGCTTCGCCGGTTGGTGGAGGAAGCCGTGTTCCTGCCGGACAAGAGCAACGGGTGGATCCCTTACGGCTACCGGGCCGGGCGGCGCCTGCTCGACGGGTGGCGGCCGGACTTGATCTTCGCCTCGGGACCGCCGTTTTCCGGCTGCGTGATCGGCCACCGGTTGAGCCGGCGCTACGGCATCCCGCTGGTCACCGAGCTGCGCGACCGGTGGTCGGACGATCCCTACTATCCGCCCTCCTCCCCGCGCCGCTGGATCGACCGGCGCATGGAGGAACGGATCCTGCGCGCCTCCGCGGGGATCTCGACGGTCTCCGAGCCCTGGGCCGATAGCTATCGCGCGCGGTTCGGCAAGCCCACGCAGGTGGTCTACAACGGCTACGATCCGGAGTTGTTGGGAACCGGCGACGGCGGGCGTGAGGGCCCGGTCGTCGTCATCGTCTACACGGGCGGGATCTATCCCGGCCGGCGCGACCCCGCGCCGTTGTTCGAGGCCATCCGGGCGCTCGGCGACAAGGGCGAGTTCGTGCGGGTCGAATTTTACGGCACCCCCGAGCATCTGGTCCGGCCGCTGGCGGAGGCCCACGGGGTCGCCGAAAGGGTCGTCTGCCATCCCGCCGTTCCGCATGCCGAGATCGTGCACATCCAGCAGACCGCCGACGTGCTCCTGCTCATGCAGTGGAACGACCCGCGCGAGCAGGGCAACGTGCCGGGCAAGTTCTTCGAATACATCGGCACCGGCAGGCCGATCCTGATCCTGGGCCTGGAGGGCGGCGTGCCCGACACGCTCGCGCGCGAGCGGCAGGCCGGCGTGCTCGGCCGCGATCCGGCGCACCTCGCCGCCCAGCTCGAGGCCTGGATCGCCGAGAAGCGGGACACCGGCCGCATTGCACCGACGCCGGCCGGCGCCCGCCAAGGGCTGTCCCGCCGCGAGCAGAGCCTGGTCGCCGAGCGGTTTCTCCGCGGGCTGGTCAGTTCCGGGTAGATCCAGCGCGTGGATTTTTTCCGCGGGCACACGCCGCCAGCCGTCTGACAGGCGGGGTTTCCCGCCGCAAGGAAGAAGTCCGTATCCCCGGAGCTCAGTCCGCCCCGGTTGCCAGCCGCCCCACCTCGGTGCGCGTGCAGATGTCGAGGATGCCGCTGTAGACCTGCACGTAATACGTCATGCGGT
>CAZMTC010000046.1:0-12788 GCA_964569105.1 uncultured Alphaproteobacteria bacterium | reverse complement strand
GCAGATGTCGAGGATGCGCGCGATGTCGGTCTCCGTAAGCTCGGAGCGCCAGCGCTCCGCCGCTTGCCGCGGGTCGCGCTTGAGCGTGTAGTAGCCCGCCGCCGCTCCGCTTTCGGCCGTCGAGGACCGGATGAAGCGCTCGACCCGTTCGTGCCAGTCGAGCCCGATCGCGTCGCAGATCCGGAGCACGCCCGCGGCACCCGCCTGCGTCACTTCCTCGTACCGGACCGTCAGCGCCGTATCCGATCCCTCCAGCGCGTGAAATGCGGCATCGTTGAAGACGGCCCACTTCCACGCCAGCCGCTCGACCGCCGGCATGGCCGCCAACGCCTCGAGCGTCAGCCCCTCGCGCCGGCCCAGCGGCGAGTCGGGCATGTCACGGTAGCTCACCTCGCGGCTCTCGAAATGGCCGCGGTGGCCGCGCAGCATCGAGGCCACCTGGCCGCACGGATGGCGCACCAGGTGGACGCCGCGCATATCGGGAAAGGCCGCGGCCAGCGCGCCGGCGCGGCCCAGCATGTTGACCGTCTTGACCGCGTGGACCGGCGGCTCCCCCGCGAAGGCACCGACGACACGCACCGCGTTCGCCAGGCCGGAATTCAGGCGCTCGAGCCCCTTGCCGCCGTAGATCTGCGCCTTGCGCAGCGCGAAGCGGGCGAGACCCTCGCCCTCCTTGCGGAACACCGGCCGCGTGCCCATCGAGCGCAGGTCGCGCGTGGCGACCCAGCGGCGCATGTCCTCGCGCGCGACCGACGCCGCCTCGCCGTCGAGCGCCTCGGGGAACTGCGGCAGCCGGCTGGGCAGGGCGATCTCGGGCTCGTGCACGTAGTGCACCCCGGGGTGGGCGTCCAGCACCTTGCCCAGCCAGGTGGTGCCCGACCGCGGGGACCCGAATATGACGACGAGCATCGGCTTCCCTTCGACTTCGGTCGCCCTGGCCGCGTCGCCGCGCGCCAGGACCGCTGCGGGCGCGTGACCGGCGCGCTCAGACGCCATTTCTTCGGTCCGCTGGGCGCGCGACGGGTCGGACATCTGTCCTCGGATCAATGGCAGTTGAGCCGGAAGGCCTTCGAAATTGTTTTCGGAAAGCTAATTCGTGCCTTGCGTCGATTCAGGTCCCCCTTCGGGATATTCCACGATGTAATGCATGAATCGTTTCCTCAATCCTGTGGCACGCCATCTCAAAGTCGTCGGGTCAATGTACACGCTCATATATGGAATAGCGCTCTTCGAGCACCGGATACCGTCGCCTCTGTACCAGGGCCTGGCCCACGGCGCGAAGGACGTGAATGAATGTTCGGTACCGTCCGACCACGCGAGTTGCCTGTAGGGGCACCAATAGCGCAGACCGATCCACGTGTCCCCGCCGTGCCCCCCTCGCAAGGCGGCCAAGTCCCACTGGTTCAAGATCCATTGATACAGTTCCGGGCTGTCGATTACCGCCAGTCGCCCCTGCCGACCTTTGTAGCTCATGGAGCTCGCATTGGCCGCAGCTTCGGCCCAATTGGGCCCATGCGCGGGGCGTCCCCCGTTCTTCTGGTCGCGCACGAGCTGGAAATAACTCCCCGTTCGTTCGTCGTAGACCGGCTCCGATTCCCAAAAAGGCTTGCCGGCAAAGCGGGCCTCATCATATGACCTCAACCATTCTTGCGCATGGGCAGAGTGCCCCATGGCTATGGCTAGAAATACTGCCAGTAAGATATTGAGGGCTTTTCGCTTATTGACTATCATCTTCGATGATGCCTCTCGAGTGCGCTATCTCTTTCCAATCGGACCGGTGAAAGATATAAAAGCCAATTGGTCTCCTACGGGCAGATATCGTGTGTGAATGCATCGCTTCCGACCAATCCTACAACGTGAAGTGGATCCCATCGGCACGAAATCGAGGCTAGTGCGCTTGGAGCCACACTTCCAAGATTGTCAGGTCCCAAACGATTTCGTCGACCTCGGACCGCCCTGGCCGACCGTGCGCCTGCACCACGCGGTCCAGGAATTCCGGTCGTAGATACCCACGCGATTTCAGCGCAATCAATGAATCGCGCGCCAATGCCCTGATATCGGGATCCTGTTTCATCCACTCGGCAAAGGGCATGCCGAACCCATGCTTAGGTTTCGCAAGGACCTCCCGAGGCAGGAAGCCGCGCATTGCCCGCTTGTAAAATGCACGCAATCGACGCCCCTGGATCAGTTGCTTGGGCGGAATTCGCGCGGCGAACGCGGCCAGATCCTCGTCCAGGAAAGGATACCGGACGCGCACGCCCGCCAGTGCCGACATTCTGTTGACTTTGCGCAAATCATTATCCGCCAATGCGGCGGTCAGGTCCAGGTGCATGAGGCGCTGCAGCTGATCCTCGCTCGTCGTTTCGTCGTATAGTCGACGCCGGAGGTCGATCGGCGCCTGAATGTCGACCTCAGCCAAAAAATCCGGCTCGAAGACTTCCGCTGCTACTGCAGACCGCCAAAAGTTGTAATACTCGAGCCGATCGGGTAACGGGGTGCTGGCATATCTGACTGCGTTGTCCGCCTTGCGGAAGAGGCGACCCAGCGGGGCCAGGCTTGCGGCCGTTGGTTCGATCAGCCCAGCGCGCAGGAACCGCGGCAGGGCGCCGTAGAGTCCCAAGAACTTGTGTGTGACGTAGCGTTCGTTTCCTCCGAACAGCTCGTCGCCGCCGTCACCGGCCAGCAGCAGGTCCACCCCCTGATCGTGGGCAACCCTGGCACAGTAGTAGGCCGGGATCGCCGAGGAATTGCCGAAGGGTTCGTCATAGGCCTCCGCCAACCGCGGGATCAATTCAAGGGCATCGCGGGGGCTGAGACGATATTCGTGGCGGTCCGCCCCGAACTGGTCGGCGACGATACGCGCATAGTGGGATTCGTCGTACGACCCTGCACCGAAGACCACCGTGAACGTCTTCGGCGTGCCACCGTTGAGTTTGCTCAAGTATCCAACCACCGTCGAGCTGTCCAGGCCCCCGCTGAGGAAGGCGCCAACCTGCTCCGAAGCTTCACCATCGAGCGTTCGACGTGTGGCCTGCTCGAGGAGCGAATGAAGCTCCGCTATCCGCTGATCGTTTCCCTTACTGTCATCCGAGCCGTAAGGCATGCGCCAGTAGTTCCGAACACGCGCACGCCCTTCTCGGTATTCCAGAAACTGACCCGGCAAGAGCTTCTGTTGCTCCGAATAGATCGTATTAGGCGCGGGGCACACGTAGCAGAACAGGAAATCGTACACTGCCTGTGGGGCAATGGTGGACGTAACGGCCGGGTGCGCGCGGACCGCTTGGGTGCTGGTTCCGAAGACGAGGCCGCCGCGGGGCGCAATGGCCCAAGACATGGCGTGGACACCGAACCGATCAATGGCAATCAAGGCCCTATCCGCGCTCGGCTCGATGACTGCCAGCGAGAAGGGGCCGGACAAATGGTCAAACAGTTCGGATCCGAAGCGCCGATAGGCCTCCAGCAACGCTGCCGCATGACCTTTGGCTCCGGCCAGCCGGTCCAATTCGGGTATCGCCCAGCGCGGATAACCATCGATCGCACCCCAGAGCGTTCCCTCCCTGACAAACCCAGCGGCATCGCCGGTTCTGGCGACATGTAGGGCGGCTTGGCGATCGAATTCGGCCCACCCCTGCACGTCGCGGCGCTGCATAAGTCCGTGTGCCATGGCCTGCACGACATCGCCGGGCCGTTTGTCAGCCAGTGAGGCCCGGACATAGCCGCAAAGACCTGTCATCGAATTCGGATCCGCGAGGAGGTCAAATCAGGATTTCGGCCGGCTCGGGATGGCTGAGGAAGCCGGTTGGGCTCGCAGTGAGCCCATAGTCACCCGACTGGAAGACAACGACAAGGTCGCCGATTTCGGCCCGCGGCATCTCCACCTTGTCCGCCAAGAGGTCGAGTGGCGTGCATAGGCAGCCAACAACGCTGACTCGCTCGGTGGCAGGCTGCCCCATGCGTGTCCCGATCGCCACTGGATAGTTGCGCCGGATCACCTGTCCGAAGTTGCCCGAAGCCGCCAGCTGATGGTGAAGCCCTCCGTCCGTGATCAAGAACACATGGCCTCTGGACTCCTTCCGATCCACGATGCGGGCGACATAAACGCCTGCCTCGCCGACAATGTAGCGCCCGAGCTCGATCATTGTCCGGGCCTCCGGGATTTCGCCAGCAAGTCGCTGCATCAGTTCCGCGAGGTTTGCGCCGACCCGCGCCAGATCCAGCGGAGTGTCCTTGGGAAAATAGGGAATCCCAAAGCCGCCACCCAGATTGAGATGCCGAACCTCCGAAGGCGCATGACGAGTCAGGGAGAGTGCCAGTTCCACCGTCTTCTTCTGCGCCTCGCATAGGATTTCGGCATCCAGATTCTGAGAACCGGCGAAGATGTGGAATCCAACGAACTCCAAATCGAGGGCGCCAAGCTCGCCCAGCATCTGGGGAACCCGCTCTGCGTCGACACCGAATTGCTGGGGCCCTCCCCCCATGCGCATGCCCGACGACTTGACGTCGAAATCGGGATTGACCCGGACTGCCACCCTTGGACGCAGTCCCTGCCGTTCGGCCGCTGCGGCCACGACACGCATCTCCGTCTCCGATTCGAGGGTAATCGTAACCCCGGCAGCCACAGCCCGATCGAGTTCGTTTGTCGTCTTGCCAGGACCTGCAAAACTGACGTGCTCGGGCGGCATCTGCGTACCGAGTGCGATTTCCATCTCCTTGGCGGACGCGACATCGAATCCGTCCACCAAGCCGGCAAGATGATGCACCACAGCCGGCATCGGATTGGCCTTGACCGCGTAATTGACTCTCAACTCGCCAGGCAACTGCCGACGCAGTTCTTCGATCCGATCGGTGAGCCGCCCGCGTTCGTAAACGTAGAACGGGGTCGCACCGACGCGATCAGCCAAACGCGTCAAGGGAATCCCGCCTAGAAAGAGACAGTCATCTTCTGCGGTGAAACCAGCCATGGCCACATGCGCTGCAGGCATCGCGCTTGTCATCCATTATCGACGGGGAAATTGTCCTTGAACTCTTCCCTGAGGGGACTGCGATCGATCTTACCGTTCGGACCGCGCGGCAAAGCGTCTCGGACGGACATCACGGCGGGTACCATGTAGCGCGGCAATTGTTCACGACAGCTTTGCAGGAGTTCATCGCAATCGAGGGGCGCTCCTCCCGCGGGCACCACTACAGCGACAATCGCCTCGCCCAGAGTGGGATGCGGAACGCCGAAGACCGCTGCTTCGCCGACCACGTCGCTGGCGTAGAGAATTTCTTCGATCTCGGTTGGACTGATCCGATAGCCGGAAGACTTGATCATCTCGTCTCGGCGACCGACGAAATAGAGAAAGCCCTCATCGTCCGCGTAAACCGTATCACCGGACCAGACGGCGATTTCAGGCAGCGGCAGGCCCTCAGTTTGCCCTGGCGCTGGACGAAAGCGTTCCTTGGTCAGCTCGGGCTCGTTCCAATACCCTTTCGCGACCAGCGCACCACGATGAACGAGCTCTCCATGTTCTCCGGCCGCGCAGGGAGAACCGTCAGGGCGGACCACCAGGATTTCGGCGTTCGGGATCGCCTTGCCGATCGAGTTGGGACGCCGATCGATCTCACTGGGGTCGAGATATGTGGATCGAAACGCTTCCGTAAGCCCATACATCAAATATGGTCGCGCCTTCGGAAAAATCGCCCGCAGTCGATTGAGCAGAGGGCGGGGCATGTGCCCTCCAGTATTGGCGAAGTAGCGCACACTTTTTGCCGCCTCGACGGGCCATTCCTGTTGAGCGAGCTGCATCCACAAGGGCGGCACGCAGGTTAACCCTGTGATACCAGCCTCGGCGCACAACCGAACCACATCGCGGGGCATCAGGTAGTTCATGAGCACCACCTCCGCGCCGACGTGAAGCCCCGTCGTCATTTGGCTAAGGCCCGCATCGAAGCTTAGAGGCAAGACAGACAGGATCCGGTCGCCATCGTTGTTCTCGAGATATTGGGAGACACTCTTGGCGCCGGCGACCAGGTTCCTGTGAGTCAATATGACACCCTTCGGCCTTCCAGTACTACCCGAGGTGTACATTATCGCGGCCATATCAGTGTCGATAACTCTGTGCACCGCCCCCCGTCTGGTGCTGGTGGCTTCATCCCATGATACGAGGTCTGCGCCATCCATCTGGAGATCGCCCGGAACCGATCCTGTCAAGACCAGATGCCGCAACTCGGAGCATGTTCCGATCTCCGTCGCCAGATCGCGGGCTCGCTCCGGCGACGTAATGAGGATGCGAACCTGACAGTCCCGCAGGATGTAGCCGACCTGGTGGGCGCGAAGCAGCGGATTGACGGGCACGAACACGCCTCCAGCCATAACCGCTCCGAAAAGGCCAACGATCGTCTCAAAGCGTTTGTCCAGATAAACTGCCACCCGCTCGCCGCGGCCCAGGCCCAGCCCGGCCAACGCACCGGCGAACGCGCCGACGCGGTCGGCCAGCGTCTCATAACTGAAGTGCTGGCCCTTGAAGCTGATCGCCGAATTCTTTGGCCGCTGGTGGGCTTGGTCGGTGACAAGTTGATGGACGAGGTCGCTCATGTCGCAGCCAGCCTTAAAGGTGCGCCCTTAACACCTTGTTGAGACGCTCAAAAAATTTCCGATGGTTGAGCTGTCGAGATTCCTCGCCGCGCGGGGACACACTATATGACCGCACAGCCCATCGCCAGCGTCGATCGATCCGAGCCGTCATGAGCCAGGGGCGCGCAACTGTATCGTCGGAACATCCCCCGCTTTGGAGGACAGGTGAACGTATGGGCGCACGGTGGCGAGCATCAGCTGCCAATCACCGAAACGGACGTAGGTCGCCGTTCCGACTCGCTGCGCGCCAAGTCGATAGTGGGAAGCCAGTGATTTCGCGTTGAACCCGGATATTCGGCTGAACGACCAGCCGACCCCTTTTTTGCGCAGATAGGCGTTGGTCGTGTCCCACAGACGCCCGAACGCCAATCCTTGCCGCAGCTCAGGCAGCACATAGACATCGAAATCCCAGGCAGTGCGTCCTTCCGGCCTGGGCACGAACCGACTTCGCACCTCGTCTTCTTCGTATTGTCCCAGGCACAACCACTGGCATCCAATCATCTGACCGTCTTGGAATGCTCCAAAACAAAGTGCGCCTTGGCCGAACCGATGGCGCAGCACCGTTTCATCCAGCGGCATTTGCGCCAGAGCCGGGTCGCCGCAGGACACGAGACGGACCTCGATCGACCGCCCGCGCCGAGGACCAAGCCATGAACCGTCCGGAATCGGCTGCGCGACCAGCACGTAATGATAGATCTCAGCAAAGCCGCCGAGCTTTGCCAGACCCCGGTGGACCAGATAGAGGAGCGCACTGGTTGAACCCAGTTCCGCGAAAACCCCGCTGATCCTGCCCATCATCCCCACAAACAGACCGCCGACGGGTCCGCGAGCGCGTTCAAAACCGAGAAACCCGTGTTATATGAGTGCGGCGAATCTTGGCACGGTGTCGATGATCAAAGAGGTGCGGCAATGTCTGGCCGGCGCTCCGTGTCAATCAATCACTTGGCTCACTCTGGCTTGGTTTGCGGCCTATGGCAACGATCGATGATGTAAAATTGGTGCTGCGGGATACCCTCCAACTCGGTGATCGGGTTGAGGGTTTTGACGAATCGACACCCCTTTTCGGCAGCTTGCCGGAACTGGATTCCATGGCAGTGGTTTCCTTGGTCACCGCCCTGGAGGACCGGTTCGATTTCATCGTCGATGATGAAGAAATCAATGGCGAAGTGTTCGAGACAGTCGGTAGTTTGACGCAATTTGTCGAAAAAAAGATTTGAGCGTAAGTAACGGGCAACAGAGAAAGGGAGCTGATGTCGCTTCAGCCATTCTTTCTCGATGGTCCGGCCGGCCCGTTGTTTGCCGTGTATCACCCACCACACGCCGATGTGGAGCCCAGAGGCCACGTCCTTTGGGTGCCTCCGTTCGCGGAGGAAATGAACCTGTCTCGCCGGATGGCGGCGATGCAGGCTAGTCGCCTAGCGGCAGCCGGCGTCGGCGTCTTGCGTATCGATCTCTTCGGCACTGGTGACAGTGCCGGTGACTTTGGTGATGCCCGTTGGGACATATGGTGCGCAGATATTGATGCGGGCCTGGACTGGCTCGAAGCACGCGAGGGCGGACCGGCTGCGCTTTGGGGGTTGCGCCTCGGCGGCCTGCTCGCGATGGCCGTCGCACGCACACGGCCCAACCGGATCCCGTTGATAGTCATGTGGCAACCGGTTACGCGAGGCAGCCAAATGTTGACCCAGTTTCTGCGCCTACGGGTTGCCGCGGAGATGGGCGACAAGGACCGGACCGACACCACTGCGTCGCTTCGGGACAGACTGGCGGCGGGAGAGTCGGTCGAGATTGCGGGCTACAATCTGGCTCCCGAACTCGCGACTGCAATTGACGGTGCGGACCTCGAATCGTTGTCGCCGCCGCCAGGGTGCCGTGTGCACTGGTTCGAAATCGCTTCCGATCCCGATAAGCCTCTCTCCCCTGCCGCTGAGCGCATCGCGAATCGTTGGCGCACGAACGACGTCGGTATATCGACGCATGTCGTCGGTGGCGAGCCATTTTGGTCACTGCAGTCCTTATATGCGCCAGTTCTTGCACCTGACCTTTGGTCCCAAACAACCGCGGCATGGACAGGCGCATCGACGTGAAGGTCGAGACTGTACCGCTATCGTTTTACTGCGGGCCGGATCAGCTCGTGGGGCTGCTGCACCTGCCAGCTCGGCCGAAGTCGTGCGGTGTAGTGATTGTTGCTGGAGCGCCGCAGTACCGGGTCGGGAGCCATCGCCAATTCGTACTCTTGGCACGAGATCTGGCTGCTGCCGGGTTTCCCGTCCTTCGCTTCGACTATCGGGGAACTGGCGACAGCGACGGAGAATTTGCCGGCTTCGAAAGCATCGACGGAGACATCGGAAGTGCCATCGATGCATTCTTCGAGCGCGCACCCTGTTTGCGGGAGGTCGCGCTGTGGGGGCTATGCGACGGCGCCTCCGCTATCGCGTTCTACGCCAGGACTGACCCCAGAGTCAGTGCAATGATTCTCGTCAACCCATGGGTGCGCGATGACATGACTCTTGCCCGAGCGCGCATCCAGCACTATTACGCAAGACATATACTGTCGTCAGCGTTCTGGAGAAGATTGTTTACGGGTAAAGTTAATGTCACGCGGTCTCTTCGAATTGCCATTTCAACATTGTTTGCGCTATTCCGAGATCGTATGAAAACGAGTTCATCGCAAGATGTGACAAATAATGCCGCCTCTCTATCGTCTAGAGTGGCGGCAGGCCTTGAGCAATTTTCAGGTCGCATATTGATCGTGTTGAGCGGTGCCGATATGACGGCTCAGGAGTTTAACGCGAACGTTCTCAACCGAAAAACCCCGATCCACCCGCTTGCAACAGTGCATCACCTGGCCGAGGCCAACCACACCTATTCAACTGGCGTGTGGCGTGAACTCGTTCACGACTGGACAATTGAATGGCTTCAAGCGTCTCAGGATCATTCTCATTCTGGCAACTCAAGAGAACTTTGATAATTCTGGGACATTGGCGGCACATTGAGAGGCGATATACCGGCGATCATAGACAGGCCGCGCCGCGCTTTATAGGCCCGGCCGAGTTTGAGTTCGGCAAACGGCATGGTGCTGGACTTGAATCTGGGTTCAAGGCAGCAAGGAGAGACCTGCGGCAGACAGAACATGCGGGCAACCGACGCTCGGGGCTTGATCGCCACGGCGCGCGGTGCGATGCGCAGCGACGTCGCGTCTCAATCGGCGGCCTTGCGTGCGTAGATCTGAGTGCCCTCGGTGAGGATCTGGCCGGCGAGCCGCCCCAGAAACGAAGCATTGACGATGCGCGCCGCGACCCGCTTGCCCCGCGACGGGTTCATCTTCGCCATGATATCGAAGCGGCTCCAGAACCGGTCGAAACCGTGCCGCCGCAACGCTCGCCGCAGGGAATAGTAGTTGAACCAGTTGACCGCGGGAAAGGTCGCGTAATTGGCCAGATCGGGCCGTGTGGTCTTGGACAGCTCGATGTAGCGCGCCTTGATGGGCGCGGGATACCAGCCGAACAGCGGCAGATTGAACTCCCGCTGGCGAGGGCTGAGCGTGTTCGTCGTACTCAGGAAGGCCACGCCGCCGGGCCGCAGCACGCGGGCGATCTCCCCCACGCATGCCTCCCATTGCGGCACGTGCTCGAGCAGCTCGGGAGCGACGCAGATGTCGGCGCACCCATCCGGCAAGGGCAGTTCGTGGGCGGAGCCCACCGTGAAATGCACGTCCGCCTCGCGCTCCGCGGCGCGCCGGGTGGCCAATCCGATCAGTTTTTCGCTGACGTCCACACCGAAGACCCGGTGGCCCACGTCGGACCACAACAGCGACGCCGCCCCCGCGCCGCAGCCCAGATCGACGACATCCAGGGCGGCTCCGTCGCTCGGGCCCACCAATCGAAGCAACGCATCCCGCTGCGCGCTGAAGCGCTTCTGGACCTCGGGTCGTAGGCTCTCCTCGGCGTAGTAGTCGTAGAACGCGTCGTGCGTGGCGGACGGCGCGACCGATCGCTCCTGTCTCGAACTGTTCATGATCTGCGCGAGCTCCGTGGGGCCGGTGACGTCCTGGGGTCGGGCCCCTCTGTCGCTGCCACCGCTACCGGCATCCGGTCAGCGCGGTGCCGTTCTCGACCCGCTCGGCATCGGCCAGACTGTTGCGCCCGGCGACCAGCCGGCCGCCCGCGCAATCGGCCTCGACATTGTCCAGCACGATCCGGTTGACCGGATGGTCGATCCGCGCCTCGTAATCGTAGCCGATCAGGTCGCTGTTGCCGTGTCTGGCGTTGAGGAGCTTGCTGCCACGCACGATCACCTCGCCGCCGTTGAAGGCGTCGATCAGCCGCGAGCCGTCGCCGCCGCGCTCGTCGAGGGTGCTGTCGAGGATCACCGTCCGCGCGGCACCCGACTTGACCAGATGCCCCTCGTCCTTGGGCAACCGGAAGGTGCTGCCCTCGATCCGCAGCTCTCCGCGGGGCGACGAGTAGTAGACGCCGTGCGCGCGGCCCAGCTTGATGCCCCGGGCGCCGCCCAATCGCTCGAACACGCTGTCGCGAATGGTGAGCGACTGAACGTCCCCGTTGGTCAGCACCCCCTCCTGCGAGTCATGGAAATGGACCGATTCCAGGGTCAGGTTCGGCGTCTGCTGCCGGATACACGCGCCGTTGCCGCTACGGACAGAAATCCCAAAGCATTCAATATTGCGGATCGTGCTGTCGGCGTTGACGATCAGTGCGCCCTTGCCGCCACAGGCCCGGTCCCTGATGATGGAGCCGTTGCCCTCCAGCACGATGGGCTCTCGGATCGTCACACACTGCGCGTAATCGCCCTTGGGCAACTCCACGGTGCCGCCCCGGTCCACCAGCTCTTGCAGGTTCGGGCAAGACCATCCGGCAATTTCCTCGGAACAGGTGATGCCTTCCGCTTCCAGTTCCGCCCGACCGTTAAATGCGGCATCGTCGTCCGGCATCTTCAACACCCACAGATCGTCGGACACCCGCGCAGCAAAGAACACGCCCAGCGACTCGATATAGAAGAAGCGGTCGAACAGCGGCCCGAACGGCTCCGGCCCGTCCTCTGGCGTAAAAGTCTGCCACGTCTCGAAATCCTCGGTTGCGTAGACCGTGCGCCCACTACTTCGGCTGGCCCAGAACACGAACCGCTCGCCGTCATAGGCGATGCCGTCGTCTGGACCCAGCAAACCGGGCAACGGCTTCTCGAGCAGACCCCAGCCATCCATCGTCACACGCCACAGGCCCTCCGGCTGTATCAAGTACATGACCCCGTCAACCGAGGTCCCTGAGCCGAACTGCTGCCAGCTTTCCGACCCCGCCGGTCCTATCTCGACAGCCTCACCCGTGCTCAGGTCGATCTTGAACACGAGAGGTTTCCTGTTCTGGCCAACAGCCAGTGCATACCCATCGTCAGGCCCGGGCACGGCCACCGAAACCCCTCTCGGATACCCGAGTTCATCTATCAATTCGTTGTTGACGGCGCGCTCGATCCACCGGCCCTGCTCGATGTCGAAAACACCGTATGCCGTCCCTTTCGATCCGGATGCGCCACAAGCAAAGAACGTGGGCCAGACGTGAATACGATTACCCTCGACCACGAAGGTATCGTAGGCGTGACCCGCCGCCATGCCCGGCTCGTCCGGCCACATACAGTTCTCGCTGAACAGGACGTTGGTCAGCGGTTCCGGATCGGACAGGCGCGCCCATTCCAAAGTGGCGAGATCAAAGGCGTAGACCTCGTTGCCCTCGTAAGAAGCGTGACCACCGCCGTAGACATAAATCCTGCGGCCATCGAACCCGGCACCGGAGAAAGAGCCGAATATCTTCCTGGGCGGCGTTCCACGAAACGACCCGCGAACCTCTCCCGTCCACGCCACTTCGTCGAAGGTGACGTTGGGCTCGATCTTGCACCACATCGCGGCGTCGAAGTCGCACCGCTCGGCGACATACTCCGCCAGAGCCGTCAGCTCGCCGGGGGCGGCGGGGCCCGTCCCCTCCTCGCCGAGCGCGTCGCCGGCGAGCGTCATCGTCATCAATGGCCATGCGGCGGCCAGCGAGAGCATCGCGTTCGAGATCCTGCCCATTGCCATTCGATCCCGCCGGGGTGGTCCCTTTCGAGCGGCCATCCTGCCTCGAAAGCCCTGCGCTCGGCCAGCCCCTTCCTGGCCGCGCCACCC
>CAZMTC010000045.1:0-20323 GCA_964569105.1 uncultured Alphaproteobacteria bacterium | reverse complement strand
CCCTCCTCGCCATGACCCACGGCGCGCGCTTCGCGGGCTGGGAGGCCGGGGTGCGCGCCTGCGCGATCTGCCCCGGCGGGATCGACACCGAGATGATCGCGAACATGCCCGGCGTCACGCCCGCGGGCAACCGGCTGAAGCCGGAGACGGTGGCGGACATCGTCACGGTCGACGATCTGGTGCCCCCGAACCAGCGCGACCGGGCGCTGATCGTCGAGGACATGGCCTTCTTCATGGAGCCGGTGTTCCTGGGCGGCGGCGAGGCGCCGCCGCCCGACGATGCCGCCCGCCGGGCTGCCCTGGCGGACTTCCAGGCTCGACTCGAGGCGGCGTTGGCCTCGGGCGACACGGGCGCCCTCAGGCCCGAGCTCGAGCGGCTGCACGGCGCCATCGAGGCCTATCTGGCGACGCCGAACGCGGACCTGAACGGCCTCGAGGTGGCGCTGGTCGGCTCGCTGCCGCCGCGCCTGGACGCGCTCGAGACGTCGTTCCGGGCCGAGCCCTTCGGTCTCGAGGACCTGCCGCCGCAGCTGCGCGAGCGATATCAGGCGCCCGGCGGCCAGATCCGCATGGAGGTGGTGCCCGCGAATCATCTCGAGGGCAAGGCAGGGCTGCGCGCATTCGTGCAGTCGGTTCAGGACGTGGTGCCGGAGGCGATCGGCTCGCCCGTCTTCGAACTCCGCGCCGGCGACGTGATCGTCGAGGCGTTCACCGATGCGTCGCTGATCGCGCTGGTGGGGGTTACCGTCTTGATGCTGTTCGTGCTGCGCCGGCCAACGGACGCGCTGCTCGTGATCGCGCCGGTCGCGCTGGCGGCGGCGCTGACCATCGCGGCCGTGGTGGCGCTCGGCCTGGTCTTCAACTTCGCCAACATCATCGTCATTCCGCTGCTGATCGGGCTCGGCGTGGCCAGCGGCATCCATCTTGTCGTGCGCGCGCGCCGCGAGCTGCGGACGACGGTGCTCAGCACCTACACGCCGCGCGCCGTGGTGTTCAGCGCGCTGACCACGGTGGCCAGCTTCGGCTCGCTGGCGGTCTCCGGGCACCGCGGCACGGCCTCCATGGGCGAATTGCTGATGATCGCGATATCCTTCACGCTGGTCTGCACGCTCGTGGTGCTGCCCGCGCTGATGGAGACGCGCGATCGCCGCCGCGATCGGGGGGTCGAATGAGGATCGCGGCCTACGTGTTCCTGATCCTGGGCCTGGGCCTGATCATCGGGCTGGTCGCCTATGAAGGCTCGGAGGACGTGCTGCGCGGCTTCGAGGCGGCGGGCTGGGGCGTGCTGCTGCTGCCGCTCTACTATCTCGTCCCGATGGCCGTGTTCACGTTCGCCTGGCGGTCGCTGTTCGGCGACCGGGCACCCGGATACGGGTACCTGTACCGCGGCGTGTGGCAGGGCTCTGCGATCAACTGGCTGCTGCCGGTGGCACAGGTCGGGGGCGAGTTCGTGCGCGCGCGGCTGGTCATCAAGGCCGGCGTGCCCGGCGCGCTGGCTGGCGCGACGGTGATGGTCGACAAGACCGCCATGGCCGTCAGCCAGATGGTCTTCGCGCTGCTGGGCGTCGGACTTCTGGTTGCGCTGTACGACGCGGGCGCGACGGCGATGGCCGTGCTGACAGCCACCGTGATCCTTTCGGCCCTGATCGGGCTGTTCGTGTGGCTGCAGCATACCGGGATGTTCGGCTTCCTGGCGCGCCGTGCGCGGCCGTTCATGGGCGAGGGGAGGCTGGAGAAGCTGGCGGGCGGCGCCGACAGGCTGGACACCGCGATCCGCCGGCTCTATGCCGATCCCGGGCGTTTCGCGGTCGGGCTGGGCCTGCGGCTGGGGGCGCGGTTCCTGACCGCCGTCGAGATCTGGATCGCGATGCAGCTTTTGGGCGAGCCGGTCAGCTATCTGGACGCGGTTATGCTGGAGAGCCTGGGCCAGGCGATCCGAGGCGCCGCCTTCTTCGTGCCCGGCGCGCTCGGCGTGCAGGAGGGCGGCTTCATGCTGCTGGGGTCGATCGTCGGCGTCGGTGCCGAGACCGGGCTTGTGCTGTCGCTGCTCAAGCGCGTGCGCGAGCTGACCGTCGGCCTGCCCGCGCTGGCCGTGTGGCAGGTGCAGGAGGGACGCTGGATGGCACGGTCGCGCCGGGCGGACACGACATGACCATCCTGGTCACCGGAGGCACCGGCTTCGTCGGCTCGGCCGTGGTCCGCGCGCTGCTCGGACGCGGCGAAGCGGTGCGGGCGCTGGTGCGCCCGGGCAGCGACCGGCGCAACTTGGCGGGACTCGAGGTCGAGACGGTCGAGGGCGACCTGACCGATCCGGCGAGCCTGACGCCCGCGGTGCGCGGCTGCTCCGGCCTGTATCACGTCGCCGCCGACTATCGGCTGTGGATCCCGAACCCCGACGAGGTCTACCGCACCAATGTCGAGGGCAGCCGCGCCCTGCTGCGCGCCGCCGCCGAGGCGGGGGTGGGACGCATCGTCTATACCTCGTCCGTGGCCACGCTGGGCATCGACCCGACCGGCGCGCCCGGGAACGAGGCCACCCCGGTCGGCCTCGAGGACATGGTCGGCCACTACAAGCGCTCGAAGTTCCTCGCCGAGGAGGCGGTGCGGTCGCTGGCGGCCGACGAAGACGTGCCGGTGGTGATCGTCAATCCTTCCGCGCCGGTGGGTCCGCGCGACATCAAGCCGACGCCGACCGGCAGGATGGTGCTCGACGCCGCGGCCGGGCGGATGCCGGCCTTCGTCGATACCGGGCTCAATCTGGTCCATGTCGACGACGTCGCGGCGGGCCACCTGTCGGCGTTCGACCGCGGCGCGGTGGGCGAGCGCTACATCTTGGGGGGCGAGAACCTGATGCTGCGCGAGATCCTGGCGCGCATCGCGGCGATCGCAGGGCGCAAGGCGCCGGCAGTGCGCCTGCCCATCGGGCCCCTGATGCCCGTGGCTTGGGCGATGGAGGAGTGGGCGCGCGTGGCGGGCGGCGAGCCGAGGATGACGCGCGAGAGCCTGCGCATGGCGCGCAAGGTGATGTTCTTCACTTCGGCCAAGGCCGAACAGGAACTGGGCTACCGTGCGCGGCCGGTCGACGCGGCGCTGGCCGATGCGATCGCCTGGTTCCGCGAGGCCGGCTATTTGTCCTCTTCCGCCATCGCGGAGTAGCGGCGGTAGAGACTGCAACAGCGGTCGACGAGGGCGGGGTCGGCGTCGATCTCGATCGCCGCCTTGGCCTCGTCCTTGAGCCGGCTGGGCCGGGCCGCGGTCAGCGGGTCGCGCGGCCGCTCGATCGCGCTGTACATCGAAGACCGGGCGATGCGGTTGCGTGCGTCGATCTGGCGATAGACCGCCGCCACGTTCTCCTCGGTGTGCTCGAACGGGTGGAGCGTGAGCCCGAAGCGCCGATTGACGCGCTCGATCACCGCACCGAAATCGCCGGTGACCTGGTCGAACGTGGCGACCACGAACCCGTGCCGCCAGGGCAGGCACCGCTCGTAGAAGCGGGCGTACCCCCGCAGCACGTCGGGTACGTGCAGGGCCGGAAACTTCACCGCCGTCGAGCGCACCACGTCGAAGGGCTCGCGCACCAGCACCACCACCGGCTTGCCCAGCCTCACCCCGCGGATGACCTGCGCCGGCACGTGTACATGGTCGGCGGTGCGCAGCGGCTCCGGCTGGGCGAACTTCAGCGCGGTTTCGGCAAAGGTATTGGACGACCGGGGAAAGCCCTCGAGTACGAGGTCCGTCGCGGGTTCGACGGCGAGATGCGCCCGGTGCGGCTCGCGCAGGCGGAACAGCGGGAAGAACAGCGATGGATGGCCGCCGACCACATAGTGCAGCACCGGCCAGTAGCGCCTGAGCCGGGCCCAGACGGGCGACCGGTCACGTGCCGGTCCGGCGGGCAACGCGGTCGAGAGATTACGGCTCATTCGCGGTTCCGAAACCGGTGGGCGGTAGTGAGACGTGTGCGTACGGCATGATGGGGGTGTTGCACAAGTGACCAGGCTTCAATCTGAGGTTCGAGCAGCCGCAAAGCGCACGGCAGGTCGCATTGCCGGAACTGTGACGCGCGACACAGCGGGGTTGCGGCAACGCCGTCATGATGCCCTCGAGACACCGAAACCCGCGAGGCACGTCATGTTCCGCACGCCCCTGGCCCGCTTTCTGTACACCGCCGCGCTGGCGGTCAGCCTTCTGGCCGCCGCCGTTGCCGCCGGCAAGCCCGCCGCCGCCGGTCATGGGCATTGCGGCTTCATCGAGACGGCACCGGCCCACGCCGGAGACTATTCGGTCGCGCCCGGGGTCCGGCCGGCGCGTTCGGCCGGGCCCAGAGAGGACAAAAATGCCTTGTTCGACATGGGTTTTGCGATCGGCCCGACCTTGACCTTCCCGAAAGCCGTGGTTACCTCCACGACCAACGCTCGATGCATCGCGGCCCGACGCGCCGACGATGCGCCGGGGGCGGGCGGAAGACTCACTGCGGACTGATTTGGGGTTCTCCGAAATGCGCGTCATTCTTGCTCAGCCGCGTGGTTTCTGCGCCGGCGTCGAACGCGCCATCGAGATTGTCGAACGTGCGCTCAAGAAGTACGGACCGCCGGTCTACGTGCGGCACGAGATCGTTCACAACAAGCGCGTGGTCGAGGATCTCAAGGGCAAGGGCGCCATCTTCGTCGAGGAGGTCGACGAGATCCCCGACGGCGCGATCACCGTCTTCTCCGCCCATGGCGTTTCCCAGAAGGTCGAAGACTCGGCGCAACTGCGCGACCTCCCGGTGATCGACGCCACATGCCCGCTGGTGGCCAAGGTGCACAAGGAGGGGCAGCGCTATGCCGAGAAGAGCTACGAGGTGATCCTGATCGGTCACGAGGGCCATCCCGAGGTCGAGGGCACCATGGGCCGAGTTCCCGGTACCGTGCACCTGGTGCAGGACGCCGAGGACGTGGCCAGGCTCGATGTGCGCGATCCCGAGCGGGTCGCCTATGTGACCCAGACGACGCTGTCGGTCGACGACACCCGCGACGTCATCGACGCCCTCAAGGCGCGGTTCCCGGCGATCGCCGGCCCCGACGTCAAGGACATCTGCTACGCTACCCAGAACCGTCAGGCGGCGGTGCGCGAGCTGGCCACGCAGGTGGATTTGATGCTGGTCGTCGGCGCACAGAACAGCTCGAATTCGAACCGGCTGCGCGAGCTGGCGGCCGACATGGGAGTGCCGAGCTACCTGATCGAGGACGCAAGGTCGATCGAGAGCGACTGGTTCCGGGGCGTCAGGGCCGTCGGCATCACCGCCGGTGCCTCGACCCCCGAGGAGCTGGTCCAGGAGGTCATCGGGGCGCTTCGGCAGCACGGCGAGATCGAGCTCGAGGTGCTCGACGGCATCGAGGAGCACATCCAGTTCAAGCTGCCCGACGAGTTACGCCAAGTGGCCGTTTGAGGCTTTGACCCGAAACAGAATTCGAAGAAAGGAGGCGGAGCCGTGGGCGTTCCACTGATCCAGCAGGTCCGGGTCGGCACCTACCTTCTCAAGCAGAAGCTCAAGGGCAACAAGCGCTATCCGCTCGTGCTCATGCTCGAGCCGCTGTTCCGCTGCAATCTGGCCTGCCCCGGCTGCGGCAAGATCGACTATCCCGACCACATCCTGAACCAGCGGCTGTCGGTCGAGGAGTGCATCGAGGCGGTCGAGGAGTGCGGCGCGCCGATGGTGTCGATCCCGGGTGGCGAGCCGTTGCTGCACAAGGAGATGGACCAGGTGGTCGAGGCGCTGGTCGCGCGCAAGAAGTTCGTCTATCTGTGCACCAACGCGATGGTCCTCGAGAAGCACCTGGACCGCTTCACGCCGTCCAAGTACCTGACCTTCTCGATCCATCTCGACGGGCTCAAGGAGCATCACGACAAGGCGGTCGATACCCCCGGCGGGTTCGAGGTCGCGGTGAGCGCGATCCGCGAGGCCAAGCGCCGCGGTTTCCGCGTCAACGTGAATTGCACGCTGTTCGACCAGATGAGCGCCGAGGAGGCGGCCGAGTTTTTCGACTACTGCTCGAACGAGCTCCAGGTCGAGGGCATCACCGTGAGCCCCGGCTACGCCTATGAGCGCGCGCCCGACCAGGAGCATTTCCTGAGCCGGCAGAAGACCAAGACGCTGTTCCGCGATATCTTCCGCCTAGGCAAGGGCCGGAAATGGCAGCTCAGTCAGTCGGCGCTGTTTCTCGACTTCCTGGCCGGGAACCAGACCTACGAATGCACCCCGTGGTCCAATCCGACGCGCAACGTGTTCGGCTGGCAGAAGCCGTGCTACCTGATCGGCGAGGGCTTCGTCGGCTCCTTCAAGGAGCTGATGGAGACCACCGATTGGGACAGCTACGGCACCGGCAACTACGAGAAGTGCGCCAACTGCATGGTCCATTGCGGCTACGAGGGCACCGCAGTCGAGGACACGGTGTCGAACCCGCTCAAGGCGCTGATGGTGGCGCTGCGCGGCCCGCGCACGGAGGGCGAGTTCGCGCCCGACCTGGACCTGTCCAAGGCGCGCAAGGCCGAGGACGTGCACGAGCAGCACGTCTACGAGGCGATGAAGGACGTGGAGATCACCAAGCGCGACCGGCGCTGGTTCGAGCGCCACGGCCTTTCGGTGCCGTCCAACGACCAGGACGGCAAGTCGGTCGCTGCCGCCGAGTAGCGAAGACTCACCGGTTCGGGATCAGATCGGGGATGGCGGCGCCGGCGAGCGCCGCCATCGCCTTCTTGTGATCCGCACCCAGCCGGATCAGCGCCGGCAGCTGCCACGGCCGGAAGGCGAGGACGACCAGCGCGCGCCAGGCGTGGGCGCGGCCGTCCTCGTCGAGCGCCGCCAGGGCGGCGAGGGGGACCGCACGGTCCGCCGGGTCGGCCACGGCGCGCAGCGCCATGAAGGGCAGGCCCGCGGCACCGGCCGCCGCGGCGACCGCGTGGCTCTCCATGTCGACAGCGAGCGCCGTGGTGAGCGCCGCGTAGTGGCGCTTGTCCCGCACGTCCGCGAGCGCACGCCGGCTGCCGACGATCGGGCCCTCGACGGCCCGGGGCAGCGCGTCGCGGAGGGCCGCGCGCCAGCGCGCATCGGTGGGCTGGACGGTGGTCGCGCCCGGATGGACCACGGAGGTCGCGACGATCAGCGTGCCCGGCTCGAGCGTCGGGTCGATCCCGCCCGCCACGCCGAAGCTCAACAGCGCGTCGGCGCCCGCGGTGGCCAGGCCGTCGGCGAGCGCGCGCGCCCGTGCGGGGCTCGCGCCGGCCACGCGCACGGACAGCTTGCTATCGCCGGGCGGCGCCGCGGCAAGCGGCGCCAACAGCGCCGCCTCGTCGGCCATGCCGACGACGATGCCGAGATGGGTCATTCGGGCGACCCCGATCTAAGATCCGCGGTCCGGCGCGGCCGCACGCCCGGGTGCTGCCGGGTGCGCCTCTACGCTACATGCCCCAGCCGGGCGTCTTGTCGTTGGCCTGGCTGAGGTTGCGGTAGCGCGCCAGCGCCCACAGCGGGAAATAGGCACTGTAGCCGTGGTAGCGCAGGTAGAAGACGCGCGGGAAGCCCACGGCCGTGAACCACTCCTCCTCCCAACGCGCGCCGTCGCGCCTGGCGGTCATCAGGTACGCGACGCCCCGCTCGACGGCCTCGCTCTCCACCTCGCCGACGGCCATCAGGCCCAGCAGCGCCCAGGCGGTCTGCGACGGGGTCGACTCGGCGGCGTAGTCGCGCGTCTCGTCCCAGTAGGTCTCGCCGCCCTCGCCCCAGCCGCCGTCGGTCCGCTGGCGCGACTCGAGCCAGCGCACGGCCTTGTCGACCGCCGGGTCATCGCGGCCGATCCCAGCGGCGTTGAAGGCGCATAGCGCCGACCAGGTGCCGTAGACGTAGTTGGTGCCCCAGCGGCCGTACCAAGAGCCGTCCTGCTGCTGGGTCCGGCGCAGATAGTCGAAGCCGCGCGCGACCACCGGGTCGTCGGTGGTGCGGCCGATCTGGCACAGGAAGCTCAGGCAGCGCGCGGTGACGTCCTCGGTCGGCGGGTCGAGCAGCGCGCCGTGGTCGGCGAAGGGTATGTGGTTCAGGTAGTGGTAGGTGTTGTCGGCGTCGAACGCGCCCCAGCCGCCGTTCTTGGACTGCATGCCGACGATCCAATCCTCGGCGCGCTTGATCGCGTCACGGTATTTGGGGTCGCCGATGCGGTCGAGCGCCATGGCGACCGCGGCGGTGTCGTCGACGTCGGGGTAGTGGTCGTTCCAGTATTGGAACGCCCAGCCGCCGGGCTCGAGCCCGGGCCGCCACTCGGCCCAGTCCCCCTTGACGTCCTTGATCTCGCGCCCCAACAGCCAGTCGCCGGCCTTGACCACGGAGGGCTCCTCGCGGTCGAGCCCGGCCTCGATCACCGTGTGCGCCGCCAGGCCCGTGTCCCACACCGGCGACAGGCAGGGCTGGCAGTAGCCTTCGTCGCCGTTGAACACGAGCAGCTTCCTGAGCGACGCCTTGGCGGTGACCAGGTCCGGGTGGTCCTTGGGGTAGTCGAGCGCCTCCATCGCCATCACCGCGTTGGCCATGGCGGGGAAGATGGCGCCCAGCCCGTCCTCGCCGTTGAGTCGCTCGTGCACGAAGTCCATCGCCGCCTTGATCGAGCGCTCGCGCGCACCCTTGGGAAAAGCGGGCTCGGCGGCGCGCAGGATGCGATCGATGCCCAGGAACAGCGACGCCACGGGGCTGTCGGTCGCCGACTTGTTGTAGCCGCGCTCCTCCTCGGGCGGGACCAGGAACAGCTCGCGGATATCGACGCCGCGCGGGTTGATCGCCTTGGGCTTGAGCGTCATCAGCACGAGCAGCGGCGCGATCACGGTGCGCGACCAGTAGGACACCTTCGCCATGTGGAAGGGGAACCAGCGCGGCAGCAGCATGATCTCGACCGGCATCACCGGCACGGCGCGCCACGGCACCTGACCGAACAGGGCGAGCGCGATGCGGGTGAAGACGTTGGCCCGCGCGGCGCCGCCATGGGCGAGGATCGCCTCGCGGGCGCGGCGCATGTGCTCGGCCTCGGGATCGTCGCCCACCAGCTTGAGCGCGAAATAGGCCTTCACCGTCGCCGAGATGTCGAGGTCGCCCTTGTAGAACAGCGGCCAGCCGCCGTGCTCGTCCGACTGGATCCGGCGCAGGTAGTTGGCGAGCTTGGCCTCGACCACATCGTCGATTTCGTCGAGATAGTGCTCGAGCATGATGTACTCGGCGGGGATCGTCGCGTCCGCCTCGAGCTCGAACAGCCAGTGGCCGTCGTCGCGCTGCAAGCGCTGAAGACCGGTGCGGACTTCCTCGATGGTCGCGTCGAGGGCCTCTGGATCGAGCGGCGAAGCGGACAGATCGGATCGCAACGCTGAACGCGGGGCCATGGCGCAATTCCTGTTCTTCTTGGGTACACGAATGCACATCCGCCTCTGCGCGACGCCGAAATACCCCCCGGCCACGCTGAAGCGGTCAGTCTTGACGGCTTTCACCAGCAGGTAAAGCTCGTGCCCTGGCAATTGTTTGTCAAGGATTCACAAGGATTTCGCACCGCAAGCGTGGTAAAATTACCGCGCTGCACAATCGGCCGCGCGGTGGCCCGAGCGCACCGCGCTCTCGATCGTCGCGGGCAGGCCGGTGTCGGTCCAGTCGCCGGCCAGAAACAGGTTGGGCAGCGCGGTGCGCGGTCCCGCTCGCTTGCGCATCTGCGCCGGCGTCTGGGCGAAGGTGGCGCGTTTCTCCTTGACCACGCGCACGGGCGGGACAGGCGCGCTCTCGCACCCGACAGCGCGGGCGACATCGCGCCACAGGCGTTCGGCGATTTCCCGCGCCGGCCGGTCGACCATGTCCGTGGCCGCACTCACCGTCACCGAGACGATGTCGTGACGGAAGAACAGCCAATGCGCGGCACCGCCCACCAGGCCGAGCAGCGGCGCGCCCGCGGGCTCGTAAGGGTCCTCGACGCGGAAATGGGCGTTGACGATGGGGCGGAACTCGTCGGGCGCCGGCGTGCCGGGCAGGAGCTGTGCTGTGGCCGCGGGCGGCAGTGCCAGCACCACGGCGTCGCCCGGCGCGAGCGGGAGGTCCTCCGCGCCCGCAAAGCGCAACACGGCGGCGCGGCCGTCCGCCGTCTCCACGGCGCGCAGCCGGGTGCCGAAACGCACCGGTACGCCGCGCGCGGCGAGGTAGGCGAGTGCGGGATCGACCAGGCTCGCCGACAGGCCGGCGCGCGCGATGCACGGGCGCGAGGCACCGCCGCCGCGAGCGAAAATCTCGGTCATCAGCGGCCACATCAGCCGGGCGGCGGCGGCGGCGGTCTCGGTGTTCAGCACGGCGACCGCGAGCGGTTCCCAGAAGAGGCGGCAGCCAGCATCGTGACCGTCCAGCGCCTCGTCGACCGTCGCTTCGCGGCGTGCGGTCCCGAAGCGCAGACCGGCGAGGTAGTCGCCGGCGGTGGTGCCCGGGGCGCGGCGCGAGCGCGACCACAGCCACCAGGGCAGCGGGCCGCGGTTGGGGCGCACCGCCCAGCGCTCGCCGCTGTCGAGGTCCATGAAGGGGATCGCCGGGTCGTCGGGCACGATCAGCGTGTCGCGCGCGCCGATGGCGTCGAGATAGGCCATGACCGAGCGGTTGCCGGCCAGCATCAGGTGGTTGCCGTTGTCGATCTCCCGGTCGAGCGTCGCGTCGTGGAACGAGCGCGCTCGTCCGCCGGCATGGTCGGTGGATTCGTGCAGCGTCACGGCCACGCCGCGCCCGGCGAGGCGCACCGCGCAGGCGAGGCCGGCGAGGCCGGCGCCGACGATGTGGACGGTCCCCATCCCCCTACAGCAGCCCGTATCGGAGCGCGATCCAGAGCTTGATCAGCTTGCCGGGACCGACGTCGCGGTCGCGCCGCGTCCAGCCACGCGCGACCAACGCGTCGAGGACGCGGCGGTAGATCTCCATCATGACGATCGCGGGACGCAGCGGGGCGCGCTCGCTGCGCGCCATGGCGCTCTTCGCCGCCTCGAAATGGGCGCGTGCCCGCTCCGCCAGCTCGGCGCAGACCGCGCCCAACGCGGGATGGGCCAGCACCGCGGCGGGCTCACGCTCGGCGATGCCGTGGCGGTCGAGCAGCTCCGCGGGCAAATAGAGGCGGTCGTCGTCGGCGTCCTCGTCGAGATCGCGCAGGATGTTGGTGAGCTGGAGCGCCTGGCCGAGTTCGTAGGCGATGCGTTCGGCCTCGGGTCCATTCGCCCCGAATGCCTTGACCGACAGCCGACCGACCGCGCAGGCGACGCGGTCGCAATAGCGCTCGAGCTCGGCCTCCGACGGCGCGTGGATCGGGCCGTTCGCGTCCATCTCCATGCCTTCGATCAGGGCGAGAAAGTCCTCCTCGGCGAGGCCGAATTCGGCCACCGGGCCGCGCAGCGCGGCTGCCGTCGGCTCGTGCAGCGGGTCGCCTCGGTAGAGGTTGGCGATCTCGGTGCGCCAGGCGTCCAGTCGGCGTTTCTTTTCGGCCAGCGGCGCTGGCTCGTCGGCGATGTCGTCGACCTCGCGGCAGAAGGCATAGATGGCGTACATGGCGTTGCGTCGCCGCTCGGGCAGGACGCGCATGCCGGTGAGAAACGACGAGCCCGATGCCTCGACCACGCGCCGGACATGCGCCCAGGCATGGGCGTCGTCGGTCGGGTCGAGTGTGGCGCTGTCGGGCATCGCACGGGCCGTCTGGGTTGCGGGCGGCCCTTGCCTTTTAACCGGGGCTCCCACCGCTTCCAAGGGGGCTGCCCCCGGAGCCGACGTGCGCGTAGGTGCGTCCTTTCCAGGCGCCGCCGCGGCCGCGCCAGTGGCGCCGGGCCGAATCGACCGTCATCGCGGTGTAGAGCAGCGCCGCGCCCGGCAAGGCGAGGAGCGCAGGCAGGCCCGCAGCATAGTGCCGCCATGTCGGCCGGTATGCGGCGTACATCAGTGTCAGCGAGAGCGCGCCGGCAACGGCGGCCGAGTGTGCGCCTGTGGCGAGGCCGCCGATAAGCGCCAAGGGCGGAACCATGTAGATCAGCGCCATGGCGACGACCGTTCCGACAAGGCGTAGCGCGGAGTAGTCGAGCTGGGTGAATGCCGTGCGCGCCACCATCCGCCAGATCTCGTCCAGTCGGTGATAGGGTCGAAGGCTGCGCGAGTCGCGGCCGAGTCCAAGCCAGATCCGGCCCTGGCCCTTGATCCTGCGGGCGAGCGCGCAGTCGTCGATGATCTCGGCCCGGACCGCCTCGATGCCGCCCGCGCGCTCGAGCGCCGCGCGGTCCACCAGCATGCAGCCGCCCGCGGCTCCGGCCAGCTCGTGGGTGGGATCGTTCACGGCGGGGAACGGGTAGAGCTTTTGGAAGAAGAACACGAACGCGGGGATCAGGAGCCGCTCCCAGGCGGTGGTGCAATTGAGCCGCACCATGAGCGAGACCAGGGCGAGGCCGCGATGCTCGGCCGCCGCGGCGAGCCGGCGCAGCTTGTCCGCCGGGTGGGCGACATCGGCGTCGGTGAGCCAGATATAGCGCGCACCGGGCGTTCGCCGCCGCGCCTGCGCGACGCCCTGTGCGACGGCCCACATCTTGCCGGTCCAACCCGTCGGCAGGGCCTCGCCGCGGATCACGGTCAGGCGGTCCGGCCGGCCCGCCTCACGCGCTCCGCGCGCCGCGGCGTCGGCGGTGCCGTCCGTGCTGCCGTCGTCGACGAGGACGATCGAGAAGCGGCCGGGATAGTCCTGTCCGGCAAGCGCGCGCATGGCGGCGCCGACCACGGCGGCCTCGTCGCGCGCCGGCACCACGGCCACCACCTCGGGCCACTCGGCCGGGGCCGGATCGTCGTCGGTCAGGCGCTGATCGGCGCGCCAGAAGCCGTGTCGGAATGCCAGCAGGTACGCCCAAAGGGCGAGCGACGCGAAGCTCAGCACGATCAACGCAGCCGACATCGAACCAATCATCGTGCCAGCAGGCCCGTGGCGGCTCCGGCCACGGCGTGGAACAGGAAGGCGGGCTTGGACAGTTCGACCCGCTCGGCGACCGGGTCGCGCCGGCGAAGCATGCCGGTCAGCACCTCGGCCAGCCGCACGATCGCCGCCGACTCCATCGCCAGGCGCCGCGCCGACAGCGCGCCGGGAAGCTGCCGCGCCGTGACCAGCAGCTCCTCGACCCCGTCGAGGCACCGGTCGATGACTTTGCGCAGGCCCGGGCTGGCGGTCGCGCCGTCCAGGTCCTCGACCCGCGCACCGGCCGCCGCCATCCAGTCGAGCGGCAGGTAGACGCGGTCGAGCGCGCGGTAGTCGTCCTGGCAGTCCTGGAGGTGGTTGATGACCTGCAGGAGGTCGCACAGGGCGTCGGAGTAGCGCCGGTTCGACCGCGGCTCGCCATGGATGTCGAGCAGGAAGCGGCCGACTGGGGAGGCCGAGTAGCGGCAATACCGCATCAGGTCGGCCCAGTCGTCGTAGCGTGTCTTGACCGCGTCCTGCTTGAAGGCGGTGATGAGGTCGCGGCAGTGCTGGACGTCTGCGCCGGTGGCGGTGCAGGTCTCCCGCACGCGCAGCGCCTTGTCGAAGGCCGTGTCGCGGCTCTCGCCCAGCAGAGCGCGGTCGAAGCCGTCGAGCCGGGCGACCTTGTCGTCGGCCGCGAGGTCCGGGTTGTCCGCGATGTCGTCGATGGCGCGCGCGAAGGCATAGAACGTCGCCACGTGCGGGCGCAGTCGCGCCGGCAACAGCAACGAGCCCACGGGAAAGTTCTCGTCGCCGCTGCCCTTGCCCGACGGCGTCTCGATCTCGTCGCGATGGAGCGTGTCCGCGGCGCTGTCCATGATTCCCCCTGGCGGCCCGTCTCACATAGCGCGGCTAGGGGGCGAATTCCAGGGCGAGGGAGCAGGCTGGCGCAAGCCCTGCGTATGAACGGAGTGTGAATATGAGCGGCTACTTCAGCGCGGCCTGCAACGAATCCACGTCGAAGGGTTTCGACAAGCTCTGGATGTCGAGCGCGCCGAACGCGGAGCCGAGGCGCTCGGCGATGCCCAGATATGCCGGGTCGTAGCCGCTGACCACGATGATGCGGGCGTCGCAGCCCTCCTTGGCGAGGAGCTGCACGAGTTGCATGCCGTCGATTTCGGGCATCACCAAGTCCACGACCACGTGCGTCGGCTGCCACTCGCGCACCGTGGCGGCGAACCGCTCCGCGTCCGCGGTGTCCTTGACCACGAAGCCGTCGAACTCGGCCACTTCGCGGATGAAATCGCGAATCTGCTCGTCGTCGTCGATGATGAGAAGTCGCTTGTCGGTCATCTAACCAAGGCGTGGGGGTTGGTCCTCTCGAGCGCGTGGCGCACCGCGGTGGCCAGCTCGGCCAGGGTATAGGGCTTGTTCAGCAGTTCGACGTCGTCGGGCACCGAGCCCGAGCGCAGGAGGTGCTGGGCGGCGAAGCCGGAGGTGTATAGCACGCGCAGTGCGGGACGTTCACGGCGGGCGCGGGCCGCTACCTCGGTGCCGGCCATGCCGCCAGGCAGCGCGATGTCCGTGAACAGCAGGTCCACCCTGCTGCCGCCTTCTATGGCGCTCAGCGCGGCCGGGCCGTCGGCGAAGGCGCGCACGGTGTAGCCCAGCCCGCCAAGCATCTCGGTCGCGAGCGCGCGCACGGCGTCGTCGTCCTCGATCACCACCACTGTCTCGCCGGGTGCGGCTTTGGCCTCGCCGACGCCGGCCGGAGCCGCGCCGCCGCCGGCGGCCGCCTCGGCGGCCACGGGCAGGATCAGCCGAACCGTGGTGCCTACGCCCTCCTCGGAGTAGATCCGCACGGTGCCGCCCGACTGCCGGGCGAACCCGTAGATCATCGACAGGCCCAGGCCCGAGCCGGCGCCCGACGCCTTGGTCGTGAAGAACGGCTCGAACGCATGCTCCTGCACCTCGGCCGGCATGCCGGTGCCGGTGTCGGAGACCGCCAGCCAGACATAGCGGCCCGGCTCGAGCCGGGCGTCCTCGGTCCCATCCGCTGCGTCGATCAGCAACTCGCCGGTCTCGATGGTCAGGCGGCCGCCCTCGGGCATGGCGTCGCGGGCGTTGAGCGACAGGTTGAGCAGAGCGTTCTCGACCTGTGCCGGGTCGGCGCTGGCCGGCGGCAGGTCGTCGCGGGTGCTGGCGACGACGTCGATCTGCGCGCCCAGGGTTCGCTCGATCATCTCACTCATACCGGAGACCAGACCGTTGAGGTCGACCGGCACCGGGTGCAGTGCCTGACGGCGGGAGAAGGCGAGCAGGCGCCGGGTCAGCTCGCTGCCGCGCCGCGCCGCAGCCAGCGCCGATGCGATCAGCCGCCCGCCCGGGGCGTCCTCGCCCGCCTTGCGGCCGTAGAGGTCGAGATTGCCGATCACCACCGTGAGAAGGTTGTTGAAATCGTGCGCGACGCCGCCGGTGAGTTGGCCCACGGCCTCCATCTTCTGGGCCTGGCGAAGCTCGTCCTCGCGCTGCTTGAGGTCGGTGATGTCGAGCGCGACGCCGTCCCAGATGCGGTCGCCGTTGGCGGCGTGGTAGGCGCGCGCCGAGATGCGCAGCCATTTCACCTTGTGGTCCCCGGTGAGGAATCGCAGCTCCATCGACAGCGGCTCGAGGGTCGCGTCGTGGCTCCTGACCTGCGCCACGCCGCTCTCGAGGTCTTCGGGATGGACCCAGCCGAACACGAGGTCCGGGTTGCCCACCAGCTCCTGCGGATCGCGCTCCAGTGTCGTCATCAGACTGGTGCTAACATACGGATAGTGGATGGTGCCGTCGGGCCGCACGATGCGGCGGAACACGGCCCCGGGCAGGTTGTCGGCGATCGAGGCGAACTGGCGCTTCTGCTCCTGCAGCAACTCGGACTTCTCGAAGTCGCGGCGGATGTAAAACTCGGAAAAGTATCCCGAAATCATGCCGACCACATTGGCGGTCACCAGGAAGAAGTTGACCGTGATCAGCTCGACCGGATCCATGGTGCTGACAGTCAGTGCCATGACGTCGTAGGCTGCCAGCATGAGCCAGGACACGGCGGTCGCGTAGGCGAAGCGGACGCGCAGGAAATGGTAGGTGTAGAAGACGATGATGATCAGCCCGACATAATAAATGTGGTCCGGCGGGCTGGTGAGCGACATCATCCAGACGATGGCGATCCCCGCCGCGAATGCGACAGAGGCGACCGCGAACTGGACGACGGCGCGGAACTGCGGCGTGAAGGACAGGGCCAGGATCGCCAGGAGCATGGCCACGATGATCGCGCGAGCGACCCAGAACTGCGGCGCCAACTCTGGCCAGCGCACATAGTCGAGCGCGGCGAAGGCTGAATAGAGAACCGCGCCGAGGGCGATTGACAGGCGGATGAAGGGCAGCGAGCGGTCGAAATTCTCGTCGCGGAACCGGGCCTCGACGTCGGGCTGGTCGAAGCGAAGGCGCATGCCGCGAAGGGCCTCTGTCGCGTCGCTTGGCATCGCGGTCGTCTTCGCCTAGGTAGAAGCGGAGTGTGCGGTCGGGACACCATGGCCCGCTACGGCTCGGAGACGAGTGAAGCATGACCGCACTTAACATTCCGTGAACCATGATCCCGGCCGGGCGCTACGATGCTTAGCCTGCTGATCCTGTTGCGCATGCTGCTCGCGTTGCTGCCGCGACGCAGGTCGCTCGAGGCGCGGCTGGCGGACTTCCCGCGCGACGCGATGCCGATCGAGGCCAGCGTCACGATCCACTGGGACGACCACCAGATCCCCTTCATCGAGGCCGAACGCGACGACGACCTGGCCCTTGCGCTGGGCATGGTTCACGCCCATCTGCGCTTGGGCCAGATGGAACTGCTGCGCCGGGTGGCGGCGGGCCGGATCGCCGAGATGGCCGGTCCGCTGGGCGTCGAATTCGACCGCGTCATCCGCTCGCTCCACCTCGCCCGCGCGGTGCCCGAGATCGAGGCCATGCTGCCCGACGACACCCGGCGCTGGCTCGAGCGTTTTGTCGAGGGTATCAACCTGTACCAGGAGCGCTGCGAGCGGCTGCCGCACGAGTTCGCCGCGCTGGGCCTCGAGCGCGAGCGCTGGACGCTGCGCGACATCCTCACCATCGGCCGGCTGATCGCGGTCGACGTGAACTGGATGGACTACCTGCCGCTGCTGCGCCTGCGCGGCGACGAGGATTGGGAACGGACCTGGCGTCGGCTCGTGACCACCGGCAACGTGTCGCTGCCCAGCTTCAAGGAGGGCCGGCGGCTGGGCTTCCTGCGCCGGCTGCTGTCGGGCATCGCGCGCACCGGCTCGAACAGCTTCGTGGTCGCGGGCCGGCGCAGCCGCTCGGGCGCGGGCCTGATCGCGAACGACCCGCACGTCTCGCTGATGCTGCCCTCGCTGTGGCTGATCGCGGGCTACAAGTCGCCGAGCTATCACTGCGTCGGGCTGATGTTCCCCGCGCTGCCGATCGTCGCCGTGGGCCGCAATCCCGACATCGGCTGGGGCGGCACCAACATGCACGCGGCGTCCTCGGACCTGTACGACGTCTCAGGCCTGTCGCCCGACCGGTTCGAGGCGCGCGAGGAGCGCATCGGAGTGCGAGGCTGGTTCGCGAAGACGGTCACGGTGCGCGAGACGCCCTTCGGCCCCGTGCTGTCGGACGCCAAGGCCCTGGGTGCGCGCGACGGGCCGCCGCTCGCGCTGCGCTGGATCGGCCACGAGCCCTCGGACGAGTTCACCGCGCTACTCGCCGCCAACCGGGCGCGCAACTGGGAAGAATTCCGGGCCGCGTTCAAGGATTTCGCGGTCTCGGGCATGAACATGCTGTTTGCCGACAAGGCGGGCAATATCGGTCAGGTGCTGGCGGTGCGGCTGCCGCGCCGACGCCGCGCTCTGCCGCCGGACCTGGTGCTCGACGCCACCGACCCCGAGGCCGACTGGGACGGCACGGTCGGCTCGGCGGAGCTGCCGCACAGCTTCAACCCGCCCGAAGGCTATCTGGTCTCGGCCAACAACCGGCCGGTCGAGAGCTCGGTGCCCATCGGCTACTTCTTCTCGCCGGCCGACCGCATCCAGCGCATCAGCGCGCTGCTCGCCGAGGAGGGGCGCATTGGGCTCGACCGGCTCAAGCACATCCAGCGCGACGTGTTGTCGATCTCGGCGCTCGAGCTCAAGGAGGTGCTGCTCGACAAGCTGCGCCAGACCGGCCTGACCGAGAGCCGCGATCCCTGGCAACGCGACCTGGTCAAGTTCCTCTCCGTCTGGGACGGGCGCTATCACCCGGATTCGCGCGGCGCGCTGTCGTTCGAGCTGCTGATGTTCAACCTGGCGCGGCAGATGTACGGCCAGACCTTCACGTTGGCCGAGACCGCGACGTACGCCAGCGTCGGGCGGATAAAGCCGTTGATGACCGAGGATCTCGATGCGATGGAGCCGGACATGCTCGCCGACACCCTGGGGCGGGCGCTGTCGCGCGCGGCGGAGCGGCTGTCGCGGCTCGACAACTGGGGCAGCATTCACCGCTACGCGTTGTGGCACCCGCTGGGGGCGATCCCGGTAATCGGCCGACGCTACCGCTTCTTCGAGTACGAGGCGCCCGGCGCCTCGGACACGGTGATGAAGACCGCGCACGGCCTGTCGGACCAGCGCCACCGCACGGGCTACGGCGCGGCCGCGCGCCACGTCTCCGACCTGGCGGATCCGGACGACAACCATTTCGTGCTGCTGGGCGGTCAGGACGGCTGGATCCACTCGGCGAACTTCCTCGACCAGGTGCCGTTGTGGCTCGAACGCGCCCTCGTGCGCGTGCCGCTGCGCCTCGACACGGTGCGGCGGACCTTCCCCTACCGCACGGTGTTGCAGCGCAAGGGCGAGCGCGCAGGCTCGGCTTGAGCGGGGAATGTTTTAGCCCAGGACGAACAGACCCACAGCGGCGATCAGGACCATCGCCAGGAACGCCGACACCGGCACGATCAGCATCTGCACCAATGCTTCCTTGCGGCTGAGGCGACCCGATTCGGTTTCCACCGTCCTGGTCGGCTCCGGATCACCGAGCGCGTCGTGGTGGCCTCGCTGCTCGTGCCGCGCGACGCGGCGCAATGCGGCCGGAATGCCGATCGTGGCCGCGGCCAACACCGCGACGGCGCCGAACACTTCGAGCGCGCGGTCGCCGCCGCTGAAGGCGAACATCGCAGGGATCACCATTGCGACGAGAAATCCGAGCACCAGCGCATTGGCGCCCGTGATGAAGCTGGATTGGTCGGGACGGGCGGACATGGCTCCCTCGTGCATCACGGGTTGCCTGAGGGCGGCGCAGGCTGCACCGCCATTCCACGATTCGATGTGATCAGCGTCGCGGCATGTTGAACCGGGGCGCGACCAGTTGTCCCCGCCGGGTCGAGCCGCGCTCCCGCCTCAGTCGTCGACCGCAAGCGGGTTGAAACGCGTGCCGCGGTCGTAGACGTCGACCCCGTCGCGGCGCTTGAGATAGCCGACGACGCCGTATGTGACCGGCGTTGCCAGCGCCTCGTAGGCGGATTTGACCAGCCACTGCGTGACCACGGCGGTCAGCATCGCCGACCAGGGCAGGATGCCGGCGAAGGCGATGGTGATGAACACGGCTGAGTCGAGCCCCTGGCCGACCAGCGTCGAGCCGATCGTGCGCATCCACAGATGGCGCCCACCCATCGCCACCTTCATGCGCGCCAGCACGTAGGCGTTGGCGAACTCGCCCACCAGATACGCCGCGAAGGAGGCGAGCAGGATTCGCGGCGCCAGGCCGAGGATCGTTTCGTATGCCTCCTGTCCCTGCCAGAAGCCCGCCGGGGGCAAGAGCCCGCCGACCCAGATGGCGGCGACCGCGAACAGGTTGCACGCGAAGCCCAGCCAGATCACCCGGCGCGCGGCGCGGTAGCCGTACACCTCGGTCAGCACGTCGCCCAGGATGTAGCTGATCGGGAAGATCACGATGGCGGCCGGCATGACCAGTCCGGCCACGTCGATCAGCTTCACCGCGATGATGTTGGAGGTGATCAACGCGGTCACGAACAGGGCGACGACAACGACGAAACGGGGTGACAGGCTGGATTGGCTCATGTCCGGCTCGGCTCGGGGTCGGAGTGGGGGCAGCATCGTCGGCGCGGCGGGGGAAATCAAGCGCTTGCCCGGACGCGGGCCGGTGGGCACACTCCGGCCGCCCGCGATGGTGCGTCCCTCGCGACGGTCGCTCCGCGGCCTCCTCGGGATGAAGCGCGTGGGTGCCCTCCGGCATGGTGCGCCGCGGCGGCCTCTCCGATGCTCCTCATGTATGGACGGCCCCCGTAATGCAAGGAGCAATTGATCGTGCGGCATGGG
>CAZMTC010000044.1:8206-20512 GCA_964569105.1 uncultured Alphaproteobacteria bacterium | reverse complement strand
GGGATTGTGGCGCGGCCGAGGTTTCGGCGGCGCTCCGCGCGATCGCGAGTACGGTTCGTCGCACCTAAATGGCGGTCGGGCGGCCGAAAGTCAACTTGTTTCGTGGCTCGCGGCCGGCGGGGGCCGACGCGTCAGCGGCGCAGGAAGCGCATCGGCGCGGCCAGGACGGCAGCGGCGATGGGCAGCAGGGCCAGAGCGATCAGCGCGAACTTGGCCGCGGCGGCGAGCGCGAACAGCAAGGGGATCCAGGCGGGCGACGCCTCGGCGAGCGCGGCGAAGACCAACATGAACACGTTCTCGACCAGGTCGAGCGCGGCGGCGGCCAGCGCCGCACACATGAACGGGCGTACCCAGGGCGCGGGGGCGCCGCCGCGCGGCCACAGCCGCCCGATCAGGCCGGCGACGGCCATGCCGTAGAGCGGCGCCCAGGCGCAGTCGACCACCGTCTGCCAGGCGAAGGCGCGGGTGCCGGCGGGGCCCCATTCGGCGAGGATCCACAGCGCGAGCGGCTTGTGGAAGGCGAGCTCCAGATGCAGCACGCCGTAGGCCGGGGTCTCGAACTGCGCGCCGAGCGCGGCGAGCAGCAGGGCGCCGCCCAACGTCGCCGGCCAGGTGACGGCGAGGACGGACGGGCGGGCGAGCGCGGCGAGCATCGCGCTCTCAGTTATCGATGCCGTGGTAGTCGCGGAACCAGGCGACGAAACGGGGGATGCCCTCGTCGATCGTCGTGCGCGGCTCGAAGCCGAGATCGCGGCGGCTGGCCTCGATGTCGGCGTAGGTTTCCTTGACGTCACCGGGCTGCATCGGCTCGAGCTGGACTTCGGCCTTGCGGCCGGTCGCCTCCTCGATCAATGCGATGAAGCGGGTCAGCTCCTCCGAGCGGTGGTTGCCGAGGTTGTAGAGCCGGTGCGGCGCCGGGTCCGAGGATTCGGCGCGCTGTTGCGGCGGATGGTCGATTGCGGCGAGAACGCCGGCGACGATATCGCCGATGTACGTGAAGTCGCGGCGCATGTCGCCGCGGTTGAAGACCTGGATCGGCTCCCCGGCGTAGATCGCGCGGGTGAAGATGTAGGCCGACATGTCGGGCCGGCCCCAGGGCCCGTAGACGGTGAAGAACCGCAGGCCCGTCTGCGGGATGCCGTAGAGATGGGCGTAGCATTCGGACATCAGTTCGGCCGAGCGCTTGGTGGCGGCGTAGAGCGAGACCGGGTGCTCGACCCGGTCCTCGACCGAGAAGGGCAGCTTGGTGTTGCCGCCATAGACCGAGGAGGACGAGGCGTACACCAGATGCTGAAGGCGATCCTCCAGCCGCCGTGCCAGCTCGATGACCGCGAAATGGCCCTCGGTGTTGGCGTGGATGTAGGCCGCGGGGTTGGTCAGCGAGTAGCGCACGCCCGCCTGGGCGGCCAGATGGAGGATGTGGGTGACGTCCGGATGCGCGTCGGCGGCGGCGAACAGCGCGTCGCGATCCGCCACGTCGATGCGGTGGAAGGCGAAGCCGTCGCGGTCGCGCAGCCGGGCGAGGCGAGCCTCCTTGAGCGCGACGTCGTAATAGTCGTTGACGTCGTCGACCCCGACCACGCCTTGGCCCCGGTCGAGCAGCGCGTTGGCGACATGGAAGCCGATGAAGCCGGCGGCGCCGGTCAGGAGGACGGTCATCGGTGGGCGCTCGGCGGTTTTGGGACGGTGCGAAAGGTCGGTCGCGGCCCGGTATACAAGCGTCGTGCGCGGAAATCATCCCCTGATGCCCAAGGGCCGCCGACGTTGACCCGTGAGGACGTCCCCGCGACGAGGTCGTTCCCACATTCGAGCGCGGTCGGAATGGCGTCCCGCGACGGCGTGGCAGTTGCGATCGGACCGCTCAACGACGGCTCACCGGAACGTGTCGACCCTTGATTGTACTGCCTCGGCACGCGACGCCATCTTCAGGTCGTAACCCTGACGCCGTCGTCAGGGCATGCGGCAACGCCTTCACGAGGTCTCGATGAGAGCCAGCACTCCCGGACATGGCGGCTCGCTCTCGATCCCGGCTCCGGGGATCGGCCGGATCTACGGTTCGATCCTCGAACGGTCCGCCGGGACGGGTCGGCCGACCGTTCGAGCGCACGCGGAGAAACGAGCCGGCCGCGCAGCCGCCGCACGCGACGAAATCGCCTCCGCGCGCCGGACCCGTAAACGCGTGAAACTGCTCGGCCTGACCGTCACCGTATACCCGCTGCTCCTGGGAGCAACAGCGCTCGTCGCATAGGCCGGTTCGAGGAGCTTGTCCGGGCACCCTATCGGGAGGACGCGACCATGTCTGGCCCCAATACAGTCGCACGCATTGGCCGCCTCGCAGTCCTTTGCATGGTACTGGTCGTCGCGACGGGAATCGCCGGATGTCACCCCCGCCACCACGGTTTGTCTTATTCGGCTCCGTCGTTTCACCACGGTCATTCGGGCCATCCGCGCCACTTCGGACACGGGAGCCACCTCGGCCATGGAGGTTACGGGGGCCATGGAGGCCACGGCGGCCATATCGGTCATCTGCCCCGTTTCGGACATCCATCGCATTTCGGGCATGGACGCCATATCGGCACGCACCACGGAGGTCATTTCGGACATCGGTTCGGCCACCATCGCCGTTGAACGGGGGCCGCCTTACATGGCCTGGTGTCCCTTTCACGGTCGGGCAACGAAGGAGCCGACTACCCATGGAATCCCGTATCGCTCGAGCTTTCCGGTCGACGGCCGTTGCCGCGGTCATCGGCGCCTCTCTCGTCGTCAGCGCAGGCGCCGCGGACACGAAGGCCTATGTGATCGGCACGGTGACCGTTCACGACAAGAGCTGGATGGCCGAGTACCGCCCGAAGGCGCAGACGCTTCTGAACAAGTACGGCGGCCGCGTGCTGGCCCGCGGATCGCCCATTGAGGCTTTGGAGGGCGACGACCCGGAGGCCGACGTCGTCGTAATCCTCGAATTCCCGTCGGTCGCCAAGGCCAAGGCATGGCATTCCGATCCGGAATACCGGCCGCTGATGGAGCTCCGTCGGGGCGGTACGACCTCCGAATTCGTCCTGATGGAACAAGTGGCGGACTGAGCGCCGCGGCCGGGAGCACCTGACGGTGCGCTCAGCGCGCCGCCCGCGCCGCGGCCAGGAGCCACCCCTCGAGCGCGCGGACGCCGGCGCCGTCGTGGAGCGCCGGCGCGGCCGCGGCTATGCCCGCGCGGGCGGCTTCGCGGGCGGCGGGATCGGTGCCCAGCGCCAATGCCTTGGCGATGTAGTCCTCGGCGCCGACGGCGGTCCAGTCGCCGACACCGAGGCGGCGGTACCAGGCATGCACGAGCCGGCCGCGCAGGAACGCGCCCGGCATCGTCACGACGGGGATGCCGAGCGCCAGCGCGTCGAGGGCGGCGAAGGCGGACACGTGTGGCGGATCGAGCACCACGTCGGCGGCCGGCAGCAGCGCCAGCATCTGCGCGTGGGTGGCGCCGGGAAGAAAGCGGACCCGCTTCGCCTCGGCCGGCATGGCACGTTCGAGCCGTGCCGTCAGGCGTTCGCGGAGCCTGGGGTGCGACGGCTCGACCAGCACGGCAACGCCATGGGGATCGCCGGCCAGGACCCCGTGGAGCAGCGGATCGAGGTCGGGATGCAGCGCGTCCACGCGCTGGGGGCAGAGATAAACCGTGTCCTCATCGCCAAGGCCGAGTCGGGCGCGATCGACCGCTGCGATTTCGGGCCGCTCGGGCGTGACCGCCGGGACGTCGAGCAAGACCGGCGCCTCGGTGTAGTGGTCGGTCGGGTCGCCCTCCTCGAGATCGGCGGCGGAGAGGAAATGGTCGACCGTGGCAATGCCCGAAGTCACCGGATTGCCCCAGCCGGCGCACTGGATCGGCGCGAGTCGGGCGAAGGCGAGACAGGTAGCGACGGGCTCCGCGCCGACCTCGGGGAAGTGCAGGATGTCGAGCTCGTGCGCGGCCACGGCCTCGGCCATGGCGTCGAGATCGGACGGCAGGTCGATCGTCAGGTCGGCGGCCTCGGCGGCGGCCGGATCGCCGGGGGACGTCTGGAACAGCGTGACCTCGAACCGCTCGCGGTCGAGTCCGGCGATCAGGCCACGGTGCAGGCGGGCGGCGGGATGATCGTCCGGGCGCGCAAGGACGAAGCCGACGCGCAGCGGGCCGGCGTCGGGATCGCGCGGCGGTTCGAGCGCATGGGGCGCGGTGTAGCCGAGCGCCGGGCACGCGGCGGACACGGCGTTCGCCAGCATCTCGAGCAGCGGCCGGTCGTTCTCGCCGTGGCCGAGGAGGCGTGGCGCCGGCGTGGGCAGTGCGTGCAGCGGGTCGTCTAGAGTCAGGCCGGCGTCCATGAAGGCGACCAGCGCGCGCTCGAAGCCGGCGCGCGCCTCGGCGGCGGCCTCGGCGCTGTCTATGACCGCGGGCAGGAGGGTGGCGGCGGCGAGCGCGAGGCCGCCCGAACCGGGATCGAGGTCGCGGGCCGTCGCGTACCAGTCCCGCGCCTCCGCCTCCTCGCCGCGCTCGGCGAGTGCGTGGCCGAGATTCGTCGCGGGCTCGGCGTAGGACGGGTCGGCCTCGGCGGCGCGGCGGTAGCGCTCGACGGCGTCGTCGATGCGGCCCTGCTCGGCCGCCGCGACACCCCAGAGATTGAGCGCGTGAGCCTGTTCGGGCTCACGCGCGAGCAGCTCGTCGAGCGTCGCCTCGGCCTCGTCGGGGCGGCCCAGGTCGAGCAGGGTGGCGGCGAAGTTGAAGCGGGCGGCGTCGAACTCGGGGTCGCGCTCGACCGCGGCGGCGTAGGCTTCGGCCGCCTCCTCCAGCCGGCCGGTGGCGGCGAGCGCGTCGCCCAGGCCGAAATACGCCTCGGGCAGGTCGGGCGCCGCCTCGACGGCGGCTGCGAGATGCGGCAGCGCGGCCTCGGGTCGGCCCAGCTCGACATAGGCGCTGCCGAGGTTGGTGCGGGCCTCCGCATAGCCCGGACGCAGCGCGACGGCGGCGAGATAGGCCTCGACCGCCTCGTCGGTGCGGCCCTGCCGGTGCAGCGCGTTGCCCAAGTTGAAGCGCGGCTCGGGCACTTCAGGCGCCAGCTCGGCGGCGCGCGCGAACTGGTCGGCGGCGGTGACCGGATCGTCGGCGGCGAGGCAGGCGTTGCCCAGGCTGTTCTGGACCTCGGCGGCGTTCGGGTGGCGTTCGGCCATGGCGGTCGCCTCGCGCAGCGCCTCGTCGGCGCGGCCGGCGTCGATCAGCGCGGCCACCAGGTTGACACCGGGACCGGGGCTGGCCGGATCGAGCTCAATCGCGCGGCGGTAGGAGGCGACCGCCGCGTCGAGCTCGTTCAGCGCGCGCCGCACCTCGCCCATATTGTTGTGGTAGGCGGGCGAGCTCGGCCGAGCCTTGATCGCGCGTTCGATCAGATCACGCGCGGTGGCCAGCTCGCCGACCTGATACGCGATCATGCCCATCAGGTGCAGCGCATCGGCGTTCCGGGGCTGGATCTGGAGCACGCGCCGGTAGGCGCGCTGCGCGGCGGCGAGGTCGCCGCGTTGGTGGTGGGCCAGGCCCTCGCGCAGCAGCGCGCCCGGGTCGGCAGCGCCGCCGGCGCCCGGAGCCGGCGCGCCCTGATTGGCCGCCTGTCGCCGTTCCTTGCGGTTCACGTCGCTGTCCCCTGATCGGCCGGTCGCCAAGGTGCCGATGTTGGTCCCATCCGCGCCGGCAAAAGTCAATCGCGGCTCCGGCCGGCGGCGGCGCAGTCATCGAGCAGCGCATGTGCGGCCTCGAGGTCGGGGGTGAGTGCGAGCGCGGTCTGCGCGCGCTCCTCGGCCTCACCGACCCGGCCGAGCGCCAGCAGCGCGCGGCCGAGCGCCAGATAGAGCGAAGGGTCGTGCGGCGCGAACTGGAGCGCCGCGCCCAGTTCCTCCGCGGCCCCGGCGGCGTCGCCGCGCGCGAGCAGCGCGCCGCCGAGCCCGGCCAGCGCCTCGACCCGGTTGGGCTCTGCGTCGAGCGCCGCGCGGTAGGCGGACGCGGCTTCGTCCCAGCGACCGAGAGCGGCCAGCGCGTGGCCGCGGGCGGACGCGGGCCGCGGATCGGCGCCATCGTCGGCGATTGCGGTGTCGAGCCTGGCCAGCGCCTCCTCTGCTCGGCCGGCCTGCCGCAGCGCGTCGGCGAGGTCGGCCACCGGCTCCGATCCGCCTGTCGCGGCGGCGGTCTCGAGATGCGGCAGCGCAGCCTCGGCGTCGCCGCGGGCGATCAGGACGAGGCCCAGGAAATGGTCCAGACGCGGATCGTCGGCGCCCTCCTGCATCACCGCGCGCACCGTACGCTCGGCGGCTTCGAGGCGGCCGGCGGCGAGGTCCGCGTCGGCGCGCGCCATGCGGCGGCGCTGGTCGTCGCTCAACGCGGCCATGACCCCAGCCCGGCGGCGGCGAGCGCCTCGCCCAGCGGCGCGAGATGGTCGGCGTAACGCCGCCAGCGGCCGACCGAGGAGGTGTAGATCGGCCGGCGCACCTGGGTGAGGCTGGCGGTCTGGACCGGCCGCGCGGTGGCGTGAAAGTCGAGGCAGCGGTCGTCCCAGGGCAGGCCGCAGAAATCGAGCAGCGCTTGGGTTTCGCTCTCCAGATCGTCGACCAGCGCTTCGTAGGACAGGGCGTGGACGGGCAGCGGCAGCGCTTCGTGCCAATGCGCCATGAGCCGCTCCTTGCCCGCGATGTAGGCGGCGATCCAGTCGAGCCGATGGCTGAAGGGCTGGGGCGCGGTGAAGTTCTGGGCGAAGCACGAGAGGCCGATGTCGAGCGGGTCGCGCACGCAGTCGACGATCCGCGCGTTCGGGAACAGGAGCGCGACTACGCCCAGGCGCAGGAAGTTGGAGGGCAGCTTGTCGGCGGTGCGCGGCGGGCCGTCGGGCGGTCGCACGGCGTCGAGGTAGCGCGCGGCGAGTCGCCGCGACGCCTCGGGCGCCAGGTTCGCGACGCAGCCGGGATAGTCGGCGCCGTCGCATTCGGCGGGCAGGTCGAGCACGATGCGGCCCATGTCGGGCCGCTCGCCGGCGCCGTGGACCTCGGCGTGGCTGGCGAGGATCTGCTCGACCAGCGTCGTGCCCGAGCGCGGCATGCCGACGACGAAGATCGGCCGGACCTCGGGATCGCCCAACCCCTGCAGGCGCTCGAACAGTTCCGGCGTGAAGGCGCCGATCAGCCCGTCGACCCGCGCCGCGAAGGCCTCCGGGTCGAACGGCTCGGCGGCGGCCTGGAACTCGTTGGCCGCCCGCCAGTGGCCGAAGGCCTCGTCGGTGCGGTCGAGGCGGTCGCACAGGCGGCCGGCGGCGTAGTGCAGCAACGCGCGGCCGCGATCGTCCAGATCCGGGGCGGCCGCCGCCTCTTCGACACGGGCGAGCCAGGCCCCGGGGTTCGCCGCTGCGCCGCCCAGGCCGACCCATTCGTGCAGCGCCGCGGCGTTGAGCGGGTCGGCGTCGAGGATGGCGCGGAAGCGCTCGAGCGCGCGGTCGACATGGCCGCGCTCGGCCTCCGCCACGGCGAGATCGTGGGCGGCGTCGCGGCGCCCGGGATCCCGGCCGAGGACAGCCTCGTAGTCCGCCACCGCGGCGTCGAGGTCGCCAACGTCGCGCTCGGCGCCGGCCAGGGCGAGGCGGATCTCGGTCATGTCGGGTGCGAGGGCGAGGGCACGGCGGTAGGCCTCGACGGCGCCCCGCGGGTCGCCGGTCTCCATGCGGCAGCCGCCGAGGCCGACCCAGGCTGCGAGGTGGTCGGGCGCGGCGGCGACGGTCCGCTCGTAGGACACGGCGGCTTCGGCGTGACGGCCGAGCGCGTCGTAGGCGCTGGCGACGGCGTAGTCGACCCCGGGATCGTCGGCGGCGCCTGCGAGCGGCAGCAGGGCCTCGAGGGCTTCGGCCGGGCGGCCCGACTCGAGCTGGGCGAGGCCCAGGAGATGGGTCGCGCCGGGGTGACCCGGGACGCGGGCGAGGACTTGCCGGGCGCAGGCCAGCGCCCGGCGCGGCCGGCCGCGGTCCAGATGGTCGATGCCCTGGCGCACCGCGGCGGCGACTGCGTCCGGTCCGCCGGCGGCACGGGCGCGGCGGCGGGCACGGCGGTTCATGCCGCCGCTCCGCCGTCGCCCGGGGCCTCGCCGAGCGCCGCGAAGAACGGCGCCATCTGCGCCTCGTAGCGCTTCCAGCGGCCGACCGAGGAGCCGTAGACCGGCTGGCGCACCTGCCAGACCGAGGCGGTTCGGACGGCACGTTCGGTTTCGTGCGGCCGGAGACAGGCATCGTCCCAGGGCAGACCGGCGAAGTCGATCAGCGCCCGGCTCCACCGCTCCGGGTCGGCGACCAGCGCCTCGTAGTCCACGGTCATCAGCGGGATCGGAAGCACTTCGGCCCAGTGCGCCATCAACCTTCGGTAGCCGCGCATGTAGGCGCCGATCCAGGCGAGGTCGAAGGAGAAGCGCAGGTGCGAGAAGTCCTGGAAGAAGCAGGACAGCGCCGTGTCGCCCGGATCGCGACGGCAATGAACGACGCGCGCGCCCGGGAACAGCAGCGCGATCATGGCCAGACGCAGGAAGTTGGCAGGCATCTTGTCGGTGACCCGCCGCGCCCCGGGCGCGAGGGCGTCGAGCGCCGCGAGGTGCCGTCGAGCGAGGTCGCGAACGGCGTCCCGACCGAGCGCGGCGACGCTCTCGGGATAGCCCGCCCCCGTGCGCTCGCTCGCGACCACGGCCAGTCGGTACAGGTCCTCGCGCTCGCCGCCGCCGTACATGGCAGGATGGCTGGCCAGCACCTGCTCGACCAGCGAGGTGCCCGAGCGCGGCATGCCGACGACGAAGATCGGCCGTGGGTCGTCGGAACCCCAACCGCCGCGCTCGGCGAAGAAATCGGCGGTGAAGGTGGCGACGATACGCTCGACGGACGCGGCGTAGGTCTCGGAATCGAAGGGTTCGCTTGCGGCGCGGCGCCGGTTGGCGGCGGCGTAGGCCGCGAACGCCTCGTCATGGGCGCCGCGCCGCTCGCAGCTGCGGCCGAGCGCGAATTCGAGGGTCGCTCGGTCGTGATCGTCCAGCTCGGGAGCCGCCAGCGCCGCGCGAAGCTCAGCCTCGTCTATGGGCGGACCCTCGAGCCGGGGCATGTTGAGCAGGCCGAGCCACGCCATCGCATGACCGGGGTCTAGGGCGAGCGCCGCCCGGTAGCTCTTCTCCGCGAGATCACCGCGACCGGCCACCTGATGGACCAGGCCGAGCGTGGCGTGGCCCGCGGCCCGGTCGGGCGCGGCGGCCACCGCGGCCTCGGCCAGGCGCAGTGCCTCGTCGAGATCGCCGGTGTCGGCCTGCGCGAGTACGCGCGCGAGCGTCGTCAGGGCCTCCGGGTCACGGGGATCCGCCTCGACCGCCATGCGCGCGTGCCGCTCGGCGGCGTCGCGATGGCCGAGACGGTCGTACATCGCGGACAGGCGGGTATGCGCGGCCACCGGCTCGGCGCCGCCGGCGAGCGCCGACTCCATCTCCCGGGCCGCCTCGGCGGTCCGGCCCAGCACGTCGAGCGCCAGCGCGAGCTCGGCGCGCGCCACCGGGTCGTCCGGGGCAAGGTCCAGGGCGGTCCGGAACGCGGGTTCGGCCGCCGCGGCGTCGCCCGAGGCGAGCAGCGCCGCGCCCAGGCGGGCGTGCACGTCGGCCACGTCGGTCGCCGCCCTGGCGGACGCACGGTAGTGGGGCACCGCGTCGCTGGGGCGGCCGTCCGCGAACAGCGCCTCGGCCAGGTTGTAGCGGAACATCGGATCGTCCGGAGCCGCCCGCGCGGCGGCCTCCAGGTGCGCGACGGCGTCCCCGCTGCGGCCCTGCTCGTGCAGGGCGAGCCCGAGATAGTGGCGGACATGGGGGTGTTCGGGCGCGGCCGCGAGCGCCCGGCGGTAGAGCCGCTCGGCCTGGTCGAGCCGGCCTACCTCGTGCAGCCGGGTCCCCTGGGCGAGCAGCGCGTCGACGCCGCCCGCCCGGCTGCGCGCCGCCTTGGCCTGCCTGCGTCGTTCGCCGCGGTTCATCGCACCCCTCGCCGCCGGTTCCGGCGCGGCTGTTCTACGCCGCGCACCGGGCCCGGACAAGCGCACCGCGGAGAACAGGTGTTGCACAATTGCCGCGTCGGACACCTCATCGGGCGAGCCCAATGAGGGAAGGGCGAGATCACCGGAGGAACTAAGCCTTTTCAGTGGGTTGCGAGCGCTCCACCGGAGGCTTGCCGACAATGTGGCGCGATTGTGTTGCGATTTGGACACACCGGACGGCGAAATTCTTGCACTTTTGCGAAACCGCTTGAACAACAGGGCGATATGGCGGGATATGGCGCTGACGCGAAAGTGGTGGGGGAACCGACTTTCTCCGTTGGAGATGCCAGAAACCAAGCACTTAGGAGAGGAGGTTCCATGACAACCAATCGCTTGCGCACCGCGCTCATGGGCTCGGGCGCCGCGATCGCTCTGATCGCGGCGTCGGGTTCGGCCGGCGCGGACGAGCTTCAGGATCTGAAGTCTCAGATCGAAGCTCTGCAAGGCAAGGTGAGCGAGCTCGAGGCTCAGAACGCCGAGCAGGGCTCGCCGAACGTCGCCCCGGCCGCAGCGGTCGAGGCCGGCGACAAGCCGAAGAGCTGGAAGCTGCCCGGCACCAACACGTCGATGAGCATCGGCGGCTACGCCAAGCTCGACTTCATCTACGACATCAACGAGTCGGCGCTGTTCGGCGGTCAGAGCACCGGTTTCCGCGCTCAGCCGTCGCCGGGCGCCGTGGGGTCCCTGGGCCGGGTCCAGAACCGGTTCCGCCTGCACGCCCGCCAGTCGCGCTTGTTCTTCAAGACCTGGACGCCGACCGACTGGGGCGAGCTTGCCACCCACATCGAGGGTGACTTCTTCGGCACCGGCGGCACCGAGACGATCTCGAACTCGAACTCGTTCCGCCTGCGTCATGCCTATGGCCGTCTCGGCCCGGTACTGGCGGGTCAGACCTGGACCAACTTCATGGATCTTCGGGCGTTCCCGGAGGTCATCGACTTCGCCGGTCCGAACATCCCGTTCATCCGGCAGGGTCAGATTCGCTACTCGGCCAGCTTCGGCGGCGGCACGACCCTCGACGTCTCGCTCGAGAACCCGCAGGCCACCGTCACCGCGGACACCACGGTCGCGGCTCAGGGCGCTTCGCTGCTCCAGGGCGACAAGCTGCCGGACTTCACCGGCCGCCTGACCCACGCCTGGTCGTCGGGCCACATCGCGCTGACCGGTGTCGCCCGCTATCTGTCGCTTGAGAATGCCGGCAACACGGCCGTCGGCGCGGTCAATGAGTCGGCGTTCGGCTGGGGTATCGGCCTGTCGGGCACCTGGGTCGCCGGGCCGACCGACCGGTTCGGCTTCTACGGCAACTACGGCCAGGGCATGGGCCGCTACCACCTGGCGTCATTCACGTCCGACAGCGTGCTGACCGGCACGACCGCCGCCAACGCCGAACTCGAGGCGGCCGAGGCGTGGGGTATCGTGAGCTACTGGCAGCACAAGTGGACCGACACGATCCGCACCAACTTGGTCGGCGCGTTCTCGGAGGTCAACGTCGAGGACGAGATTCCGGGCAAGGCGAGGATCCCGGCCGGCACGTTCGATCGCGAGTGGTCGGTTCACGCCAACCTGATCTGGAGCCCGGTGCCGCAGGTCAACATCGGCCTCGAGTACCAGTACCGCAACTCGTCGTTCCACAACTCGACCGACGGCGAGCTGAGCCGGTTCCAGATGGGCTTCCAGTACAGCTTCTGATCGGGTTTCCGAACGCGATCACGCCTTCGGGGCGGGCCTTCGGGCCCGCCCCTTTTCTTTGTGCGGGACGCTGCCGTCGTGGCGCCACGCGGTGTGCGCGGCGATCCACGGGCGGGCCCTGGATCGCTTCGCTACGCTCGTGATGACGGCAGCTGCGAACGTGCGCGCCCGAAGTGTTGCATATTTGCAGCAGCGACCGGCGGCCCGTCGTTCGTGTGGATCAAGGACGCGAAAGGGGTCGGTTCCCACGCGATTCCAAAGCTTCCCAACCGACAGCCCAGGCTGACTCGAGGTGCATCGGACAATGTGGCGCGATTGTGTTGCGAATTAGACACAGGGAGCTCACGAATTTGTCATCGAATCGTGAAACAACTTGAACGGCAAAGCGAAATCGCCGGATATAGCGCTGATCCGGATTCCATGGGGGGTCCGGCTCTCTCTTTGAGAAACCAGAAACCAAGCACTCTGGAGAGGAGGTTCCATGACAACCAATCGCTTGCGCACCGCGCTCATGGGCTCGGG
>CAZMTC010000044.1:0-8106 GCA_964569105.1 uncultured Alphaproteobacteria bacterium | reverse complement strand
TTCCGAACGCGATCACGCCTTCGGGGCGGGCCTTCGGGCCCGCCCCTTTTCTTTGGTGCGCGCGGTCCCGCTGTCGTCGCGAGGCCGCGAAGCGGCCCCGCACCCTGAGGAGCCGCCGCAAGGCGGCGTCTCGAAGGGGGCGATCCGGAGACCGATCCTGGATCGTGTCGCCGCGTTCGCGATGACGGCGGAAGGGAGCGGTATTCAGTCCCGGAACAGCACCACGCAGGCGAGGGTCGCCACGGCGACCACCGCCCATTGAATGGCGAGGGTCTGGAGGTCGACCTCGGCGCCCGGGAACGGGCGGTCGCCGATGAAGGCGTAGGTGGTCTCGGTCTCGAGCACGCCCTCGACCAGCCGCGCCTTCCATGGCGGGTAGAGCAGCATCGCCAGCGCCAGGACAACGCCGCCCAGGACGGTCAGCCGCTGGCGGGTGCCCAGCGCGTGCTTGCCCCGTTTCGCCATGGTCGCCTCCTCCTCGCAGCACGGCCCAGTAGACCATGGCTGCGCGGAAAGCTGAACGTCAGACCTGCCGCAGGGCGCGGATCATCTGCGTCGCCGAGGCCTTGCAGCACAAGGTGCCGTCCGGCCGCCGGATCGTGCCCTCGACGAAGGCCACGCGCCGGCCGCGGCGCAGCACCTCCGCCTCGGCGAACAGCTCGCCGGGATAGGCCGGCTCGAGGAACGACAGCTTCATCTCGAGCGTCGGCACGAAATGGCCGGCGCCCAGCGTGACGACGATCGCGAATGAGAGCGTGTCGTCGAGCATCGCCGCCAGGATGCCGCCCTGGACCATCCCTTCGGGATTGGTGAACTCGGGCGTGCCCTGCCAGGAGAGCCGTACCCAGCCGCGCTCCGGATCGGCGTCGAGCGGCTTGCAGCCGAGTGCCCGAGCCGAGGCGGGCAGGGGGTGCTCGCCGGCGAGCAGCGCGCGGACGAAGGCGCGCGGCGCGTCGTCCGGGGTCGTGGCATCGTCCATGGCGGCGTCAGCCCAGGTTCTCGGCGAAGAAGGCGAGCGTGCGCTCGAGCGCCTGTCTGTGGCTCGGCTCGTGGTAGCTGCCGCGTTCGTCGCACGAAAATCCGTGGCCGGCCTCGGGGTAGGTGAACAGCGGCAGGTCGGGGTGCTTGGCGCGCACCGTCTCGACGTCCTCCATCGGGATGGCGTGGTCCTGCTCGCCGAAATGCAGCATCAGCGGCGCTTTGGGCTTCTCGTCGGCGAACTGCCCAATGCGCCCGCCATAGTAGCCCACGGCGGTCAGGCCCAGCCGCGTCGAGCACAGGAAGGCGAGGAGGCCGCCCCAGCAGTAGCCCACCACGCCGACCTTGCCGTGCTCCGCGAGCGCGTCGGCGGCGGCCTCGATGTCGGCGAGCGGGCCGTCGAGCCCGATCTCGCCCATGACCTCGCGGCCCTTGGCGATGCCGGCCTCGTCGTAGGCCAGCTCGACGCCGCGCTCGATCCGGTCGAACAGCGCCGGGGCGACAACGGCGTAGCCCTCGGCGGCGAACCGGTCGGCCACGTTGCGGATGTGGTTGTTGACGCCGAAGATCTCCTGAATGACCACAATGCCGCCGCGCGGCGTGCCCTCGGGCATCGCTCGATAGGCGTCGAGCGTGTGGCCGTCCGCGGCGGTCAGTCCGATCGTCTCTCCCATCTCCCCCTCGCTCGGTCTGAGGTTCTGAAATAACGGGCGGGACGGTACACCGCCCCGCCCCGCTCTGCCAGCCGCGGTGGGTGGGTCGATCGGACCTGCTCGTCCCTGTCGTGGCCGTGCCAGCGATGACGATGCTCGCGCAGATACTCGTCGAGCGTCGCCTTCCGGCCGTCGTCGAGCACGGCGGGCTGCCGGTCGAACTCGTATTGCCCCGCGCCGCGCAAGGACGACATTAGCGGCATGAGGGGCATGAACCGGACGACGCCGAGGATCGGCCGCCGCACGCTGGTTGCAGGGGCCGCGGGGCTGGCCGCAGCGGCGCCATTCGCGCGGATCGGCGCGGCCGAGAGCGATGCGGTCCTGACCCGGCCGATCCCGGCCACGGGCGAGCGCATTCCGGCCGTCGGCATGGGCTCGTGGATCACCTTCAATGTCGGCGAAGACCGGGCGTTGCGTGACCAGCGCACGGAAGTACTCCGCACCTTCTTCGAACTCGGCGGCGGCATGATCGACAGCTCGCCGATGTACGGCTCGTCGGAGGCGGCGATCGGCTACGGCCTGCGCAAGCTCGGCCATCCCGAGGGGCTGGTCTCCGCCACCAAGGTGTGGACGCGCTTGCCACTGAGCGACGGCGAGGAGCAGATGGTCGCCTCCCGCGAGCTGTGGGGCATCGAGGCCTTCGATGTCATGCAGGTGCACAACCTGGTCGAGTGGCGCGAGCATCTGAAGACACTGCGCGCGGACAAGGAGGCGGGGCGCATCCGCTATATCGGCATCACCACCTCGCACGGCAGCCGCCACGACGAGCTCGAGCGGATCATGCGCTCCGAACCGCTCGACTTCGTTCAGTTCACCTACAATATCGGCGACCGCTGGGCCGAGGACCGGCTGCTGCCGCTCGCCGCCGACAGGGGGCTGGGCGTCATCGTCAACCGCCCGTTCCGGCGCAAGCAACTGATCCGCATGTACGAGGACCGGCCGCTGCCCCCATGGGCCGAGGAGGCCGGTGCGGCCAACTGGCCGCAGTTCCTGCTCAAGTTCATCGTCTCGCACCCCGCCGTAACCTGCGCCGTCCCCGCGACCTCGCGCGTCGACCACATGGCCGAGAACATGGGCGCGCTGCGCGGGCCGCTGCCGGACGCCCGGATGCGGCGGCGGATGGTCGAGTACGTCGAGGGGCTGTAGGAGGGCGCCTTGCTGGCAACGACGTGCGAAGAACGACGTTAGACTGCCGCCATGCTCCCCTACACGGCCGAGGTCTTCTTCTCCCTGTTCGAGAGCTACAACCGCGCCATCTGGCCGGCGCAGGTCGTGGCCTATGCGCTGGCCATGGCGGCGATCGCGTTGGCGCTGCGGCCGACGAAGCACGGCGGGCGCGTCGTGGCCGCGATCCTGGCCGCGATGTGGGCATGGACCGGCGTCGCCTATCACGTCCAGCATTTCGCCACGATCAACTTCCTGGCGCCGATCTTCGGCGCGGTCTTCGTCGCCCAGGCGGTGCTGTTCGCCTGGACCGGCGCGGTGCGCGCGGCGATGCCGGTTGCCTTCCGGGGCGACCTGTGCGGCTGGACCGGGCTCGCGTTCGTGGCGGTGGCGCTCGCCGTCTACCCGCTGATCGGCTGGGCGCTGGGACATGGCTGGCCGCAGTCGCCGCTGGTGGGCGTGGCGCCGTGTCCGACCGCGATCCTGACCATGGGCCTGCTGCTGCTGGTGCCGGGAAGGACGCCGTGGCACCTGGTCGTCGTCCCGGTGCTGTGGTCGCTGGTCGGCGGCTCCTCGGCCGGGCTGCTGGGGGTGTGGCAGGATCTGCCGCTGCTCCTGGCCGGGCCGGGCTGGCTGGTGCTGGTCGCGTGGAAGAACCGGCGCGCCGCGCGGGGGATGGACGCCGCGCGGTGAGCCCGTGACAATCGGTCCCGGCCGCGGCGGTTGGACGGCGCAGTTGCACGGTCCCATCTCCGGGTGAGGACGAGGCGCCCGCGGCGCGGGCGAGGGCTCCAGCGAGGAAGGGCGATGGACCTCTTCGATGCGGTGCTGCTGGCGCGGATCCAGTTCGCCTTCACGATCGCGTTCCACATCGTCTTCCCGGCCTTCTCGATCGGCCTGGCCTCGTACCTGGCCGTGCTCGAGGGGCTGTGGCTGTGGACCCGGCGGCAGGTCTATCTCGACGCCTTCCGCTACTGGCTCAAGCCCTTCGCGGTGGTGTTCGGCATGGGCGTCGTCTCGGGCGTCGTGCTGAGCTACCAGATCGGCACCAACTGGAGCGTCTTCGCCGACAAGACCGGCCCCGTCCTCGGACCGCTGATGGGCTACGAGGTGCTGACGGCCTTCTTCCTCGAGGCCGGGTTCCTGGGCGTCATGCTGTTCGGCATGAACCGGGTCGGCCCGCGGCTGCACTTCGCGGCCACGCTGCTGGTCGCGGCGGGCACGCTGTTCTCCGCCTTCTGGATCCTGTCGGTCAACTCGTGGATGCAGACCCCGGCGGGCTACGCGGTCAACGACGCCGGGCAGTTCGTCGCCGAGGACTGGTGGGCGGTGGTGTTCAACCCGTCCTTCCCCTACCGCCTCGTCCACATGACGCTGGCCGCCTATCTCTCCACGGCCTTCGCCGTGGGCGCCGTGGGCGCGTGGCACCTGCTGCGCGACCGCGCCAACGAGCGCGCGCGGGTGATGCTCTCGATGGCCATGTGGATGGCCTTGGTGGTGGCGCCGATCCAGGTGGTGGTCGGCGACATGCATGGGCTCAACACGCTCGAGCACCAGCCGGCCAAGGTCGCCGCGATGGAGGGTCATTACGAGACGCAGAAGGGCGCCCCGCTGATCCTGTTCGGCCTGCCTGACGACGCGGCGGAGAGGACCCGCTGGGCGGTGGAGATCCCCAAGCTGGGGAGCCTGATCCTGACCCACGACTGGAACGGCGAGGTCCAGGGCCTGAAGGCCTGGCCCGACGACGAGCGGCCGCCGGCAGCGATCGTGTTCTGGAGCTTCCGGATCATGGTCGGGCTCGGATTCCTGATGGTCGGTCTGGGCCTGTGGGGCCTGTGGGAGCGTCTGCGCGGCCGCCTCTGGGACCGCAGGGCTCTCCTCTGGACGTCGATCGCCATGGCGCCATCCGGCTTCGTCGCGGTCCTGGCGGGCTGGACCACGACCGAGGTGGGTCGCCAGCCTTGGACCGTTTACGGCCTCCTGCGCACCTACGAATCGGCCGCACCGCTGGAGGCGCCGGCGGTGGGCGCGTCGCTGGCCGCCTTCGTCGCGATCTATCTGATCGTGTTCGGCGCGGGCGTGTTCTATCTGCTGCGCCTGGCGGGCCGGACGCCCGGCCCGGGCGAGGGCGGGGTCGAGCCGGAGGATGGGCCGCTGCGCGCTGCGGGGATCACGCCGGCTGCCGGGATGCGCCCCGGCCGCGCCGGCGGGGGAGGGGCGGAATGATCGACCTGCCGCTGATCTGGGCGCTGATCATCGCCTTCGCGGTGCTCGCCTATGTCGTGCTCGACGGTTTCGATCTGGGCATCGGTATCCTGTTCCCGCTGCTGCGCCGCGAGCGCGACCGCGACGTGGCCATGAACTCGGTGGCGCCGGTGTGGGACGGCAACGAGACCTGGCTGGTGATGGGCGGTGGCGGGCTGTTCGCCGCGTTCCCGCTCGCCTATTCGGTGATCCTGCCGGCGCTCTATGCGCCCTTGATCGCCATGCTCTTGGGCCTCGTGTTCCGCGGCGTGGCGTTCGAGTTCCGCTGGCGTACGGAGCGCTGGCGGCCGGTCTGGGACTGGGGCTTTTTCCTCGGCTCCACGGTCGCGGCCTTTACTCAGGGTATCGCGCTGGGCGCGCTGGTGCAGGGCATCGAGGTCTCGGGCCGCGCCTATGGCGGCGGCTGGTGGGACTGGCTGACGCCGTTCAGCCTGATGACCGGCGTGGCGCTGGTGGTGGGCTATGCGCTGCTCGGCGCCTCCTGGCTGGTGATGAAGACCGAGGGCGCACTGCAGCGCCAGGCGGTGGCGATGAGCGCCTTCGCCGCGCTCGGCACGCTCGTCATGATCGGTGCGGTCAGCTTGTGGACGCCGTTCCTCAACCCGGCCTTCATGGAGCGCTGGCTGTCCTGGCCGGCGGTTCTCTACGTCGCGCCGGTGCCGCTCGCCGTGCTCGGCGCCATGGTTGCGCTGCTGACCGGGTTGCGCGACCGGCGCGATATCCGCCCCTTCCTGTCCGCGCAGGCCCTGTTCGTGCTGTCCTATATCGGCCTGGGCATCAGCCTGTGGCCGCTGATCGTGCCGCCGGACATCACCATCCGGCAGGCCGCCGCGCCCGACAACTCACTCGGCTTCCTGCTGGTCGGCGCGGCGATCCTGCTGCCGGTCATCCTGGCCTACACCGCCTACGCCTACTGGGTCTTCCGCGGCAAAGTGCGGCCGGGCGAGGGCTACCACTGATGCGGCCCGCGCTGCGCCGCTGGCTGTGGTTCGTCGGGCTGTGGGCCGCGGGGGTGATGACGGTGGCCGTGGTCGCTTATGCGTTGCGGCTGGTGCTGGTGCCGTGAGCGCCGCCCCTAAACGTTGAACCGGAACAGCATCACGTCGCCGTCCTGGACCGTGTAGTTGCGGCCCTCGGCGCGCATCTTGCCCTTGTCCTTGGCGCCCTGCTCGCCGCCGCAGGCGACGTAGTCGGGGTAGGCGATGGTCTCGGCGGCGATGAAGCCGCGCTCGAAGTCGGTGTGGATGCGGCCCGCCGCCTGCGCCGCCTTGGTGCCGCGCGGAACGGTCCAGGCGCGGCTTTCCTTGGGGCCGGCGGTGAAGAAGGTGATCAGCTCGAGCAGCTCGTAGCCGGCGCGGATGACGCGGTTGAGGCCCGGCTCCTCGAGGCCCAGCGTCTCGAGGAACCCGCGCTTCTCCCCGGCATCCGTGAGCTGGGCGATCTCGGCCTCGATGGCGGCAGAGATCACGACGGTGACCGCGCCCTGCGCCGCGGCCATGGCCTCGACCTGGGCGGAGAGCGCGTTGCCGGTGGCCGCGCATTCCTCCTCGACATTGGCGATGTACATCAACGGCTTGGACGTCAGCAGGTTGAGCGCGGCGAAGGCGCGTTCCTGGCCCTGGGGGACCTCGGCGGTGCGCGCGGGCTTGCCGGCCTCGAGCGCGGCCAGCGCCGGCTCGGCGGCGAGCAGGAAGGACCTGGCCTCCTTGTCGCCGCCCGCCGCGCGCTTGCGCGCGGTGTCGACCCGTTTGGCCAGCGATTCCATGTCGGCGATCATCAGCTCGGTCTCGACCGTCTCGGCGTCGCGCACCGGGTCGACCGAGCCCTCGACATGGGTGATGCCGCCGCCCTCGAAGCAGCGCACCACATGGGCGATTGCGTCGACCTCGCGGATATTGGCGAGAAACTTGTTGCCCAACCCCTCGCCCTTCGATGCGCCGCGCACCAGTCCGGCGATATCGACGAACTCGAGCTGGGTCGGGATCACCGCCTTGGACTTGGCCAGCACGGCGATCTCGTCGAGCCGCGGGTCGGGCACCGCGACGCGGCCGACATTGGGCTCGATGGTGGCGAAGGGGTAGTTCGCCGCCTCGGCCGCGGCGGTGGCGGTGAGCGCGTTGAACAGGGTCGACTTGCCGACATTGGGCAGCCCGACGATGCCCAGGTTAAAGCCCATCGCCGGGCTCCCCCCCTTCGTTCTTCTGCACCGCGCCGTTCTTCGTTTCCGGCTTGGGCCGGGGCGGGTTCATCGCCTGCGCCACCTTGGACATGAAGGCGCCGTCGTCGCCCTCGAGCAACAGCGGCACATGCTCGGCCACCGCCTCACAGAAGGTCGCCATGCGTGGTGCTTCGGCCTTGGTGAAGTCGGACAGGACGTAGCCGTGGACCAGGTCCTTGTCGCCCGGATGGCCCACGCCCAAGCGGATGCGCCAATAGTCCTTGCCGGCATGAGCGTCGATCGAGCGGATGCCGTTGTGGCCGCCCGCGCCGCCGCCGCGCTTGACCCGCATCTTGCCCGGCGCGAGGTCGATCTCGTCGTAGATCACGAACACGCGCTCCAGCGGAACCTTGTAGAAGCGAGTGGCGGCCGAGACCGAGATGCCCGAGTTGTTCATGTAGGTCTGCGGCTTGAGCGCGAGCGTCTTCTCGCCCGCGATCACGCCCTCCGCCAACTCACCCTGGAACCGGCGACGCCACGGGCCGAAGCCATGGCGGCGGACGATCTCGTCCACCGCCATGAACCCGATGTTGTGGCGGTTCTTGGCATAGCCGGGCCCGGGATTACCCAAGCCCACGACGAGGAACATGGTTGGCTCTTTCGATGTTGTCGCGGCGGGGGCTCCGCGGACTGCTCGGAGAGACCCGACCGGTGCCGCGGGGCGCCGCGGACGCGGCGCCCCTTCCGTCAGAGACAGAGACTACGCGGCGAGGATCACTCCTCCTCGCCTTCCTCCTCGGCCTCGCCCTCGGCGGCCTCCTCGGCCTC
>CAZMTC010000043.1:15851-20530 GCA_964569105.1 uncultured Alphaproteobacteria bacterium | reverse complement strand
AACCTGCCGACCCGCATCATCGGCATCCGCCCGGGCGAGATATTGCACGAGAGGGCGCACACCGAGAACGAGGCGCGCAACACGCTGGAACTGGACGACCGCTTCCTCGTCACCCCGGCCTTCCACTTCTGGACCGAGAGCGGCTCGGCGCCGGCCGACGCTCGACCGGTGGCCGACGATTTCTGCTACGCCAGCAACACCAACCCGGAATGGCTGAGCCCCAGGGACTTGGGCCCGATTCTGGACGACACACACTGATGCGATGCCGGCCGGCCGCGCTCGGCGGCCGGCCCGCAGGGAACCCGCGACGATGCTGAAGCTCGAGAACGCGACCTTCAAATACGAGCCCTATCCCCTGGCGCTGATCGCGCCGGCTTTCGAGGATGGGGTGTACGAGGAGATGCTCGCCAACTGGCCGTCGATGGACTGGTGCCGCGTGCTCGGCCGCAAGGGGCAACTCAAATACTACCTGAACGAGTCGAAGACGGCCGAGAAGTACCGCGACTTCGTGCAAAGCGTCCCGGTCTGGCGCGAGTTCCACAAATACGTGAAGAGCCGGCAGTTCATCGACGGCGTGCTGTCGACGCTCGAGGCGCACAACATCGACCTGGGTCAGCCGCGGCCGATGCAATGGACCTACAAGCGCGTTCGCACCTCGCTGGGCGACGTGTTCAAGCGGCGCAAGCTGCCCGACTTTCCGAGCCAGGTATACACGCGGTTCGAGTTCTCGATGCTGCCCGACGAGGGCGGCGCGGTGCTGCCGCACACCGACGATCCCAAGAAGATCTCTACGATCGTGCTGTACATGGCGGGCGAGGACGAGTGGGACCGGAGCTGGGGCGGCGGGCTGGACGTGGTGATGCCCAAGGACAAAACGCAGATCTACAACCACACCAACCGCAAGCTGCCCTTCGAGGACGTCGAAGTGCTGCACACCTACGACTACCGGCCCAACCGCGGCATCCTGTTCGTCAAGACCTTCAACTCCTGGCACCAGGTACGGCCGATCCAGGGGAAGGGGCCCGGCGCAAAACGACGCACGCTGACCATCAATTTCGAAACCAACTGAGCGGTGGGCGACATGCGCTGCGACGGTAAGACGGCCCCGCGCAAGCTGTGGCGCGTGATCGACAGGCTTCGTTTCGGCCTGCGCGACCGGCTGACCGAGGAGGTCACGGTGGTCGACGGCGAGCGGAGCTACCGCTTCGCCTGCACCAATCGGTTCGAGGTCTGGCGCGCCGCCACGATGATGGTGAAGGAGGAAGGCACCATCGAGTGGCTGCGCGGCGAGGTCCGGCCCGACGACGTGGTCTACGACATCGGCGCCAATATCGGGCTCTACAGCATATTTGCCGGGGCGCGGCTCGGCGGGTCGGGGCGGGTTTACGCCTTCGAGCCGCACGCGATGAACTTCGCCCATCTGTGCCGCAACATCATGGCTAACGGGCTCGGCGAGACCGTGACGCCAGTGTCCGTGGCACTCAGCGACGGGCCCACCTTTTCCGCCTTCCACTATTTGCAGTGGGACGCAGCGTCGTCCTTCAGCCAGTTCGGCGACGTGGCCGAAGACTTTGCCACCAAGTTCGTCGAGCTCAAGTACGGCTGCGCGTTGGACGAGATGCTGGCAGAAGGTGCGCTGCCGCCGCCGACCCTGGTCAAGATCGACGTCGACGGCAACGAGCCCAAGATCCTGCGCGGCATGAAAGGGCTGCTCGAGGGTCCGGAGCGCCCGCGCTCGGTCCAGGTCGAAATCCAGAAGGGAGGCAGCGACGGGATCGTCGCGCTCATGCAATCGATGACCTACGAGCTGGCGCACCGCCACTTCACCATATCGGGCAAGAAGAAACTGGCGCGCGGCCTTTCGCGCGACGACGTGGCCCACAACGCCGTGTTCGTCCCGGCGTGATGGCGACCGTGGCCTCCGCCCTGCCCTATGGCCGCCACCTGATCGAGGAGGACGACATCTCGGCCGTTGTCGAGGTGCTGCGCGGCGACTGGCTGACCACCGGGCCTGCGGTCGAGCGCTTCGAGGTCGGGCTGGCCGAGGCGACCGGTGCGCGCCATGCGGTGGCCTGTGCCAACGGCACGGCGGCGCTGCATCTGGCCGCGCTGGCGCTCGAGTTGGGTCCGGGGGACGCCGCGGTGGTGCCGGCGATCACCTTCGTCGCCACCGCGAACGCGGTGCGCCTGGTGGGTGCCGAGGTGGTATTCGCGGACGTCGATCCCGACACCGGGCTGATGCGGCCCGAGGACCTGGAGGCGGCGCTCGCGCGCGCTGACCGCCCGGTACGCGCCGTGCTGCCGGTCCATCTCGCGGGGCAGACCGCCGACATGGCGGCGATCGGGGCGCTGGCGCGCGCGCGCGGCCTGCGCGTCGTCGAGGACGCCTGCCACGCCATCGGCGGCGTCGATCCCGAGGGCGCGCCGGTGGGCGCGTGCCGCCACGGCGACGCCGCCACCTTCTCGTTTCACCCGGTGAAGACCATCGCGATGGGCGAGGGCGGCGCGGTAACCACGAACGACGATGCGCTGGCGGCGCGGGTGCGCAGCATGCGCAATCACGGCCTGACGCGCGACCCGGCGAGATGGTCGCAGGCCGACGAGGGGTTCGGGCCCCAAGGCCAAGCCAACCCCTGGTATTACGAGATGCCCGAGCCGGGGCTGAACTATCGCGCGAGCGACATCAACTGTGCGCTGGCCGCGAGCCAGCTCGGCAAGCTCGATCGCTTCGCGGCGCGCCGCCGGGCGCTGGTCGAACGATACGACGCGCTTGTCGCGAATCTGGCCCCGGCGGTGAGGCCACTCGGCAGGGTTTCCGGCTGCGTTCCGGCTTGGCATCTCTATGTCGTGTTGGTCGATTTCGACGCCGCCGGCGTCGACCGCGGCACCGTGATGCGGCGGCTGGGGGAGCGCGGGATCGGGAGCCAGGTGCACTACATTCCGGTCCACCGGCAGCCCTACTACCGTGCCCGGGTGGGCCAGCTGCGGCTGCCCGGCGCCGACGCCTACTACGCGCGCACGCTCACGCTGCCGCTGTTCCCCGCCATGATGGATGAGGATGTCGAGCGGGTGGTGACGAGCCTGGCCGAGGCGGCGGGGTTGCGATGAGCTGCGCGGCGATCGTCCAGGCGCGCATGGGGTCGACCCGGCTGCCGGGCAAGGTGATGATGATGCTCGGCGGGCACACCGTGCTCGACCACGTGTTGTGCCGCTGTCTCGCGATCGCCGCGGCCGACACGGTCGTATGCGCCACCACCGACCGGCTGGCGGACGACGCGGTGGCCGCCGAGGCCGAGCGGCTGGGTGTCGCGGTGTTCCGCGGCGACGAGGGCGATGTGCTGGGCCGCTACCTGGGCGCGGCGCGGCAGGCCGGTGCCGCGGAGGTGCTGCGGGTGACCGCGGACTGTCCGCTGATCGACCCCGAGGTATGCGGCGCGGTGATCGCGTTGCGGCGCGAACGGAACGCGGACTACGCCGCCAACAACATGCCCCCCACCTGGCCGCACGGGCTCGACTGCGAGGCCTTCACCACCGCCGCGCTCGAGCGCGCCGACGACGAGGCGAGCGCTCCAAGCGACCGCGAGCACGTGACGCCCTGGCTGCGCCGCGCCCAGGGGCTGCGCCGATCCAATCTGCCCATTCCCGGAGCGCCCAGGCCGGACTATCGCTGGACGCTGGACACGCCCGAGGACTACGAGGGGCTGGCCCGGCTGTTCGAGCGGCTGGACAATCGCGGCGCGCCGTCGGGCTGGCGCGAGGTCATGGCGCTGATCGACGCCACGCCCGAGCTGGCGTCGCTGCGCCGGCCGCGCGACGAGGCGGCCACGACGAACTCGGTCGAGGGGAGAGCGACATCGTGAACGACGGCACCCGGAGCGCCACGCGGTCGCCCGGAACCGAGGGACAGGTCGATGCCTGTCCGGTATGCGGCGGCTCCGAGTTGGAGCGCCGGCCCGACCGGCTGCGCGATTCGGACACCATCGGCGTGCTGAGCTGCCGAAGCTGCTCCCACGTGTTCCTGGACAGCTTCGCGCATATCGACGACGCCTATTTCGAGCGCAGCGAGTTCATGCTCAACAAGGACTTCATCCGCTCGATCAAGGATCGGCTGAACCACTACGAGCACGAGAACGCCGAGCGCGCCGAACGCATCGGCCCGCTGGTGGTGAACAAGCGCGTGCTCGACTTCGGCTGCGGCGCCGGCGCGCTGATGGAGAAGATCCAGCCGCTGGCCGGCTCGGTCGAGGGCGTCGAGCCGACCCAGGAGTTACGCGCCTGGCTCGACGAACAGGGCTGGCCGGTGCGCGCCAGCCTCGACGAGGTCGAAGGGCCGTTCGACGTGATCCTGATGTTCCACGTCCTCGAGCACCTGCCCGACCCGGTGGCGACGCTCAGGACCATGCACGCGCTGGTCGGCGAGAAGGGGCTCATCTATGTCGAGGTGCCCAACGTCAACGACGCGCTGATCTCGCTCTACGACATCGAGGCGGCGCGGCGGTTCCTGTTCTTCAAGGACCACCTGCAGTACTTCACGCGGCAGAGCCTCGGCGAGGCGATCCGCCGCGCCGGGCTGACCGCGTCGACCATTCGCGGGCACAACCGGTTCGGCCTCGCCAACCACCTCTACTGGCTCGCCCACGGCAAGCCGGGCGGACACAAGATCTGGAGCTTTCTCGAGA
>CAZMTC010000043.1:0-15841 GCA_964569105.1 uncultured Alphaproteobacteria bacterium | reverse complement strand
GAGGTCAGGAAATCGGCCCCTTAGGGGCGGGCGCTCGACGGGTCGGGGCCCTGTATGGCCACCACTGGGATGCTTGGCCGCACTCGACCGTGCGCCCTGTCATCGTGACTTCACCGCGGCAGCTGATCGAAAACAATCCGATGGCCATGGACCGCATCGACGACAAGACGGTGCCATCCGCAGCTCCCCGCTCCCGCCGGGGTGCCGAGATCCCGCGGCCTATCGCGGTGATCGCCGACGCCGCGCAATGGGCAGTGCTCCAATCGGCCGACTTGGCCTACGGTTCGATCCTGCCGCTGACGCCCGAAGTCGGCGCCGCGTTGGGAGCGAAAAGCGACGTGCCGGTCCTTCGGCCGCGTGAGTTCTTCACCGACGATGCCTATTCGTCGGCTGTCAGGGTCGTTCACGAGAGCCGCCGGGAGTTGGATGCGGCGCTTCGTGAACAGGGCGTCGGCGCGGCCGGCCGGTGGATATCGCGCTACGCTCTCCAGAGCGTCGTCAATGCCGCGTTGCGCCTGGATGCGACGCTTTCCGCCGGCGGGCCATGGCTCATGGCGCGGGACGGCCGCTTCGTCGAGACCGACAATCGCCACGAAGCGATCGCGTGCCTGCTTCGGACGTGGATCGGGCGGTACGGCTTCGTCGGCGCCTGGCACAGCTATCGCCCGCCGCCCGCACCCGGCTTGTTCGCATTGCTGCGCGACGGCGTGGCCCGAGTCGCGGGTGCACGCCGCGGCGCCCGCTATGTCACCCAGCGCACCGACCATCCATTCGGATTATACCGCGCGCTTGAACGGACCGACCCGCCCGTCCGTTCCCTGCACGTCACGCGCACCGAGGCCGGCTGGCTCGAGTATGCCCGGCTGGCGCGCGAGCTGCTCCGCGCACTGCGCGGTACGACGCCCGTGCAACTCCGTTCGGTCGCGGTCCCGGTGCCGGACATGCGGACGCGGCTGGACCGAGCTATCGCCGCGCTGTCCGACGTGGTCGCCTCGCGTGCGATGGAGGAAGTGGCCGACGAATTGGCGGCGGTGGTTGCGCTGGTCGAGGGCATGGTGCCTGACTTCGAGCGCGTCGTACGCCGCGCGGCTCCTGATCTCATGCTCACCTACGAGGTTGCCGACGGCTTCACCGCCGCGTTGGCCGAGGCCTGCGGTCGCGCAGGGATCCGCCGCATGGTGATGAACCACAATCTTCACGCTCCTCCATTGTGCGAAACCGACGCGCTGGCGATGGAACTCTTCTTCACCGCGCAGCATCCGCCGGAGATCACCGACGACTTCGTGATGTGGTCGCGCCCGGCCGCGGCCACCGCGCACAGATATCTCGAAGCGGAACGCGGCAAGTCGATTCTGCCGTTCCGTCGGCACCCGACAGTGCCGACAAGTGAGCGTGGTTTGTCGAAGCCGCGCCGGGTGCTCCACGCCGGCAACGCGCAGCGGTGGTTGAGCCGTTTCCCGTGGACCTTCGAGACCACCGACGAGTATGTCGACGGCCTGCGCACGCTGGTGGAGGCGATGACCGAGGTCGACGACTCCGAACTCGTGATCCGGACCAAGGGCAAGCCCGAACCGGGCAACGAGACGCTGGCGGCGCTGCTGCCCCATCCGGGCACATGGACATTGCGTAAGCGCAACGACATCCCGTTCGACCGGGATCTGGCTGCCGCCGACCTGATGGTCTCGAACATGTCCTCGACCATCATGCAGGCGATCCAGAGCCGGGTGCCGGTGCTGCTGTGGGGTGGCGGGTTGCGCGCCCTGGACCTCGGCGCGCGGACGGCGCCGCCGGTCGCGGGCGACCGCGCTGCGGTCTACACGGTCGCGCGGGCCGACGATCTCAACGCCATGATCCGGGCGATCCTGGACACCCATGCCGGCGCCCCGCTCACCGACGACGAGATCGCGCCCTATGTCTGGCCGCCCGAGGCGCCGGACGTCGACCGGCTGGCCGCGGCGATCGCGGCTGGCGACTATCGAAATGCGTGGAACGAAGGTGCAGAACCATGATCCGTGTCTTCATCGGCTTCGACCCGCGCGAGACCGCAGCGGCCAGCGTGCTGTCGCACAGCATCCTGTCGCGGGCGTCGCAGCCGACCTCGGTCGCCTATGTGGCGCTGTCGCAGCTCGAGGGCATCTTCGAGCGCGAGCGCAGCCCGCTGCAGTCCTCGGACTTCTCGTTCTCGCGCTTCCTCACGCCCTATCTCTCGGGCTTCGAGGGCTGGTCGCTGTTCATGGACTGCGACATGCTGATGCTGCGCGACGTGGCCGAGCTGTGGGCGCTGCGCGACGACCGCTACGCGGTGATGTGCGTTAAGCACGACCACGACCCCGAGGAGACGACCAAGTTCCTGGGCGAGACGCAGACCAAGTACGAGAAGAAGAACTGGTCGAGCGTCATGCTGTTCAACAACGCCAAGTGCACGGCCCTGACGCCCGACTACGTCAACACCGCCTCGGGGCTCGAGCTGCACCAGTTCAAGTGGCTGGGCGACGACGGCCTGATCGGCGGCCTGCCCACCGAGTGGAACCACCTGGTCGGCTACAATCCGCCCCGTCCCGACGCGGCGCTGGTGCATTACACCATCGGCGGCCCCTACTTCGCCGAGTATGCCGACTGCGAGTACGCCGAGGAATGGTTCGCCGAGCGCGACGCCATGCTCTACTGCGCGCAAACCACCGCGGCCGAGACTAAGGCCGGCTGACCCGACCGCCCGAGCACGAGATCCCAGCGACGTGACCGACGCACCCGACCGGCGGCCGATCGCCGTCTTCCGCGCGGACGCCGGCGGCGCCCTGGGCACCGGGCATGTGCGGCGCTGCCTGGCGCTGGCCGGGGCGCTGGCGGCCGAGGGCTGGCGCTGCGGCTTCGCCTGCCGGCGCGGCGCGGCGGCGGCGGTGCCGGAACTGGCGGGCGCCGGGGTCGCCGTGAACTGGCTGGACGAGGACGAGGCCGACACCCCGGAGGCGCTGGCCGCACGCTGGCCCGGCGGCGCGGACCTGCTGATCGCCGACCAATACGGCCTCGATGCCGGCTACGAGCGCGGCGCGCGGCCATGGGCCCGGCGGGTGATGGCGATCGACGATCTGGCCGACCGGCCTCACGACTGCGAGCTGCTGCTCGACGCCACGCCGGGCCGACCGCCGGACGCCTACCGTGGGCTGGTGCCCGAGGGCTGCCGCATGCTGACGGGGCCGGACCACGCCCTGCTGCGGCCCGACTTCGCGCGCCGCCGGCTTCTCGCGCGCGGGCCGCACGACGGCCGGGTACGCCGCGTGCTGGTGGCGCCGGGCGGCACCGACAGCGCCGGGCTGGGTCCGTTGATGCTGCGCGCGATCCGGCGCAGCGGGCTCGAGCTGGCCTTGGACGTGATGATCGGCGGCAGCGCCGGCAACCTGGACGAAATCCGGCGCGAGGCCGCAGGCATCGCAGGCGCGCGCGTCCATGCCGACGCGGACGATCCGGCGGCGCTGACCGCAGCCGCGGACCTGGTGCTGGGCGCCGGCGGCTCGTCGTCCTGGGAGCGCTGCTGCCTGGGTGTGCCGGCGCTGGTCGCGATCGCCGCCGACAACCAACGTCCCGGCACCGAGGCGCTGGCCGCGGCGGGCGCGGTCGAGGTCCTGGGCGACGTCGGCAGCCTCGACCCCGAGGGGATCGCCGAGCGCCTGCGCGCTGCCGCCGCCGACCCCGCGCGCGTGGCCGCGATGGCGGTGGCTGCGCTGGAGCTGTGCGACGGGCTGGGCGCGGCGCGTGCGGCGATCGCGGTCGCCGGGGCGCCGTTGGCCAAGGATGGCGCACTTGTCGGGTTGCGCCGCGCCACGCGGAATGACGCCGCGACCCTGCTCGGCTGGCAGCGCGACCCCGAGACCCGGCGCCACGCCCGCAACCCCGATGCGCCGACCGAGGACGAGCACCGCGCCTGGCTCGGCGCCAAGCTCGCCGACCCCGGCTGCGCGCTGCACCTGATCGATCATGGCGGCGTCCCGGCCGGCACGGTGCGGCTCGACCGCCGCGGCGCGGGCGGCCTCGAGGTGTCGATCGCCGTGGCGCCGGACCGGCACCGCCTGGGCATCGGCCAAGCCGCGCTCGAGGTGCTGCGGCGGCTGGTGCCCTGGGCCGAGCTGTGGGCCGAGGTGCTGCCCGGGAACAGGGCCTCGCACCGGCTGTTCGAGGCCGCCGGCTACGAGCCCGCCGGCAAGGGCTGGTATCGCGCGGCCCCCATCGCCGATCCGGCCGAACTCCGGATGGATGCCGGCCTTGCCGTCTGAGTCGAACACGGGGCCGGCGGTGGAGATCGCCGGCAGGCGCGTGGGCGGCGGTGCGCCGCCCTATGTCGTGGCCGAGCTGAGCGCCAACCACAACGGTTCGCTCGAGCGCGCGCTGGAGATCGTGGCGACCGCCGCCGCGGCCGGCGCCGACGCGGTCAAGCTGCAGACCTACACGCCCGACACCATGACCATCGACCACGACGGGCCGGGCTTCCGCATCGAGGGCGGGCTGTGGGACGGGCGCACGCTCTACGACCTCTACCGCGAGGCGCACACGCCTTGGGACTGGCATGCGGAGCTGTTCGCGGCCGGGCGGCGGCTGGGCGTGGCGGTGTTCAGCTCGCCCTTCGACGAGAGCGCCGTCGACTTCCTCGAGGCGCTCGACGCACCGGCCTACAAGATCGCGTCGTTCGAGGCGGTCGACATCCCGCTGATCGAGCGCTGCGCGGCCACCGGCAAGCCGCTGATCGTGTCGACCGGCATGGCCGGGCTGGACGAGATCGAGGACGCGGTGGCCGCCGCGCGCGGCGCGGGCTGCCGCGAGCTCGTCCTGCTGCACTGCACGAGCGGCTACCCGACCCCGCCCGCGGACAGCAATTTACGCACCATCCCCGACATGGCGGCGCGCTTCGGCGTCCCGGTCGGCCTGTCCGACCACACCCGGGGCATCGCCATCCCCATGGCCGCCACCGCGCTGGGCATGGCGATGCTGGAAAAGCACGTCACGCTGAGCCGCGCCGACGGCGGGCCGGACGCGGCCTTCTCGCTCGAGCCCGACGAGCTGCGCGCGCTGGTCGAGGGTTGCCGCACGGCGTGGGAGGCGCTGGGCAGCGCGGCCTACGAGCGCCAGGCCAGCGAAGCGGCCAACGCCGCGCTGCGCCGCTCGCTCTACGCTGTCGCCGACATCGCCGCCGGCGAGGCCTTCACCCGCGACAACGTCCGCGCTATCCGTCCGGGCCACGGCCTGCCGCCCAAGGCGCTGCCCGATGTGCTCGGCCGGCGGGCCAGCCGCGACATCGCGCGCGGCACGCCCCTGGACGCATCCCTGATCGCCCCCGACGACGAGGATCGATGAGCCCGCGATACATCCGCTATTGCCGCCGCTGCGTGCTGCCCGAGTCCAAGCCGGACCTGCGGCTGGACATGGACGGCATTCGCAACGCCTGCCGCTACTCCGAGCGGACGCCGCTCGAGGCCAAGCGCCGCATCGGCGAGGCCGGCGTTCCGGTGCGCCACTAGGATCGATGGCCGACGACGCGATCATCACCGACGTCGACACGCTCGCGGTGTTCGTCGATTCGCTGCGCGCCTGGGAGGCCGCCCGGCGGCGCGGCCTGCCCGCGGGCGCGGCGGTGCGCAGCCTCTCGCCGGCGATGGGGTCGGCCGGCGCGGACCCGCGCATGGACGCACGTCTGACGCCCGAGCGTATTGCGGCGTTGAACGACGCCGCCACCGCGCTGTCGGAGGAGCTGTATCGCGACTTCGCCGAGGGCCCGAACGACCACGACCCGCATCGCGGTATCGCCGCGGCGCGCGCCGTCTACACCGGATTCCACATGCCGCTGCTGTTCGCCGCCGCGCTCGACGACGCCGACTTCGAGGAGCCGCGCGCGGTGGTCCGGCTGGTCTCGCGCGACCCGATCCTGGCCGACTATTTCGGCACGCCGATGGCCGACCTGATGGCCGGGCATCCCGGCGCCATGGTGTTCGACATCGACGTCGCCGAGCTGAACGTCGAGGAGGATCCCCGCCCGCCGGCCCCCGGGCTGGCGCAGCGGCTCCGCTTCGCCGGGCTACACGGCATGGCCTACCGGCTGGCCGGGCGGCTGGGTCCGGCCGTCGGCCGCATCGGTCCGCGCGGCAAGGTGCTGATCTGGCGCGAGAACGAGCTGGTCAAGGAGACCGCCCTGGCCCTCGCCGCGCAGGGCTACGGCCTGGACCGGCTGCCGGCCATCGCCGAGCCACCCGACGAGGCGCCGGCGCCCCTTTCCGACGACGCCATGCACGCCTTCGCCCGCCGTTTCGACGCGCGCTTCGGCCCGCTGCTCGCGCCCCGGGCGCTGGGCGCAGCGCAGCAGGTCTGCGGTCGGCACCTGGAGGCCTGCCTCGCGCGCTACGAGGCCGCGGTGCCCGCCTGGCGCCGCGCGCTCGACGGCCCGGCCGGCCGGCGCGTGCACGCGGTGCTGTCGAACATCGCCATCGGCCCGGACGCGCCGGCGCTGCACAAGGTCCTGCGCGAGCGCGGCATCCCGCTGGCGATGTTCCAGCACGGCGTGACCATGGAGATCAGCCGGGTGCACGAGGGCGATCATCTGGCGCGCGAGAACGACTCGGCCGACCTGGCGGTGGTGTTCGACCGTGAGGCGGCCGCGGTGTGCGCGGCCAACCCGTACAAGCAGGGCCCGGCGGTGGCCGTGGGGCTGCCGGCGGACTACCGCCGCGGGGCGCGGCGCGCGGAGGGGAGCGACTGGCCGCCGGTCTGGTACGTGGCGACGGCGCTCTACCTGGGCGGGCGCGGCCAGCTGTTCCAGGGCGTGAGCGACCGGGACAAGGCCGACTTCGAGCGCGTCATCGTCGACAAGGTGCTCGACCGCCTGCCCCACCGGGTGCTGTACAAGCCCTATCCGGGCAAGCGCTACCTCGACCCCGACCCGGTGCTCGAAGCGGCGCGCGCGGCCGGCAACATCGAGGTCTACGAGGAGCGCATCGACCTGCGCTACATCCTGCCCAACGCCCGGGTGCTGGTGACCTCGCGCGCCTTCAGCACGCCGAGCTGGTGCATCATGTCGGGTCGGCCCGTGGTCCATATCGACATCCCCGACCAGGTGCCGCTGCGCCCGGCGGCGCGCGAGGCGTTCGAGGCCGGCCTGTTCGTGTTCGACGCCGGCGCGCCCGATTTTCACGACGCGCTGCGGGACTTCCTGTCCAAGCCGCTCGAGGAGATCGAGGCGCGCTACGCCGCCAAGGCGAAAGCGCGCGCGGCGCTGGTCGAGCGCTTCATCGACACCGGCGGCCCCGGCGCCGGCCGGCGTGCGGCAGCGGCGATCCGCGCGCTCATGCACGGCGAGGAGCCGACATGCTGAGCCCCCGGCAGACCGGAGCCCGGAGCGTACGGCCCGTCGTCGCCGAGGGCCGCGGCTGGCGCAGCGAGACCATCGGCGGCCACCTTTGCCATTGGGCCGGCGACCCCGAGGCGATGCGGCCGCTGCTCGCGCAAATCGCGCGCGCGACCCTGACGGGCGACGGGGCCGCGATCGACGCGGCCCTTCGGACGCTGGACGGATTCGGCGCCGCCATCGTCGAGGGTTCGGACGGCGCGACGCTCGCCTTCGTCGACCATTGCCGCTCGATCCCGGTGTTCTTCCGGACCGACCGCCCCGCGGTCGGCAACGACGCCCGCGCGCTTTCGGGCGGCGGCACCGACCGGGCGCTCGACGAGCTGGGCCTGCTCGAGTTCGTCATGGCCGGCTACTGCACCGCCGACCGCACGGTTGACCATAGGGTGCGCCAGATCCGGGCCGGCGAGCGGGCGCTGTGGCGGCCCGGAGCGGCAGCGCCCGAACGGTCGCGCTGGTTCGCCTACCTGCCCGAGCCGGAGCCGGGCGGCGAGGCGGCGATGGCCGAGGAGCTGCACGCCATCCTCGACCGCTGCATCGGCCGGGTGGTCGAGCGCGCGGCGGGACGGCCGATCTGGGTGCCGCTGTCGGGCGGGCTCGATTCGCGCCTGATCCTGTGCAAGCTGCACGAGCGCGGCTATCCGGCGCTGCACGCCTTCTCCTACGGCCCGCCGGGCAACCACGAGGCCCGCGCCGCCCGGGCGGTGGCGCGGCGGCTGGGCGCCGACTGGCGCTTCGTGCCGAGCACCCGCGCTGCCGCCCGGCATTATTTCGCAAGCGAAACGAGACGCCGTTACTGGGACTTTGCCGACGGCCTGTCGGCGCTGCCCAACCCGCAGGACATCGAGCCGCTGCTGGCGCTGCGCGCGCGCGGCGAGCTGCCCGACGACGCGGTGATCGTCAACGGCCAGTCGGGCGACTTCATCACCGGCGGACACGTGCCGAAGCGGCTGCTCGACCGGCCGGAGCTGCGCGGCGAGGCGGCGGTCGAAATCATGCTCGAGTGGATCGTCGACAAGCATTTCGGCCTGTGGAAGCCCCTGGTCACGCCGGACAACGCGGCGCGGATCGAGGACACGGTGCGCCGCGAAGCCGGGCTGGAGGACGCCGCGGGCCTGAGCCGCGACGAGGTCGCCGCCCATTACGAGCGCTGGGAGCACGACGAGCGGCAGGTCAAGTTCGTCATCCACGGCCAGCGCATCTACGACTTCCTGGGCCTGGCCTGGCAGCTGCCGCTGTGGGATATCGAGCTGGTGCGCTTCTTCCGCCGCGTGCCGCTCGAGCTCAAGGCCGGGCAGCTTCTCTACCGGCGGATGCTGGAGGACTGGGACTACGAGGGGCTGTTCCGCGGCTTCGACCCGACCGTCTGGCGCTGGCCGGGCGCGACCATCGCGGTGGTGCCCGCCGCGCGCGCCGCCGGACTGCTGTTCGGCCGCCGGGCGAAGGACCGGATCTACGCCGCCGCGGCCTATTGGGGGCACACAAGGAATCTTTATGCACCATACGGTTACATGAATTTCCTCAAATCCTGCTCGATGATCCGCAACTCGCTCGCGCTCGACGCGCGCACCTGGCTCGAGGAGAACGGCATCGGCCGCGAAATCGTCGATTTGGGGCAGCGCGATGCGGGCTGAGACGCCGACGGCGCGCGCCTTCACGCGCGACGGCTACCGCCAGCTCGTCGCCGGGCTGCTCGACCGCGGCTACGCGGTGCGCGGCTACGCCGAGGCCGAGCCGGCGGCGCGCCACCTGATCCTGCGCCACGACCTCGACATGTCGATTCAGGCGGCCGTGCGGGTGGCCGAGGTCGAGCGCGAGCTCGGCGCGGCCGCGACCTACTTCGTGCTGCTGCGCACCGAGATGTACAACCCGTTCTCCGGCCGCGGCCTCGACGGGCTGCGCCGGATCATGGCGCTGGGCCACGACATCGGCCTGCACCTGGACGCCGCGCTCTACGGCACCGCGCGGGCGGAAATCGAGGCGGCCGCCGAGCGCGAATGCGCCGCGCTCGAGGCGCTGCTCGACGCGCCCGTGCGCACCATCAGCTTCCACCGGCCGGCCCCGGCGCTGTTGGGGCTGGAAGGCACCCTCGCCGGCCGCCGCCACGCCTACGAGCCGCGCTTCTTCTCCGAGATGGGCTATTGCTCCGATTCGCGCGGCGCTTGGGAGCACGGCCACCCCTTCGACCACGAGGCCGTCGCCGACGGCCGCGCGCTCCAGCTCCTGACCCATCCGATCTGGTGGACCGGCGCGGCCGCCGACGCGCCGCAGGACAAGCTCGACCGCTTCGTCGAGGACCGCGACGCGCTCTTGCGCGCGGAGCTGGCGCGCAACTGCGAGGTCTACGACCCGGCCGCGCGATCCCGGGCCGACGACCGCGGGGCCGACGACCGCGGCGGCGAGTAGGACGTCCGCATCCGATGGACGGCCACGACGATCAGGTTCGCGACTTCTACGCCGCCCTGCGCTATCCCGGGCCCGATGCGCTGATCACCACGGTCTGGGCCGACCGCCTGGGGTCCGTTCTGGGCGACGCGCCGTTCCGGTTCCTCGATGCGGGCTGCGGCAGCGGCCGTCACAGCGCGGGCCTGCTGAAGACCTTCCCGGCGGCCCGCGGCGTGGGCTTCGACGTCAGCGCGCCCAGCCTGGACGAGGCGCGGGCCCTGGCGGACGCGATGGCCGCGGGGGACCGCATCGAGTTCGCCCGGGCGAGCTTCCTGGAGCCGCTGCCGTTCGAGCCGGGCTTCGACCTGGCGCTCGCCGCCGGCACGATCCACCATTGCACCGACCCGGCCGCCGCGCTGCGCAACATCGCCGCCATGGTGCGGCCGGGCGGCTACGTCGCGGGCATGGTGTACAGCGCGCGGTCGAGCCGGCGCCGCCACGAGATCAAGGAGATGCTGGCGATGCTGTCGGAGGGCGGCGGCCTGGACGAGCTGCGCACTCTCTATGCCGCCTATGCCGCGCGCTACGAGACGATCCTCGACCGGACGCCGCGCGAGACGGCGCGGCGGCTGCGCAAGACCGCCTCCCGCTGGCGCCACCGGTTGACGGGGCGTTCGCACCGCTTCGGCTACCTGCGCGGCGCGCTGACCGGCGACGCCTTCCTCGCGGACGCCTTTGCCAGCCCGATCGACCGGGCCTTCGAGTCGACCGAGCTGCGCGCGATGTTCGACGATGCCGGGCTGCGCCTCGAGCGCATGTACAGCCTGGGGCGACCCGACCCCGGGCTGCTGCCCGCGGCGTGGCGGGAACGCTGGGAATCGCTGGACCTTTGGGACAAGGTGCGCCTGTGCGAGCTGGTCGATCCGGCGCCGACCTCGTTCTCGTTTCTCACCGTCAAGCACTGACCCCTGCCGAGCAAGGACAGGATGACCTCTCCCACCTACGTCCTGGGCATCCATGACGGCCACAATTGCGGCGCCACGCTGGTGGCCGACGGGCATGTCGTCGCCTCGGTCAGCGAGGAGCGGCTGACCCGGCGCAAGAACGAGGTCGGCTATCCGGCCGGCTCGATCGAGGACGTGCTGCGCATCGCCGGCGTCGACCCCTCGGAGCTGGCCGAGATCGCCTACGCCTCCGAGTTCATGCACGCGGCCAACTACCTGAACGACATCGAGCCCTGGTACCGCGTCGGCCTGGCCGACCAGCGCGCGGCCGAGAAGGCGCCCGGCGACTACCGCAGGCTGGTCTACGACCAGCGCCGCCGCGAGCGGACCGAGCAGGCGACCCGCCATCTGGGCGTGCCCGAGGACCGGTTGACGTTCGTCGAGCACCACCTGGCGCATCTCACCGCCGCCTACTTCACCGACCCGCGCCTGGCGCGCGGCCGGCCGGTACTGGGCCTGACCTGCGACGGCGCGGGCGACGGGCTGTGCGCCACGGTGAGCGTCTGCCGCGACGGCGGCTTCGAGCGGCTGTCGGCCACCGACCGGCACGCCTCGCTGGGCAAGATCTACTCGCGCGTCACCTTCATGCTGGGCATGACGCCGTGGGAGCACGAATACAAGCTGATGGGCATGGCGCCCTACGCCGACCCCGAGCGCGCCGACCGCGCCGCCGAGCCGCTGCGCGAGCTCCTGCGTATCTCGGACGACGGGCTGGGCTTCGCGCGGGTCGGCGAGCTGTCGACCAACTACGCCTACGAGTATCTGCGCGACGCCTTCGAGCGGGTGCGCTTCGACACCGTCGCCGGGGCGACGCAGCGCTTCACCGAGGAGATGCTGGTCGAATGGGCGCGCCGGGCGGTGGCGCATACCGGCATCCCCGACATCGTGTGCGGCGGCGGCGTGTTCATGAACGTCAAGGCGAACATGCTGATCGCGCAGCTGCCCGAGGTGCGCTCGCTCTACGTCATGCCCTCGGCCGCCGACGAGTCGCTGTCGATCGGCGCGGCGCTGCTGCGCTGCTCCGAGCGCACGGGCGAGTTGGTCGAGGACGCGGGCTTCACGGACCTCTATCTCGGCGGCGCGTTCGACCCGAGCCGGGAGCGAACGGCGGTGGAGCGAATGGTCGACGGCGCCGCCGAGGTGAGCGAGCCCGGCGACATGAACGACGCCGTCGCCGACCTCCTGGCGCGCGGCGAGATCGTCGCGGTGTGCCGCGGCCGGATGGAATGGGGCGCCCGCGCGCTCGGCCACCGCTCGATCCTGGCCAGCGCCGACGACTACGGCCGGGTCGACACGATCAACCACATGATCAAGCAGCGCGACTTCTGGATGCCCTTCGCGCCCTCGATCCGGGCCGAGAGCGCGGCGCGCTACCTCGACGACCCCAAGGACCTCAAGCCCTGGTTCATGACGATGGCCTACGAGGCGCGCCCCGAGGGCCGTGACGAGCTGATCGCCGGCTCGCACCCGCGCGACCGCACGATCCGGCCCCAGGTGGTCACGCGCGAGGCCTGCCCCGACTACCACGCCGTGATCGCGGGCTTCGAGGCGCGCACCGGCCGCGGCGCGGTGCTCAACACCTCGTTCAACCTGCACGGCTATCCGATCGTCTACACGCCCGAGGACGCGATCGACGTCCTCCTGCGCTCGGGCCTGCGCCACCTGGCGCTGGACACCTGCCTGATCTCGAAGCGCGACAACCGGGGGTGAGGAAGAAGGCGATGGAGATCACCTTCATCAACCACTCCGGCTTCCAGCTCGACACAGGCGGCGTGTCGCAGGTCTGCTGCGATCCCTGGCTCGAGGGCAAGGCGTTCAACTGAGCGCGAGCGTCCGACACACGACATGCGGGCCGAGAACGTCGAAATCGCCGACCTGGATCGCGAGACGGTCGAGCGGCACATGGGCGATCTGCTCGCGGTGGCGGCGGACGTGCCGGGTGAATACTGGGAAGTAGAGCATTTTATGCTCGACCTTCCGGAGAAGTGGACCCTGTCCTTCGCTGCGTGGCGTGCCGGCCGGATCGTCGGCTATGCGATCGTCTCCAGGCCCGAACTCGAACGCGTCCATTTGCATCATTTCATGATCGCGGCCGAGATGCGCGGTTGCGGGATCGGCAGCCGGATGGCGGACGAGCTCGAACGTCGAGCGGTCGCGGCGGGGTGCTCGCGAGTGACACTGAAGGTCGCGACATCAAACATTTGGGGGATGCGTTTCTACGAGCGCGTTGGCTACGCTCGGATACACACGGATGGCGACTACGCGCTTATGGGGAAATGGATCGATCGGGCTTTGGGAGAGTAATGCCCCGAGCGCTCCAACGCACAACTTCTATGTAGGAAAGTGACATATCGGACATGAAAACTGTTGTGCTTGTCGGGCACCAAAAGTGCGGCACTAATTTCATTATGGAATGCGTCCAAGACCTGGACGATTTTTTGTTGATTAATGGTGGGCGCGAGTTCAATAGTGATATGTCTGAAAAAGATATTTTTGAAATAAAGGAAAGAATTGAAAATTCCGGAAGAGTCGGATTCATATATCATGTTTATGGAATCCATTTAAATTGGGTTATTGATATACTGCACAGAATAGATCCAAATATGATGGCAATGTGCATTTACCGTGAACCTATAAGTGCTATGATTTCGTGGCATAATTATATAAGATACAGCCATGGCAAAAGTTGGGGCCTCAACACCAATATCAGACACCAACAGGTATTGCCTGATAAATTTTTTGTAGATTCTATTTTAAATGATGGCATGCTCTCAAAGGCATACCAAGATCGATTCAGATACGATAAGAGTGCGTCTAGATTGCGATCAGAATTCGACATGTTTTCGGAGTTTCTATATGAAGACCTGAAAGATGATGGATATCACCATTTTTTTCAGAAGCTGTACAAGATGTGTGATCTCGGCAATCCACCCAACTTCGATTCGAGGATAATCAACCGGAGCATGTCGTATCGCTCTGAGTTGCTGGCACGAATTGTCTATAAAACTTGGCATCTACTGACCGGAATAGATTCTGTAGAGCTATTCAAATTTTACACGGAAGGCAATATGCAAAAATCATTGCTATGGCGACTAATGTATATAAATGAAAAAAATAGGAATTTTCTGTCGCAGAAAGACAAAGATAAACTAAAGGAATACTTCAGGCCTATGGTATCTGATTTTGCAACTATTACCAGTCTGGATCTATCAAGATGGGGCTATGATCTAGAGGATCGGAATTTATTGGCCACTGCCTCCGGGCGACCAGGTGTCTCGGTATAGAAATTCGGGAATCGCAATACGCCATTCCCGATGACCCTCGTCGCCGTCCATCAGCCCAACTACGCGCCCTGGCTCGGCTTCTTCGCCAAGGTCGCGGCGGCGGACGCGTTCGTGCTGCTCGACGACGCGCAGTTCTCCAAGAACGGCTATATCAACCGGGTCCAGGTGCTCGGCGGCGATGGCGCGGCACGCTGGCTGACGGTGCCGGTCACGGTATCGCTGGGCGACCCGATTTGCGCGGTGCGGCCGGCGCGGGGCGACTGGGCGCGGGCGCATCGCGACACGCTGCGCGGCGCCTATGCGGAGGCCGCGGCCTTCCGCGAGGCCTGGCCCGAGGTCGAGCGCATCTATGCCGGGCTGCCCGGGGGCGATCTGGCGACCGTGAACGGCGCGCTGATCCGGGCGCTGGCCGGCGCGCTGGGGCTGGAGAGCCGGTTCGTCGCGGCCTCGGAGCTGGGCGCCGCGGATCTCGCCGGCGACGACCGGCTGGTGGCGCTGGTCCGGGCGGTCGACCCCGCGGGCGCCTATCTCTCGGGCCGCGGCGGCGCCAAGTACCAGGACCCGGACAAGTTCGCCGCCGCCGGGCTCGGCTTCCGCTACACCGGCTTCGAGCATCCCGAATACGACCAGGGCGGCGGCGATTTCGTGCCCGGCCTGTCGGTGCTCGACGCCGTGTTCCACCTGGGCTGGGACGGCGCGGCGGCGCTGGTCGCGGACGGCGCGGCGTGAGCGCGCCGCTGCGCGTCTTGTGCCTCGACATCGAGGGCGGCCATGGCGGCTCGTCGCGCTCGCTGGTCGAGCTGCTGCGCCATGTCGACCGCGACGCCGTGGCGCCCGAGGTGTGGTGCCGGCGCGACGGGCCGACCCGCGCGCGGCTCGAGGCGCTGGGCATCCCGGTGCGGATCGCGCCCGACATGCCCAAGGTCAGCTCGCTGCCGCGCCTGTCGCGCAACCTGGCGGTCTACGGCCGCTTCGCGCTCGACTGGGCGCGGGCGGGCGGGTTCCGGCGCGCGCTGCTGGAGCGGGTCGACGCCGGGGTCGACCTGGTGCACTGCAACCACGAGGCGCTGTTCCGGCTCGCCCGCTGGCTGCACCGTCGCCGGCCGGTGGCGCTGACCGGGCACATCCGCACCAACCCCTGGGACACGCCCTTCGCCCGCTGGCAGGCGCGCACGATCGCCCGCAGCTTCGACCGTCTGGCGTTCATCACCGGGAACGAGCGCGCGACGGTCGAGCGGCTGGCGGGGCGGCCGGTCGCGGGCACGGTGATCCACAACGTCGCGATGCCGCCCGAGGCGCCGGTCGAGCCGCACCCGGCGGTGCCGCGCGACGACCGGTTCCGGATCGCGTGCCTGTCCAACTACTCCTGGCTGCGCGGTGTCGACCGGCTGGTCGAGGTCGCCGAGGCGGCGGCGCGGCGCGGCCGGCGCGATGTGTGCTTCGTGGTCGCGGGCGACATGGCGCTGAGCCGCTCGCTGCCCGGCGGACTGGGCCGGGTGGCGCGGCGCGGCGGCACGCTGGCCGACTGGGCGGCCGAGCGCGGGGTCGGCGACATGTTCGTGTTCCTGGGCCATGTGGGCGAGCCCGAGCGCGTGCTGGCCGCGTGCCACATGCTGGCCAAGCCGACGCGCGAGGCCAATCCGTGGGGCCGCGACATCATCGAGGCGATGGCGGCGGGCGTGCCGGTGGCGAGCTGCGGCAGCTACGACCGATTCGTGGAGGACGGAGTCACGGGCATCCTGCAGGCCGAGTTCGACGCCGAGGCGCTGGCCGGGCGGCTGATC
>CAZMTC010000042.1:0-20671 GCA_964569105.1 uncultured Alphaproteobacteria bacterium | reverse complement strand
GAAACGCTTGGGGGCCGGAGCATCGACATGATCGAACGCCCGGCGCTCATGGCGCATCACAACCCTTGGCTGCGACGCGCGATACTCGACGAGGCACGGGTGGTGTACCAAGCAGCATGACATTTGGGGTGCTTGAACCCCCGAGGATAGACCTTTGCCCACACGCACCATCCAGTTCCGTGAAGCCCTCCGCGAAGCGATGAGCGAGGAGATGCGCGCCGACGAGCGCGTCTTCCTCATCGGCGAGGAGGTCGCCGAGTACCAGGGCGCCTACAAGGTCTCCCAGGGCATGCTCGACGAGTTCGGCGCCAAGCGGGTGATCGACACGCCGATCACCGAACACGGCTTCGCCGGCCTGGGGGTCGGGGCGTCGTTCAGCGGCCTGCGGCCGATCGTCGAGTTCATGACCTGGAACTTCGCCATGCAGGCGATGGACCAGATCATCAACTCGGCGGCCAAGACGCTCTACATGGCCGGCGGCCAGATGGGTGCGCCGATCGTATTCCGAGGCCCCAACGGCGCCGCGGCACGCGTGGCCGCCCAGCACAGCCAGGATTACGCCGCCTGGTACTCGCAGGTGCCGGGGCTCAAGGTGATCGCGCCCTATTCGGGGGCCGACGCCAAGGGCCTGCTCAAGGCCGCGATCCGCGACCCCAATCCGGTGATCTGCCTCGAGAACGAGCTGCTCTACGGCCGCAGCTTCGAGGTGCCGACCGGCGACGACTTCGTGGTGCCTATCGGCAAGGCGAAGGTCGAGCGGACGGGCGGCGACGTCACCATCACCGCCTATTCGCGCATGGTCGAGGTCGCGCTTCAGGCCGCTGCCAAGCTGGCCGAGGAGGGCATCGAAGCCGAGGTCATCAACCTGCGTACGCTGCGCCCGCTCGACCGCGCGGCCATCGTCAAGTCGGTGAAGAAGACCAACCGCATGGTCTCGGTCGAGGAAGGCTGGCCGCAGAGCGGCGTCGGTGCGGAGATGGCGGCGCTTCTGATGGAGGAGGCATTCGACTGGCTCGACGCCCCGATGATCCGGGTGACCAGCGCCGACGTGCCGATGCCCTACGCGGCCAATCTCGAACAGCTCTACCTGCCGCAGCCGGACACGGTCGCCGATGCCGCGCGCAAGGTGCTCTACGTCGACAGGTCCTAGGGGGAGGGCGCGATGACGATCAAGGTGCTGATGCCCGCGCTCTCGCCGACGATGGAGGAGGGCACGCTGTCGAAGTGGCTGGTGAGCGAGGGCGACGAGGTCGGTGCCGGCGACCCCATCGCCGAGATCGAGACCGACAAGGCGACCATGGAGGTCGAGGCAGTCGACGAGGGCACGATGGGCAAGATCCTGGTGCCCGAGGGGACCGAGGGGGTAAAGGTCAACGCGGTCATCGCGCTGCTGCTCGAGGAGGGCGAGGACGAAAGCGCGCTCGAGGAGGCCGATACCAAGCCGCCGGTCGCGCCGCCGGGTGAGGATAAAGAGGCCGAGGCGGACAAGTCGGACAGGGAAGAGCCGAAGGAGCCGAAGGACACGAATTCAAAGGAGACCGCCGAGGCTGCCGCTCCGGCTCCGGCGAAGGATGGCCACGGGGCCGCGACGCCCGAGGAGCTGCCCGGCGGGCCCATGCCCAAGGCCGAGACGGCCGAGGGCGAGCGCATCTTCGCCTCGCCGCTGGCCAAACGCATGGCGCAGCAGGCGGGGCTGGAGCTGGCGGCGTTGAAGGGCTCGGGGCCGCATGGCCGCATCGTCAAGGCCGACATCGAGACCGCGCTGGAGAAGGGCACTGGCAGGAAGCCCGCGGCGGCTCCCGCCATGGCCGCGCGTCCCGGCGAGCGCCGGGCGCCCACCGAGGTCGAGATGTCGGGCGTGCAGAAGGTGATCGCCGAGCGGCTGACCGCCGCCGACCGCGACGTGCCGCAGTTCTACCTCACCGTCGACATCGAGATCGATCGGCTGCTCGACGCCCGCGCGCAGATCAACGAGGCTGCCCCCACCGATCCCGAGACCGGCAAGCCCGCCTACAAGGTCTCGGTCAACGACATGCTGATCAAGGCCGCGGCGGTGGCGCTGCGCCGCCACCCCGAGGTCAACGCCCAGTGGAACGACGGAAAGACCGTGCTGCGCCTGAACACGGTCGACATCGCCGTCGCCGTGGCGACCGAGCGGGGGCTGATCACGCCGATCGTGTTCGACGCCGACCTCAAGGGTCTTGCGCAGATCGCCGCCGACATGAAGGACCTGGCCGGGCGCGCGAAGGACGGCAAGCTCAAGCCCGAGGAGTACCAGGGCGGCGGCTTCTCGATCTCGAACCTCGGCATGTTCGGCATGAAGCAGTTCACCTCGATCGCCAACCCGCCGGGCGCGTGCATCCTGGCGGTGGGTGCGGGCGAGCGCCGTCCGGTGGTGCGCGGCGAGCAGATCGTACCCGCCACGGTGATGAGCGTGACGCTGACCTGCGACCACCGGATCGTCGACGGAGCGCTGGGCGCCGAATGGCTCGCGACCTTCAAGACGCTGGTCGAGGCGCCGGCGACGATGCTGGCGTGAGGGCGAGAGCGGTGCGTCCTTCGATACGGCCCCTTCGGGGCCTACTCAGGATGAGGACCGGTGGAGGAAGGGCGAGGGGAAGGGCGCCGACGGGATGGCACCATCGGCCTCACCAATGGTCCTCATCCTGAGTAGCGGCCGCAGGCCGCGTATCGAAGGACGCAACGACGCCGCGGTGAGCTGTCGCCGCGGGGGACCGAACGTGACGGTATGGAAGGCTAGGCAATGGCCGAGACCAAGTTCGATGTGGTGATCGTCGGCGGCGGGCCGGGCGGCTATGTGGCGGCGATCCGGGCGGCGCAGCTCGGGCTCAAGACCGCGGTGGTCGAGCGCGAGCACCTCGGCGGCATCTGCCTCAACTGGGGCTGCATCCCGACCAAGGCGCTGCTGCGCTCGGCCGAGATCTGGCACACGCTGCAGCGGCTCGACGAGTTCGGCTTCTCGGCCAAGGACGTCTCGTTCGACATCGAGAAGGTGGTGGCGCGCTCGCGCAAGGTGGCGGACCGGCTGTCGAAGGGCGTCGGTCACCTGATGAAGAAGCACAAGATCGCTGTGTTCGACGGCCACGGCCGCCTCGCCGGCAAGGGCAAGCTCGAGGTCTCCGGCGGCAAGGACGACGCGACGCTGGAGGCGAAGCACATCATCCTGGCCACCGGCGCGCGCGCCAAGACGCTGCCCGGCATCGAGCCCGACGGCAAGGTCGTGTGGACCTACAAGGAGGCGATGGTCCCCGAGAGCTTCCCCAAGCGGCTGCTGGTGGTCGGCTCGGGCGCCATCGGCATCGAGTTCGCGTCCTTCTACCGCACGCTGGGCGCCGAGGTGACGGTGGTCGAGGTGGTCGACCGCATCCTCCCGGCCGAGGACGAGGAGATCGCCAAGCTGGCCCACAAGGCGTTCGAGAAGCAGGGCATGACCATCGAGACCGGCGCTAAATTGTCTCAATTGAAGGCCAAGAAAGATGCCGCGACGGCGACAATCGAGACAAAAAAGGACGAAAAACGGGACATTGAAATCGACCGCGTCATCCTCGCCGTCGGCATCACCGGCAATGTCGAGGATATCGGCCTCGACGGCACCAAGGTGACGGCCGAGAACGGCCATGTGGTGGTCGACGAGTGGTGCCGCACCGGCGAGCCGGGCGTCTACGCCATCGGCGACCTGGTGGGACCGCCATGGCTCGCGCACAAGGCGATGCACGAGGGCGTGCTGTGCGTCGAGAAGATCGCGGGCGTAAAGGGCGTCCACCCGCTCGACACCTCGAAGGTGCCCGGCTGCACCTATTGCCACCCGCAGATCGCCTCGGTCGGCATGACCGAGACGCAGGCGGCCGAGGCCGGCCGCAAGGTCAAGGTCGGCCGCTTCCCCTTCGCCGGCAACGGCAAGGCCATCGCGCTGGGCGAGGACCAGGGTCTGGTCAAGACCGTGTTCGACGCCGAGACGGGCGAGCTCCTGGGCGCGCACATGGTCGGCGCCGAGGTCACCGAGCTGATCCAGGGGTACACCATCGGCCGCACGCTCGAGACCACCGAGGCCGAGTTGATGGCGACGATCTTCCCGCACCCGACGCTGTCCGAGATGATGCACGAGAGCGTGCTGGACGCGTATGGGAAGGTGCTCCATATCTGAGACACGGGCCCGAGCCAGGATTACCGCATGACCACCGTCGAGCAGATCAAGCCCCGCCACCCGGAGAAGGCGCACCGGCCGGACAATCCGGTCCGGCGCGGCAAGCCCGAATGGCTGCGCGTCAAGGCGCCGACCTCGCCGGCCTACCGGGAGACGCGCGACCTGATGCGGCGGCTGAATCTGAACACGGTGTGCGAGGAGGCGGCCTGCCCGAACATCGGCGAGTGCTGGGCGCACGGGCACGCGACCGTGATGATCCTGGGCGCGGTGTGCACGCGCGCCTGCGCCTTCTGCAACGTGGCCACGGGGATGCCCGGCGCGGTCGACCCGTCCGAGCCCGAGCACATCGCCGAGGCGGTGGGCAAGCTCGGCCTCAATCACGTGGTCATTACCTCGGTGGACCGTGACGATCTGGCCGACGGCGGCGCGTTCCAGTTCGTGGCGTGCATCGAGGCGATCCGCGAGGCCGCGCCCGAGACCACCATCGAGATCCTGACGCCCGACTTCCTGCACAAGGAAGGCGCGGTCGAGAAGGTTGTCGCGGCCAGGCCCGATGTGTTCAACCACAACATCGAGACCGTGCCGCGCCTCTACCCGTCGATCCGCCCGGGCTCGCGCTACTTCCAGTCGCTCTACCTGCTCAAACGGGTCAAGGAGATCGACCCGGCGATGTTCACCAAGTCGGGCATGATGGCCGGGCTGGGCGAGAACCGCGAGGAGACCCTGCAGGTCATGGACGATCTGCGCGCCGCGGAAGTGGACTTCCTGACCATCGGCCAGTACCTGCAGCCCACCGCCAAGCACGCGGCGGTCGACCGCTTCGTCACGCCCGACGAGTTCCAGCACCTGGAGCGGCGGGCCTACGCCAAGGGCTTCCTGATGGTCTCGGCTTCGCCGCTCACCCGTTCGTCCTATCTGGCGGGCGACGACTTCGCCAAGCTGCGCGCGGCGCGGCAGGCCAAGCTGGCGTCGAAGTAGGTAGCCCCCGGGACGTCATCCCGACCGAGCGAAGCGAGTGGAGGGACCTTCCTCCGGCGCCGCGCGCCTACGGTCGAAATGGCGATATCGGTTCGGCGCGACCCATTGCCGCCCGTGACGGCGCGCCGCTCGCGCCTATTTCTCCCTCGGGACATATGCTCTAGGCTCCGCGGACATGCCGACGCACGCCGAAAAGAAGTTCGTCCCCTACACGCCCGAACAGATGTTCGATCTCGTGGCGGATGTGGAACGGTATCCCGAGTTCCTGCCCTGGTGCACGGGCAGCCGCATTCGCAGGCGTGACGGGAACCGGCTCGTGGCCGACCTGATGGTCGGCTTCAAGATGGTACGCGAGCGTTTCACCTCGGAGGTGATGCTCGATCGGCCGCGGCGAATCGACGTCCGGTACACAGACGGGCCGTTCCGGTTCCTGAACAACCACTGGGAGTTCGAGCGCGCCGAGGGCGGCTGCGCCATCGACTTCTACCTCGACTTCGAGTTCCGCTCGCGCGTCCTCCAGCGGCTGATCGGCGTGGTGTTCCAGGAGGCGGTGCGCCGCATGGTCGGTGCCTTCGAGGCCCGCGCGCGGCAGCTCTACGGCGAGCCCGAGTCGGACGGGGCGGATGCCGGCGCCGCCCACCTGCAAAACAGCGGCTGAACCCGACCTTCAATTCGGCCAGACCGCGTAGGACAGCGTGATCGCCCCGTTATAGACCGCGTGCGCGATCACGGCGGCCCACAGGCTGTTCGTGCGCCAGTAGAGCCAGGCGAAGATCAGCCCCATCACGGCCAGCGACGGCGCGTAGCCCCAGTCCATGTGATAGGCGGCGAACAGCCCGGCAGAGCCGACGAAGGCCGCGGCCAGGTTCGCGTGGCGGCGCAGCCACTCGAACACGATGCCGCGGAAGAACAGCTCCTCGATCACCGGGAATACGACCACCGTATCGAACCAGTCGATCACGACGGCGAGGCCGTCGCGTCGAATGTCTTCGAGATAGCCGGGCAGGTCGCCGGGGCCGGGGTCGCCGAACAGCTCGAAGAACAGCTCGTCGACGAACGCCATCGCACCGTAGGCGGCGAGGCCGCACAGGAGCGCCAACTCGACCGCGACGCGCGGCGGCGGGCCGAGGCGCAGGGCGCGCGCATCCAGCCCGCGCACCGCGAAGGCCATCAAGCGCCGCCATGCCGAGCACGGGCACCGCATGACACAGCGTGAACACCAGGTCGGAGAGCGCCAGGGCGATGGGCAGGGGCTCGCCGGCGCGCGGATCGCCGCTCCACACCAGGCTGGAGGCCGGACCGGCCACCGCGGCGCCGACTGCGGCGGCCGCGACGATCAGCGCCACGTCCGAATGGCGCAGCCAGGATTGGGCGCCGGCGTCCGCGCCGGGCGCGGGGTCGTGGACAGAGACGCGGGTCATGCGGGCTGGGAAATTTGCGGGCGCCGGGAGACTATCACAGGATCGAGTTCCTCCCGCCATCGCGTGGCGAAGGCGCCGTGCGCCGCCTCGGCCGAGCATTGCGGCGCCACGACCGCATGGGCGGCGGCCGACCGGTCGCACCAGGTGGTCGAGGTGGTCTGAAGGCCGTCGGCGGCACCCGCCTGCGTCGCCAGCATCATGCCGGTGAGCCCCATCAGGTTGAACGTCACGTGCATGACGTAGGGCACCCAGAGCGAGCCGCTGTACTGGTAGGCGAGCGCCAGCGCCATGCCGATGGGCACGGTGGCCGCGGCGACTGCCTCGAGCCCGCCCTGGAGGTTGTGGACCAGACCGAAGGCGAGGCCGCTGAGCACCACGCCGGCGGCCAGCCCGAGCCGCCGCCGCAGCCACGGGAACAGCAGGCCGCGGAACAACACCTCCTCGGCGAAGGGTTGGACCACGCCGCCGATGACGAACGCGGCGGCGACGGCGGCGGGGGTCAGGCCCTCGGGCGCGAGATATTCGAGCTGCGGCGCCTGATCGGTCCGGCCCAGAAGCTCCTGGACCGCCGCCGCGGTCAGCCCGCCGACCGGCAGCATGAGCTGCCCGAGCCCGACGGCGCCGCCGATCCAGCCCGCGCCGACCGGCCGCAGCCCGGCGTCGCGCCAGCTCAGGCGTTGCAATCGCAGTACGACGAGCCAGGGGACCAGGATCATCGCAAGCGCCTGCATCGCCATGGCCGGTATGGTGTAGAGCTCGCGCCCTTCGAGCAGGTGCAGAGAGTCGGTAATCGCCTCGGTGTCCGACACGCCCGCGGCGTCGAGACCCGTCGCCACCAGCGCCACCGCCAGCAGGCCGGAGCCGACCACCAGGATCGCGCCGATGAGCGCGAAGACAACGAGGATGCGCCAGCCGCTCGCCGGGACAGGCGTGGCCTCGCCTCCCTCAGCCACCGGACAGCCGATCGAGCAGAAGGTCGAGCGCGTGATCGACGGTGGCGAGACGCACGGTCTCGCGGTCGCCGGCGAATACCCGGCGGTCCGGATGGGTTTCGGCGGCGGTGGCGGTGGCGAAGTGGACGAGACCGACCGGCTTCTCCGGCGTGCCGCCCCCCGGGCCCGCCACGCCCGTGACCGCCACGGTGAGCGCGGCGCCGGACTGCGCGAACGCGCCCTCGGCCATCGCCCGGGCCACCGGCTCGGACACCGCGCCATGCTCTGCGAGGAGCTTCCCGGCGACGCCCAGCATCGCGGTCTTGGCCGCGTTCGAATAGGTCACGAAGCCGCGGTCGAGCACCTCGGACGACCCGGCGATTTCGGTCAGACAGGCGGCGATCAGGCCACCCGTGCAGCTTTCCGCCGTCGCGATCGTCCAGCCGCGGCCGCGCGCCGCCTCGAGCACGGCCACGGCGCGTTTCATGGTGGCCTCAGGAAAACGCGGCATGACCAATCCCCCAGCGCAACGCGATCAGGACGGCGCCGGCATAGACCGCGGCGAGCACGTCGTCGAGCATGACGCCGAGCCCGCCGCCCAGGCGCCGGTCGGCCCAGGATACTGGCCAGGGCTTGGCGATGTCGAAGGCGCGGAACAGGATGAAGCCCGCGGCGAAGGTCCAGAGGTCGTCGGGCACGGCCAGAGCCAGGACCAGCCATTGCGCCGCGACCTCGTCGATGACGATCTCGCCCGGATCCTTGGCGCCCAGCGCCGCGACATACCGCTCGGTGCACCACCAGCCTGCGAGGAACGCCGCCGCCCCACCGGCCACCAGCGCCCAGGGACCCGCCCAGACGTGCAACGGCCACGCCATCGCCGCGGCCACCAGCGACCCCCAGGTGCCTGGCGTCACCGGCAGGAGGCCGGCGCCGAACCAGGTGCCCAGCAAAGTGGCCGGATGCCACAGCGGCAGCGCGGGCCTGCGGAACAGCTCAGCCATCGCGGATGGTTGGCTCGAACGGCAGGCGAACGGTGGCGACGGCCTGTCCGGCGATGCCCTCGCCGCGGCCGGTGAAGCCCAGCCTCTCGGTAGTGGTGGCCTTGATGCTGACCCGCTGCTCGGCAAGTCCGAGGATTTCGGCGACCCGCGCGACCATCACCGCGTGGTGCGGGCGCAGCCGCGGCGCCTCGCAGATCAGCGTCAAATCGACATGGACGACCCATCCGCCCCGCGCTTCGACCATGTCTGCGGCGTGGCGCAGGAAGGCATCGGAGCCGGCGCCCTTCCACTGCGGGTCGGAGGGGGGGAAATGGACGCCGATGTCGCCGGCGCCGATGGCACCCAGGATGGCGTCGGTGATGGCGTGCAGCCCCACGTCGGCGTCGGAGTGGCCGATCAGCCCGGCCTCGTGCGGCACCTTCACGCCGCACAGCCAGACATGATCGCCCGGGCCGAACGCGTGGACGTCGAAGCCCATGCCGGTGCGTGTCTCGGTGGCGGCGGCGAGCAGGCGTTCTGCGCGCGCGAGGTCGTCTTCGGTGGTCACCTTGAAATTGTCCTCCGATCCGGGGACCAGGCCGACCGACAGGCCCGCGGCCTCGGCCACCGCTGCGTCGTCGGTCAAGGCCTGCCCCGCGGCGGCGCGGTGTGCGTCCAGGATGGCGCCGTAGCGGAAGCCCTGGGGCGTCTGGGCACGCCATAGGCCCGTGCGGTCGACCGTGCCGAGCACGCGACCCTCCGCACCACGCTTCAGCGTGTCGACCACCGGGACCGCAACCAGCGCGCCCTGCGTCTCGGCAAGCTGTGCCAACGTGGCGCCGATGATCGTCTGTGCCGGGAAAGGGCGGGCGGCGTCGTGGATCAGCACCGTCTCCGGCGCCCGGTCGTCCAGGCTTTCGAGGCCGAGGCGGACCGAATCCTGTCGCTCCGCCCCACCAGCGACGGGCTCGAGCATCTTGGGCAGTCCGGCGGCGGCCGTATCGTAGAGCGCGCGGTCGTCGGGATGGATCACGGTGCGCACGGCGGCGATGTCCGGATGGCGCGCGAAGGCCGCGAGGCAGTAGCGCAGCAGCGGCCGGCCGCCGAGCGTACGGTACTGTTTGGGCATCGGTCCGCCGAACCGGTGGCCGCGGCCGGCGGCGACGATGAGGGCGGCATGACCGGGCATGGTGCGGCGGAATCGCGGTTGAAGGAGGAAGCAGCCGACCCTAGCCGCGCCGTGTACGCTTGCCAAGCGCGCCCGCGCGCGGTGGTATGGGCGGCATGGAGAGCGATCCTTGGATGGGCGTCGCGGCGCTGCTCGCCTTGATGCCGGCGGCGCTGATGCTGGCGGTGGTGCGGCCCGAGCGGCCAGGCCCGTCGCTGTGGGCGTTGTGGGGTGTGGCGTTGGCCGGACCGGCCGTATGGCTGGTTCTAAATCTGGGCGCCGGTTGGCCGACGGGCTTCGCCGCTGCTCTGTGGGTCTCGATCGCGGCCAGCCTGATTGCCTACGCCGGTGCGGCGGCCGTACTGCGCCAGGGCTGGCGCCTGGGCGGCGCGCTGCTGCCGCTGCTCGTGGTGTTGGGGGTGATGGCGGCACTGTGGGGCGCTGCCGACGGCCGTCACATCGGCGAGGCGGCGCCATGGGGCTGGCTGGGTGCGCATATCGCGGTGTCGGTGACGACCTATGCATTGGCCACTCTGGCAGCGGTCGCGGGATTGGCCGTGCTGTTGCGCGAGGCGGCGCTGAGGCGCAAGGAACCGGGCGGGTTCGTCCGTTCGTTGCCGCCCGTGGCCGATGCCGAGCGCGCCGAGTTCACGCTGCTCACGGCGGCCGAGGCGGTTCTGGGCGTCGGCCTGGTGACCGGGATGGCGACCCAGTATCTGAGCACCGGGGCGCTGCTTGCCTTCAATCACAAGACCCTCCTCGCAGTGCTCGCTTTCGTGTTGATCGGCGCCCTTCTGTGGCTGCACCGGCGCGGAGTGCGCGGTCGCAGGGCCGCGCGTTGGGTGCTGGCGGGCTATCTCCTGCTCACGCTCGCCTATCCGGGGGTCAAGTTCGTCACCGACGTGGTGATGGGCTGAGGCAGCCGCCGGAAATCGTTGCGTCGATATCGAAAAGGCGTATATTGCCTCGGTAATGAGCAATCATGATAGAAGCCTAAAATTTAGTCATTCGAATGCCGCCGGGGTCCACGCGCCAGCGCCGTTGCGCATCGGCGGTCTGCAGCTCGACGCGCCGGTGATTCTGGCGCCGATGTCCGGCGTCACCGACCTGCCATTCCGTCGCCTGGTCAAGGAATTCGGTGCCGGCATGGTCGTCTCCGAGATGCTGGCCAGCCAGTCGGCGATCCGCGAAACCCGGGCGGCGATGCAGATCGCGCGCAACGTGCCGGAGGAAGCGCCCATGGCGGTGCAGCTCGCCGGATGCGACCCCGAGACGATGGCCGAAGCGGCGCGGCTCAACGCCGACCGCGGCGCGGCGGTGATCGACATCAACTTCGGCTGCCCGGTCAAGAAGGTCGTGGGCAAGATGGCCGGCTCGGCGCTGATGCGCGACGAGCCGCTGGCGGCACGCATTCTCGAGGCCGTGGTCCGCGCGGTGAACCTGCCGGTGACGCTCAAGATGCGCACCGGCTGGGACACCGCCAACCGCAACGCGCCGCGCCTGGCGCGCATCGCGCAGGACTGCGGCATCCGCATGATCACCGTCCATGGCCGAACCCGCGAGCAGCTCTATGGCGGCACCGCCGACTGGACCTTCATCCGGCGCGTGAAGGACGCCGTGCAAATCCCAGTCGTGGCGAACGGCGATATCGTGAGCGACGACGACGCGGCACGCTGCCTGGCGCTCAGCGGCGCCGACGGCGTGATGGTCGGCCGCGCAGCCCAGGGGCGGCCCTGGCTGCCGGCACAGATCGGACACTTCCTGCACACGGGGCGCCGCCTGCCGCCGCCGCCGCTCGCCCGTCAGCGCGACGTGGCATTGCGCCACTACGAGATGCTGCTCGAGGACCAGGGTAACCATCGGGGTGTGCGCGTGGCGCGCAAGCATCTGGGCTGGTACAGTGCCGGATTGCCCGGCGCCGCCGAGTTCCGCGAGCAGGTCAACCGCATCGACGATCCTTCGCGGGCGCGTGCGGCGCTCGCCGCGCTCTACGACCGCGCGGCCGAGCGGGAGGCGGCGTAATGGCCTCGGCTGTATCGAGCGGCATCCGGACCGCGGCGGGGCTGCCGCTGCCCGTGGACGTGGGAGCGGTGCTCAACGCCGTGGCCGATGCGTTGCTCGTGGTGCGGCGCGACCTCTCGGTGCTCTACGTCAACCTCGCGGCGGAGCAGTTCTTCGGCGCCTCGGCGGCCTATCTGTGCGCCCGCCCGCTCGACGAGCTGCTGCCCACGGACAGCCCGGTCTTCGGCCTGATCGAACAGGTGTTCGACCGCAGCTACGTCGTCTCCGAATACGGCGTGACGCTCGAAACGCCGCGCATCGGCCAGCACATCGTCAATGTCCAGATAGCGCCCGTGGCGGAGGCCGAAGACCTCGCCGTGCTGACGGTCCACGAGCAGTCGATCGCGCGCAAGCTGGACAACCAGCTCACCAGCCGCAATGCGGCCCGTTCGGTGACCGGCATGGCGGCGCTCCTGGCGCACGAGGTCAAGAATCCGCTCTCGGGCATCCGCGGCGCGGCCCAGCTCCTGGAGGCCGGAGCGTCGAGCGAGGACCGGGCGCTGACCCAGCTCATCCTCGACGAGGCCGACCGCATCGTCGGCTTGGTCGACCGCATGGACATGTTCGCCGACAGCCAGCCGATGGAGCGCGAGCCGGTCAATATCCACCTGGTGCTCGAGCATGTCCGGCGCCTGGCGCAGAACGGCTTCGGCGCGCATGTCCGCTTCCGCGAGCATTACGACCCGTCGCTGCCGCCGGTCCACGGCAACCGCGACCGGCTGGTCCAGGTGTTCCTCAACCTGCTCAAGAACGCCTGCGAGGCCGTGCCGGAGGAGGAGGGCGAGATCACGCTCTTCACCGCGTACCGCCACGGAGTGCGCCTGGCGCTGCCGGGCACCGACAGCCGGGTGCACCTGCCGCTGGAGGTGATCGTGGAGGACAACGGCCCCGGCATCCCCGAGGATCTGGGCACCCACCTGTTCGACCCGTTCGTGACCACCAAGCCCAAGGGCACGGGGCTGGGACTGGCACTGGTCGCCAAGATCGTCGGCGACCATGGCGGGATCATCGAGTTGGACCGCGCGGCGAAGGGGACGCGCTTCCGCGTGATGCTGCCCACCGGACCCAGTCATAAGAGCGAGGAATGAGCGACGCCACCATCCTGGTCGCCGACGACGACCGCAGCATACGCACCGTGCTCAACCAGGCGCTGGGGCGCCAGGGCTACGTGGTGCGCTCGACCGGCAACGCCTCGACCCTGTGGCGTTGGGTGGCGGACGGCGAGGGCAACCTGGTCATCACCGACGTGTTCCTGCCCGACGAGAACGGCCTCGACCTGATCCCGCGCATCCGCAAGCTGCGCCCGGAGCTGCGGATCATCGCGATGAGCGCGCACAACACGCTGATGACCGCCGTCAAGGCGACCGAGAAGGGCGCCTTCGAGTACCTGCCCAAGCCTTTCGACCTGAAGGAGCTGGTGCGCACGGTGGACCGCGCGCTGTCCGCTCCTGCGGACGCGGGCGAGGGCATGGCGCGGCCGATCGAGGACCAGGAGGGCGAGCTGCCGCTGATCGGCCGGTCGCCGGCGATGCAGGAAATCTACCGTGTCATGGCGCGCCTCATGGGCACCGACCTCACCGTGATGATCACCGGCGAATCGGGCACCGGCAAGGAGCTGGTGGCGCGCGCCCTGCACACCTACGGCAAGCGCCGCAACGGGCCGTTCGTCGCGCTCAACATGGCCGCGATCCCGCGCGAGCTGATCGAGAGCGAGCTGTTCGGCCATGAAAAGGGCGCCTTCACCGGCGCCGCCGCGCGCTACGCCGGCCGGTTCGAGCAGGCCGAGGGCGGCACGCTGTTCCTCGACGAGATCGGCGACATGCCGTTCGAGGCGCAGACGCGCCTCCTGCGCGTGCTGCAGGATGGCGAGTACACCACGGTCGGCGGACGCACGCCGATCCGCGCCGACGTGCGCATCGTCGCCGCCACACACCGCGATCTGCGGCAGATGGTCCGCCAGGGACTGTACCGCGAGGATCTGTTCTACCGGCTCAACGTCGTGCCGATGCGGCTGCCGCCCCTGCGCGAACGGCTCGAGGACGTGCCCGATCTCGTACGCCACTTCATGGGCGCGGCCGCGGACGAGGGCCTGCCGACGAAAACCATCGACAAGGGCGCCATGGAGCGGCTACAGCGCCACCGGTGGCCGGGCAATGTGCGCGAGCTCGAGAACCTGATCCGCCGGCTCACCGCGCTCTACAGCCAGGAAGTGATCGGCGTCGACGTGATCGAGGCCGAGCTGGCCGAGCAGGTGCCGCCGCACGACAACGGCGACGCACCGCGCGACGACAGCCTGAGTGCGGCGGTGGAGCGGCATCTCAGGGAGTATTTCGCGGCCCATCCCGACGGCCTGCCGGCGGCCGGCCTCTACGACCGGGTTCTGCGCGAAATCGAGCGGCCCCTCATCACGCTCTCGCTGGGCGCCACCCGCGGCAACCAGCTCAAGGCCGCCGCCCTGCTCGGTCTCAACCGCAACACGCTGCGCAAGAAGATCCGCGAGCTCGATATCCAGGTGGTGCGCGGGGTGGGCTAGGCACTCGCCCGTGCGGTTCGCCGCTGGGCCAGGCGGAACACCAGGAGCATCGGCACGATCGCCAACACCAGGACGCCCGCGAACAGGACCGGCGTCGACGGCTCGCCGGTGAAGTCGAGCATCCAGCCGGCCAGCGGCGGGAAGCCGGCCACGCCCGCGTACCAAAGGGTGTAGAACACGCCCAGGCCGGTGGCCCGGTTCTCGGGCCGCAGCACCTCGACCGGCAGCGCCACATAGATGCCCGCGGGCGCGAACAGGAACACGCCCATCAGCACGAACAACAGCACGAACTGGCTCGGATAGGCCGTCATCGCGAGCAACGCCAACCCGCCTACGGTGGCGGTGAAGACGATAAAGACGTTGGGCCAGGGCAGGCGCGAAGCCACAAGCCCGCCCAGCGGCACCATGATCACCGCGATCCAGACATTGATCGACACGATCGCGCCGGCCTCGATCGCGCTATAGCCGTAGCTTTGGACGTAGCCGGGCCCGAAGGCCAGCACCACGCCCATCGCCGCGTTGGACAGCGTCCACAGCACGCCGGCCAGCGTCACCAGCACGACCTCGCTGCGCGACAGCTTGACGGCGCCCGCGCCCGTCTCGGGCTGCGCGGCGCCCGGCGCCGGTCGGTACAGCAGCGCCGTCAGCGCCACGGCGGCGGCCGCCGCGGCGGCCGTGGCGTAGAACACCCATTCGGGCCCCCAGGCGGCGGCGATCTCCGGCTGCGTCACCAGCGCCGTACCGATGCCGACCGGCCAGCCGCTGAGATACAGCGCCATGGCCAGGAACATCTGCTGGCCGGGAAACCACTCCGACACCGTCTTGGGGAAGATGATGAACAGCAGGATCACGCCCGACCCCATCAGCGCCCGGCCGGCGACGATCAGCCACAGTGTGTCCGCGGCGCCCGCCAGCAGGCCGCCCAGGGTCATCAGCCCGAGGCCCAGAAGCTGGGTGCGCATGTCGCCCAGCCCCTTGGCCAGGAAGCCGCCGGGGATGGCGAGAAGGATGCCGGGCAGCAGATAGAGGCCGAACAGGAAGCCGGCCATGGCGTTGGAAATCGCGAAATCGGCCTGGAGATACGGCTTGATCGAGGCCACGGATTGGAACTGGAAGCCCATGGCGATTCGGCTGAGGAACATGACGAAGAGGATTCCCCAGCGGTTGAGCATGGCGCGACGGTCCCGTCCCGTGATCCTGGCAGGCCGGCACTCAACCGCAAGGCGAGGCGGGGCGCAAGCCCGGAGGTCAGCCGATGGTTTCGTAGTTCATCAGCATCTCGCGCAGGGCTTCGTTGTCGAGCTCGAGCTGCGTCACACGCGTCGCCGCGACGTCGCCGATCGAGACGAAACCGGCCAGCCGTTCGCCCTCGACCACCGGAATGTGGCGGATGCCGTTCTCGGTCATCAGCGACAGCGCATCGGCGATGTCGGTCTGGGGATAGCAGGCCACGACGTCGTCCGACATGAGGTCGCGGACCCGCAGCTCTCCCAGTCCGGCGCCGTGCGCGACGTAGCCGCGGACCACATCGCGTTCCGAGATGACGCCCAGCAGCATGCCGTCACCGTCGATCACCGGCGCGGCGCCGATTCGGCGCCCGGCGACCGCGGCCGCGAACTCGGCTACCGGCGTCTCCGGACGAACCGCGAACTGGGTCCGGGATTTGTCGAGGAGCAACTGACGAACACGCAAGGGGATGTCCTCAAGGTCCAAGGGGCTCCCATGCAACGCGAAATCGGTTAACGGAAGGTGACCAGGGGGGCGATTCGTATGGTCATGCCGAGTGTTGCCGGGACGCAACGCTCCCACGCCGCGTAATAGGCTACGAAAACAGTGTCTTTTCGTCATATGTTGCATTATCGTCACGACCAATGGAGCCGGGGCAACCGGCGGGGACACAGGGGCGCATGAACGAACAGCACGCGAAGGAGGAGCGGGCCAGGCCGCGCCGGCTGATCGACGTAGTCGAACGGGTCGGCTTCGCGCGCCAGACGGTGCTGGCGCTCAGCGCGGTGACCGCCGCCTTCGGCGTCGCCACCTTCTGGTCGCTGACCACTTCCGAGAGCTTCATTTCCGACCGGCAGGAACTGATCCTGCTGCTCTACGCCGACCTGGTATTGCTCCTGGTCCTGGCGGCGTTGATCGCGTGGCGTATCGTTCGCGTGTGGGCAGAGCGGCGGCGCGGCCTGGCGGGCTCGCGCCTGCACGTGCGCTTGGTATTGCTGTTCTCGGTGGTCGCCGTCGTGCCGGCCATCGCGGCGGCGGTGTTCTCCCTGCTCATCTTCAACTACGGCATCCGCGTCTGGTTTTCGGAACCGGTGCGCACGGCGGTCTACGAGTCGCTTTCCGTCACCGACGCCTATCTGGACGAGCACCAGAAGGCGATCCGCGCGGACGTGCTCGCGATGGCGAGCGAACTCAATCGCGACGCCGCGCTCTACTCGCGCCTGCCGCAGGCGATGAACCAAGCGCTGATGACGCTGAGCGCGCAGGCCTCGGTGCCCGAAGCCGTCGTGTTCGACGGCTCGGGTCGCATTCTCGCGAGCTCGATGCTCAGCTTCGCGCTCCAGCTCGACCCGCCGAGCGAGACCGCGCTCGCCAAGGCGCGCTCGGGCGAGGTGGTGATCATGGCCAATCCGGGCGAGGACCGGGTGCGCGCGCTGGTCCAGCTCGAGCGCTATATCGACACCTATCTCTACGTCGCCCGTTTCATCGAACCCGCGGTGCTCGGCTCGGTGGAGCGCGCCGAGAAGGCGGTGGCCGAGTTCGAGAAGGTCGAGGGCACCCGCACCGAACTGCAGACCAATCTGTTCACCCTGTTCGCCATGGTCGCGCTGTTGCTCATGCTGGCGGCGATCGCGGTCGGGCTGATGTTCGCGACGCGGCTGGCCGGCCCGATCTCGGGGCTGATTGCGGCCGCGGAGCGCGTGCGTGCGGGCGACCTGTCGGCGCGCGTCGACGAAGCGCAGACCGACGACGAGATCGGCCTCTTGAGCCGTGCCTTCAACCGTATGACGCGTCGGCTCGAGCGCCAGCAGCAGGCGTTGGTCGAGGCAAACAAGCAGCTCGACGCGCGGCGCGAGTTCACCGAGACGGTGCTTGCCGGCGTGTCGGCGGGCGTGATCGGCCTCGATACCGAAGGGACGGTGACGCTGCCCAACCGCTCGGCGGTTGAGCTGCTCGACCTGTCTGCGCAAAACCTCATCGGCGAGCGACTTGCCGAGGTCGTGCCAGAAATGCGTGAACTCTTGGAGGACGCACGCAGGCACACCGAGATCGGAGCGGCGGGCGAGGTCGACGTGATTCGCCGGGGCGCGGCACGCACGCTGCTGGTTCGTATCACCGCGGAACGAATTCACGGCGCGGTGATCGGCTACGTCATCACCTTCGACGATATCACCGAGCTGCAGGCTGCGGAGCGCAAGGCCGCGTGGGCCGACGTCGCGCGGCGAATCGCACATGAGATCAAGAACCCGTTGACGCCGATCCAGCTTTCGGCCGAGCGGCTCAAGCGGCGCTACCTCACGCAGATCACCGCCGACCGCGAGGTTTTCGAAACCTGCGTCGACACCATCGTGCGTCAGGTCGGCGACATCGGACGGATGGTCGACGAGTTCTCCTCGTTCGCGCGCATGCCGGCGCCCGAACTCCATCCGTGCGACTTGCGCGAGGTGTGTGCCGAGGCGGTGTTTCTCCAACGCAACGCTCATCCCAGAATCCGCTTCGACTGCCGGACGCCGGACGAACCGGTCATGGTACAGTGCGACCGGCGGCAGGTCTCACAAGCGGTCACCAACCTGCTTCAGAACGCCGCCGATTCGATCCGCGAGCCGGAAGAGGCGACGGACGGGCGGCCGGCCAAAGGTCGCGTCTGGGTCCGGCTCGAGCGTCGATCCGATACCGTGGTCATCGAGGTCGAGGACGACGGACCCGGACTGCCGGCCGAACTCCAGCACCGGCTGACCGAGCCCTACGTGACGACCCGGCGCAAGGGCACCGGGCTGGGCCTCGCGATCGTGCGCAAGATCATGGAGGACCACCGGGGCCGGCTGGAGCTGGAGAACCGGGAGGAGGGAGGCGCGCGAGCGCGGATGACCTTCAGAGCCGAAGACGGCGGCAGCGTGGAGGCTGCCGATGGGAGACACACAGAAGAAGAGAAAGCGGCAATCCATGGCGCATGACGTACTGATCGTCGATGACGAGGCCGACATTCGCGCGCTCATCGAGGGCGTACTCGAGGACGAGGGGTTTCGCACCCGGGCAACAGGTGATTCGGACGGCGCGCTTCAGGCGATCCGCAAACGCCGGCCCGACCTGGTGGTGCTCGACATCTGGCTGCAGGACAGCACCCACGACGGAATGGCGCTGCTCGACCTGATCCAGCGCGAACATCCGACGCTGCCCGTCGTGATGATCAGCGGCCACGGCAATATCGAGACGGCGGTGGCGGCGATCAAGCGCGGCGCCTACGACTTCATCGAAAAGCCGTTCAAGGCGGACCGGTTGCTTCTGGTCGCACGCCGCGCCATCGAGGCAGCGCAGCTCAAGCGCGAGAACGAGGAGCTGAGGCTGCGCGCCGGCGGCGAGGCCGAGCTCGTCGGCGCCTCGCCCTCGATCAGTCAGATTCGCCAGTCGATCGAGCGCGTGGCACCCACGGCCAGCCGCGTCCTGATCACCGGTCCGGCCGGCGTCGGCAAGGAAGTCGTTGCGCGGCGCATACACCAAGCGTCGCCGCGCCGCGACGGTCCCTTCGTGGTGCTCAACTGCGCCACCATGCGCCCGGACCGGCTCGAAATCGAACTGTTCGGCGCCGCGCCGGGCGCCGAGGGTGCCGACAGCGCCGCGCGGCTCGGCACCTTCGAGCGCGCCCATGGCGGCACGCTGCTGCTCGACGAGGTCGCCGACATGCCCATGGAAACCCAGGGCAAGATCGTGCGCGCGCTTCAGGAGCAGACTTTCGAGCGGGTCGGCGGCGCGACCCAGGTGGTGGTCGACGTGCGCGTCGTGGCTTCGTCCAACCGCGATCTCCAGAAGGAGATGGCAGCCCACCGCTTCCGCGAGGATCTGTATTATCGGCTCAATGTCGTGCCGATCCGCGTGCCGCCGTTGCGCGACCGGCGTGAGGACATTCCCCTTCTGGCCGACAATTTCATGAACCGCTCGGCGACGCGCGCCGGCCTCGCGCCGCGGGCACTGGCCGACGACGCGATCGCCGCCCTGCAAGCCTACGACTGGCCGGGCAATGTGCGCCAGCTGTCCAATATCATCGACTGGCTCCTGATCATGGCCCCCGGCGACGGCTCGGGCGAGATCAACGCCGAGCTGCTGCCGCCCGAGATCACCTCGAGGACCCCGAACGTGCCCAATTTCGACCGGTCGAGCGAGATCATGGGGTTGCCGTTGCGCGAGGCACGCGAGATCTTCGAGCGCCAGTACCTGGTGGCGCAGATGTCGCGCTTTGGCGGAAATATCTCGCGTACCGCGGCGTTCGTCGGTATGGAACGCTCCGCGCTGCATCGCAAGCTGAAGACGCTGGGCGTCCACGGCACCGAGAAGGCGCACGAATTCGACGCCTGAGCCGGCCCTCGCGGGCCGCGCCGGGCCGATCTCTTGATTTGCGGGCCACGGCATGAATGTCATCGTCTGCGGCGCCGGACAGGTGGGCTCGAACATCGCCCGCCACCTGGCCAACGAGAACAACCAAGTCACCGTCATCGATCAGTCGCCGGAACTTGTGCGCAAGCTCGCCGACAGTTCCGACGTGGCGGGCGTTGTCGGCTTCGCCTCGCACCCGGACGTGCTCGAGCGTGCCGGCGCCTCGGAAGCCGAGCTGCTGATCGCCGTCACCTACGCCGACGAGGTGAACATGGTGGCGTGCCAGGTGGCCCACTCGATGTTCTCGGTGCCGACCAAGATCGCGCGGGTGCGCGCGCAGGCCTATCTGGCGGCGGAGTGGGCCGACCTGTTCTCGCGCGACCACATGCCGATCGACGTCATCATCTCGCCGGAGATCGAGGTCGCGCGCGCCATGCGCCACCGCCTGCTGGCGCCGGGCACCTTCGACATGATCCCGCTGGCAAACGGCCGCGTGCGCGTGATCGGCATCCGCGTCGACGAGGACTGCCCGATCATCAACACACCCTTGCGCCAGCTCACCACACTGTTTCCCGACCTGCGCATGACGGTGGTGTCGATCATCCGCGGCAGCACCACCATCGTGCCGACCGGCGACGACGAGATGCTGCCCGGCGACGAAGTCTATTTCGTCGTCGCCGCCGACCACGTGGCGCGCGCCATGGCGTCGTTCGGCCAGGAGGAGACCCCGACCCATCGCATCGTCATCGTCGGCGGCGGCAATATCGGCCTGTTCCTGGCGCAGGAGCTGGAGAAGAACGATCCCCATGTGCTCGCCAAGATCGTCGAGATCCAGCGC
>CAZMTC010000041.1:0-20845 GCA_964569105.1 uncultured Alphaproteobacteria bacterium | reverse complement strand
GAGATCGAGGGTGACGACGTGACCGTCGAGGGCGGCGCCACGATCTCAGCCGACGACACGATCACCGTGCGCCGCAACACGCTCGGCGCGATCGACCTCGGCGACGGCAACGAAGGTGGCGAGGGCGAGCTCGAGTTGAGCCAGGACGAGGTCGACACCTTTGCAGCGGCCAATCTGGTCATCGGCGACGGCAACGCTTCCGAGGTTTTCGTCGGCGACATCGACATCAACGACTTCGACGCGCTGGCGTTCAACGCGCTCGGCGCCTCGACCGTCGAGTTCGACGGCGAGTCCAGCTTCACCAACCTCACGGCCAACGCCAACGACGACATCGTCTTCCGGGACGACGCCGAGGTCGTCTTCACCGGCGACACGCTGCTTAACGCCGATGCGGACGGCGACGGGACAGGCGACTGGGTGGTCGAAGAGGCGGTCTCGATCTCGGCCACGACGGCGGGCGACGTCCTCACCGTGTCGGCGGCCGACGTGGACATCGACGACGACGACACCGACATCGAAGGCGACACGATCCGGGTGTTCCGGTCGGCCGTCGGCCGCATCGGGCTGGGCGGGGACACGAGCCCGACCGACCCGATCACGCTCGAGAACCCCGAGATGCACATCAGCGCCGTCGAGGCCGGCACCATGTCCGGTGGCACGCTGGTTGTCGGCAGCCTCGCGAGCAACGAGGAGGACATCCTCGTCGGCGACCTCGACCTATCCGGCAACTTCGACCTGGTCGAGCTCAACGCCTTCGGCCCCGGCGGCGCCGACGTCGAGTTCATCGGCGCCAGCGTCGTGTTCAACGACCTGACGGCGCGGGCCGACGACCGGGTGCGCGTCCGCCCGGGCGGCACGGTGACGGTGACCGACGGCAGCGCCGTCGAATGGGCCGCCAACTTCCGGATCGAGCTCAACGGCGAACTCAACGGCGGCGGCTCGAACACCACGGTGCTGTTCGACTCCGACCGGGTGAACCTCAACGCCGACATCGTCGCGCTCGGCGGCAACGGCGGCAACATCAGCGGCACCGCCACTGAAGTGAACGTCCAGAGCGACGCCGCCGAGATCCAGGACGGTGTCGACGTCGCGGCCGCGGGCGCCACCGTCAACGTCGCCGACGGCGACTTCGACGGCGGGATCGAGGTCTACAAGGACGATCTGACACTGATCGGCGACGGTTTCGCGGCGACCACCACGGTGGACTCGAGCGTCTTCGGCATGCTGGTCACCGGCGACAACGCCGACATCTCGGGCTTCAAGTTCGACGGCGACGTCGGCACCGACAACGGCACCCGCTCGGGCGCGGGCATCCTGATCGGCGACGCGGTCGACGGCACGTCGATCCACGACAACGGCTTCTTCGACCTCGAGCTCGGAATCGGCTCGCCGGAGGAGATCCCGTTCGCCGGCGGCGGCTTCACGATCACCGAGGCCAACGTCGGCGACACGACCATCGAGGACAACTACTTCGAGAACGTCGACGACGGTATCGACCTGGTCGGTGCCGGCGATGGCGGCTCGTTCCACAACATCGTCATCGTCAACGAGATCGAGCGCATCGCGGTCGCGGACGTCGCCAACCCGGGCGACGTGTTCCTCACCACGGAACGCGGCGGCGGCAACGTCACCTTCCTGGGCCGGCTGCCCAACGGCGACGTGATCCTGCGCGTCAACAACTCGACCGACGGCGATGTCACCCGCACGCTGCAAAGCAACTTCGGCTTCTCGCAGTCGATCGACATCCCTGAGGATCAGGCGGCCATCGTCAACGTCGGTCCGGCGCCGAACCTGCCCGGCAACACGGTCTATTCGGTGGCCGAGGTCGGCGGCACGGCCACGGTGTCCGACGCCAACAAGGACCAGGGCTTCGGCTTCGTCGATCCCGCGACCATCGCCATGGCGCGCAACGAGATGGTCGGCGTGCACGACGACGGCATCGACGTGGCGGCGCACACGGTGCTCAGCACCGACGACAGCCTGACCGCCGCAACCAGCGGCGTCGGCATCAAGGTGCAAGGCGAGACCGTCACCGTCCACAACGCCTTCGTCGACGGCTTCGACGAATACGGCATCCACGCGGAGGGCCACGACGTCGACGTCACCGGCAGCACGGTGACCAACATCGCGGGCGACGATCTCGCGGTCGGCATCCTCGGCCTGGGCGACGGCGAGGGCTCGAACGTCAACATCGCCGACAATCGGGTGACCCATGTCGGCGGCATTGACGGCGAATCCTATTCGCATCCCTTTGCCTCGATCGGCATCGCCGCGGTCGGCGATACGGTCACGGTGCTCAACAACGACGTGGTCGGCGTCGACGGCGAATTCGCCGGCGTCGGCATCGCCGCGGTCGGCAACGACGTTTCGGTGCTCGGCAACGGCACGGGCGGCGCCGGGCCGGTGTACTCGGCCTCTTACGGAGGCGAGAATGGCGGTCTCGACGGAGAGCCCGGCGAGATCGGCGTCTACGGCATCCACGGTGGCTTGTTGTCCGCGGGCATCGTCGGCGTCGGCGGCGACGCCGCGCATCTGGTCGCCGACCTGCTCGGCTTCGAGGATTTCGTCGAGGGTCACGTCGGCCCGTCGGGCGGCGGGAGCAGCGTGCTCATAGCCGACAACGCCGTGCGCCATGTCGGACAGCGAATCGACGGCGAGTACGGCCTCGGCGGCGAGGGCCAGTACGGCTTCGACGGGGAGGCCGGTCTGATCTCGCTGGGCATCACCGGCGTGGGTTCCAACGTCTACATCGGCGACAACCTGGTCGAGGCGGTCGACGGTGAGGCGCTGGGCTCGGGGATCCTGGGCATCGGCCAGTACGTCCAGATCGGCGGACCGGGCTTCGGTGGCGAGAACGGCATTCGCAGCGTCGCCTATGATGGCGAGAACGGCGGGCCCTACGGCGCCCCGATGCTGTCGCTCGGCGGCAACTACGTCGACGGTGTTTCGGGCCGCATCAGCCTTGGCGTGACGGGCGTCGGCGCCGACGCGGCGCTGGCGGCCGGTCAGCTGCTGCTGGACGGCGAGTTCGGCTTCGGCGGCGAGGGCTTCCCCGGGCTGCTGCTCGACGGCGAGGGCTTCGGCGGCGAAGACTACGGTGGCGAAGGCTTCGAGGGGCTTCCGCCGAGCCATGTGGCGATCCTCGGCAACGAGGTGATAAACATCGGCCGCGACGGCGAGTTCCACTTCAACGGCGAGGACTACGGCGGCGAGGACTACGGCGGCGAGGACTACGGCGGCGAGGACTACGGCGGCGAGGGCTTCGGCCGGACCGACTACGCCTTCGGCGTCAACGGCGTCGGCTCGGAGGTGCTGATCTCCGGAAACTACGTCGAGGACGTCTCGGGGGCCCGCATCGGCTCGGGCATCCTCGGCATCGGCAACCACGTCGTGATCGGCGGACCTGACTTCGACGGCGAGAACGGTATTCGCAGCGTCGCCTACGACGGCGAGAACGGCGGCTACGACGGCGAGCCCCTGCTGTCGCTGGGCGGCAACTACGTCGACGGCGTCTCGGGCCGCATCAGCCTGGGCGTGACGGGCATCGGTGCGGACGCGTTGGCGCCGATCGCTGGCCTGTTGCTCGACGGCGAGTTCGGCTTCGGCGGCGAGGGCCACGAGGGCGAGTTCAGCCTCGATTACGGCGGCGAGGCGCCCGAGTTGCCGGCCAGCACCGTCATCGTCGACAACAACGAAGTCGAGAATATCGGCTTCGGTGAGGACAACCGCCGGATCGGGCCGCCGGATCTTCAGTTGCTCGGGCTGGACGGTGAACCCGGATTCGATGGCGAGCCGTTCACGGTCGCCGACGTGGCTCTGGGCGTGAACGCTTTCGGCCACGACGTGCTCGTCTCGGGCAACGAGGTCGAGGATGTCTCGGGCCACTTCCTGGGCTCGGGCATTCTGGGCATCGGCCGGCGGATGGTGATCGGCCAGCTGCCGGACGAGGCCAAGGAGCTGGACAACCGGCTGGGTCACTACGCGTCGGCCGGGTTCGGTACCTACGGCAACGAGGTCGAAGACATCACCGGCACGGTTGCCCTGGGCGTCACCGGGCTCGGTACCGATGCGGCCGCCGCACTGACGCTCTTGGCGTTCGGTTTCTTCGACAACGGACCTGGACCCATTGGCTTCCCCGGCCCAATTGGCCCCGTCGGCTACCCGGGTCCCATTGGCCCCATTGGCTTCCCGGGTCCTATTGGCTTCCCCGGTCCGATCGGGCACGACGGTCCCGACGGTCTGTTCGGCAAGAGCACCGTGGTGATCGACGGCAACGATGTCTCAGACATCGGCGGCCGAGACCACTTCCGTGGCCCGCCGAACGGCGTGCCATACCCGAACGGCATCGGCGGGCCTTCTTTCGGCGGCCCGAACTCGGAAGTAGCCCTGGGCATCACCGGGATGGCGTGGAACGTCGTGGCGTCGAACAACCACGTCCAAGATGTCCAAGCCGAGACGCTGGGCGCGGGCCTGCTGACCATCGGCACCAACAACGCCGTGGGCGTGCTGCCGATCGGCGGCCCGGACGTTCCGGGCGCCGAGGACGTGCTGCCGAACTGGGTGGTGAACGCCGGCTTCGGCCAGCACGGCAACACCGTGTACGACGTGCAGGGCGACATCAGCCTGGGCATCACCGGGCTGGGCATGGACGCAGCGGCGCTCCTGGTGCTGTTGGCAGGCGATATCCTGCACGGCGGCCCGGGCCTGATCGGCCCCGGCATCGGCGGACCTGGGCCCGACTTCGGCCCTCAGAACGTCAACGGTGTCCCACCGTTCCTGCCGTTCCTGCCACCGAGCAGGGTCCTCATTAGCGGCAACGAAGTCGACGGCATCGGCAATCTCGACGGCGAGGGGATCGGTTATCCCGACGGCGAAGGCTTCGACTACTTCGACGGCGAGCCGAGCTTTGTCGCGCTGGGCATCACGGGTGCCGGACATGACGTCTTCATCTCGGGCAACGAGGTGGGTAGCGAGCCCGGCTTCGACGGCGAACCGGGGCTCGAACTCGCCTCGCTCAATGGCTTCGACGGCGAAAACAGTGGGGTGAACGGTCTGTTCGCCGCTGGCATCCTCGGCCTGGGCGATTTTGTCCAGATCGGCGCCTCGGTCGACGGCGACGGCTTCGACTTCGGCGGTGAGGACGGCTTGCCGCCGTTCCCGGACGTGCCCGGTCTCGAGGGCAACTCGGTGACCAACGTCAACGCCGGTGTCCTGGGCGCGGGCATCGCCGGGCTCGGCCGCGGTCTGCTGATCAACGGCAACGAGGTCCACGACATCGACGGCGAGTCGGTCGCAGGTATCTTCGCCGCCAACTTCGACGGCGAGTTCCTCGGCGGGCCTGCGATCCGCAGCGACGACGGCGAGGGCTACGACGGCGAGAACGGCTTCTCGCAGCCCTTCATCGTCATGGACGGCGACAATGTCGGCGACGTCAGCGGCGACGGCATCTTCGTGCCGTATGGCGGCCTGCTGGGCATTTTCAACACCAGCGTCGACGGGGTCGGCCACAACGGCATCACCATCGGCAACGTCCGCAGCACGACGATCGACGACACCGACGTGTCCAACGCCGACAACATCGGCATCCTCGTGGACACCGGCCTCGGTGCGTTCGGACCGTTCGCGCTTGGCGAGTTGGTCGAGGACCAGATCAACACGGTCCTGTTCAACGACGTGACGGTTACCGACTCCGAGACGGGCATCGAGCTGGTCTCGAACGGTGAGAACCTGTTCGAGAACGGCGAGGAAGAGCCCGAGGAGCTGGTGGCGCTCAACTTCGGCTACCCCTTCGGCGAGCCCAGCCTGGTGGCGACGCTGTTCGGCACCGAGGTGATCGGCGGCGAGACCGGCCTGGTCATCGACGGTCCGGGCGTGCGGCTCAACGCGCCTGCGGGCGGGCCGTTCCTGGCATCGCTGTTCGACACCTCGTTCGTCGGTCAGAGCGGCGACTTCATCACGCTCAGGAACGACACCCATTCGCTGGGCGCCGGCAACCCGATCGTGATCGACGCCCGCAGCGTCAGCTTCGACGGGGTGACCGGGGCGGGCATGACCCAGGCGCAGTTCGATGCCACCGAGGCCAAGCTCACGCACTTCCCCGATCTCGACACGCTCGGTCTGCTGCTGCTCGGCTTCACGCCGCCAGACGGCGGGATCGACTCGGGGCTCGTGACCGACACCTTGCGCCAGATCTTCAGGTTCGGGGTGGACATCGAGGGGCTGCGGTTGGGACCGCCCAACACGCCGAGCGACGCGTCGTTCTTCCTCCGTCCGGGTGACGGCCCCGATTTCGGCCTCATCTTCAACCCGTTCGGCGCGCCGTTCGCCTTCGGTCAGAGCCTGGACGTGGCGCCGGCCGCCGGCGGCGAAGAGGAAGGCGAGGAGGATGACGCGCTCACCTTCTGGTCCGACTTCTGGGGCTACCAGCTCGGCATCGGCACCGCCGCTGGCGGGGGTGGCGGCACCGAGTAGCCCGCGTCGTCGATGATGGGCCAGGAAGGCGCATCGCCGATGCACCCTGACAGACGAGCGCGGGCCCGGGTGGCGCATAGCCCCCGGGCCCGTCCGTTGACCACCAGATCGCACGGTCGGCATCCATTCCGGCCGCGGGAGGAACCGGGACGATGACAAGCGAGAAAGGCAAAGCGGGCAAGACGAAGAGCGCGAAAAAGGCGGCGCAGCCATCGACGCAGGGGACGCCTGCAGGCGGTGGCCAGTTGCCGCTGTTCTACCGGCGGCCGGTGCCGCTCAGCGCCGAGCGCCACGGCGGCAAGTCGATGGTTGGCGAGGCCGACTACCGCTTCGCAGCCGAGGCCACGGCCGTGCCGGTCAACACGGTCGAGTTCACCATGTTGACCAAGCACTACCCGATCGTGTTCGCGCCCGAATCGCCGCCGACGCCGCTTGCTGTCCTGGGGCTCAAGCAGGGTCGCAACCTGTTTGTCGACAAGGACGGTGCATGGCGCCCGCGGAGCTATGTTCCCGCCTATGTGCGGCGCTATCCCTTCATCTTCATGACCGGTCCCGACCAGCTCCAGTACGTGCTGTGCCTCGACGAAGGATCGGACCTCGTTGTCGACGATGGCGGGCGTCCGTTCTTCGACGGCGACGGCAAGCCGACCGATCTGACGCAGAACGCGCTCAAGTTCTGCTCCGCCTTCCAGGGCCTGTTCGAGGCCACGCGCGAGTTCGGCGCGGCCCTCGCGGAGCACGACTTGCTGGTCGAGAACCGTGCCGACATAACCCTCAAGGGCGGCGACAGGATGCAGCTCGGCGGCTTCAAGGTGATCGACGAAGGCCGTTTCAACGCGCTGCCGGGCGAGGTTTTCCTCGAGTGGCGAGAGAAGGGCTACCTCCCGCTCGTCTACGCGGTTTTCGCGTCGGCATCCAATTGGGGGCATCTGGTCGACATGTACGCCGAGGAACGGCAATGAGACAGGCGATATTCGCGACGGTAGTAATCGCACTCGCGTCGCTGGCGGCGCCGGCCGCGAGCGAGGACGACTGGGCGGGCATCGACGGCTTCCGCTCGGCGAAGTTCGGGATGACGGCCGGCGAGGTGAAGGCGGCGATCGAGAACGACTTCGGCGTCGGCGACGACGACATCGCGACGCTCGAGAATCCGGTCGAGAAGACGACGGTGGTCGCGGTTCGGGTCGAGGATCTGATCCCCGACACCGGCCCGGCGCGGGTCTACTACATCCTCGGCTACAAGACCGAAAAGCTGATCCAGGTCAACGTCGTCTGGCAGCCCCAAGAACCCGGGCGCGCCGACGCGCAACGTCTCGTGGGAGCGGCGCGTATCCTGCAGGACCACTTCACCGGAAAGCCCTTCCCCGAAGACAACGTGGTCGCCAACGTCCCGGTGGAGGGACGGCGTATTCTGGTGTTCCGTGGTGCCGACGCTCAGGGCCGTACGGCGCTCGTCGTCCTCAACCTGCCGACCGGCGACGGCGGCGGCACGGATGCGGAGGAGGAGGACCGGTCCGGCGACCAGGGCGGGGCCGGGAGCGCTGCGGCCGCGGAGAGCGGCGCCGGCGCCGGCACGCCCGAGGGCCGCCGCTTCTCGCTGGTGCTCAGCTATATCGAGAACCCCGAGTCTCCCGACACATACCAGCCGGGGGCCGAGGATTTCTAGAGCCGCTTCAACTCAAACAATACCGGCGCGATCCCGCCAGCGACAACACCGCGTCCGGTGCCTCAGATGTGCACGTACAGCCAGTATCCGGTCTGGTTCAGCGCAAACAGCGGTTTCAGGTGGCCGGTGCCGGAAATCGAGGCCACGACCTCGCGCTCGTTGTCCAGCACATACGTCCCGCCGCCGACGGTGACCGCCAGTACGGCGTGCGCGATCCGGCGCGGCTTGTGATGCGCGACGAAGATGCGCATCGCCGAATCCGGGATGCCCAACATGCGCAGGGCCGCGTATTTGGCCAGGACGTAGTCCTCGCAGTCGCCGCCGCGCGTCATCAGCGCCGACGGGCGGGCCCAATAGTCGCGCCGGCCGTAATTGTCGGCGTCGGAGACGTATCTCGCGCGATTGATGTGGCGGTTCACCGCGTCCAACTGCTCGGCGGCAGTCAGCGATTGGAGACCGTCGACGAACGCCCGCAGATCGGCCACCGCGCATTCCTTGGCCGACATCCCCGACGCGCAGCCCGCCGGCGATTGGCGCAGTTCGTCGACCGCCCGCGCGATCGCGGCGCGCTCCTCGTTCACGGGCCTGGTGTTGGAAGCCGCGATCACCCTGCCGTTCGTGAGCCCGTCGGCCTGAACGGCCTCGGGCGTGAGAATCAGAGTGAGAACAGCGAAAAAAAAGGCTCTCCAAGCGGAGCTTGCAAAGCGTTGCGTGCGCTGGGCGCACCGGATGCGTGCGCGGCCTGTGCCGCGTGACGTACCTGTCATCGCGAAGTCCTCCTGACTTCAACCGCGCGTTCCTGCGCGGCGCTACGACGACAGGCCTACTCTTATGCCGTTAACATTGCCTTACTCCGACACGGCCTCGCTCCGGCCGCCGCGCCTCGTAGGGTGCGCCGCCGCGCCTCGGGGCTTCATATCGTGTTGCCGCGTCGTATATGACGGGCAGCAGGAATTGGAGTGTCGTTGAATGGCGCGACCACGCGAATTCGATCTCGACGATGTCCTCGACACCGCCATGGACGTCTTCTGGCGAAAGGGCTACCACGCCACGTCGATGGCCGATCTGGTGGAGGCCACCGGCCTGCACCGGGGGAGCCTCTATGCGGCGTTCGGGTCGAAGGCCGAGTTCTACGACCGGGCAGTGGACCGGTACATGTCCGCTGTCACTCTCCGCCGGGCGGTGGCGCACGGCCGGGACAAGCCGGTGGGCGCGTTTCTCCGCGAGGTCTTCGACGACATCATCGAGGCCGCTGTCACCGATGACACCCGGCGGGGTTGCCTGATGACCAACACTGCGGTCGAACTGGCGGCGCATCAGCCGCAGATCGCCGACCGGGTCCTGTCGACGGTCGCAGAGTTGGAGGATCTGCTGGCGTCGCGCTTCGAGCTCGCGCAGGCGACGGGGGAGATCGCTCGGGACCAGTCGCCGCGGGCGCTGGCGCGCTTCGTGCTCAGCACCATCCAGGGCCTGCGCGTCATGGCGAAGTTGCGCCCGGACCGCAAGGCGCTTCAGGACGTGGCGAGTGTGGCGCTCGCGCGCATTCATCCGGTCGCCGCGTGATCGCGCCACTCTGTTAATGGCCGCGCTTGACCAAAGCGGAACGCCGGCCTAGTTGATCGTCAAGGCGCCAGGGGGCAACGTCCCCCGGCGCTGTTTCCGGGCCAATTCTTGAACGATCGTTCAAGAATTGGCATCCATTCATAGTTGGTACGAAACCCCACGGAAAGGACCATCCGATGAGCTTGTTCACCGTTCACACCAAGGACACCGCCCCCGAGAAGAGCCGCGATTTCATGGAAGCCGCCGAGAAGCGGCTGGGCTTCGTGCCCAACGTGGTCGGCGTCATGGCCGAGGCGCCCGCGCTGATCAAGGGCTACATGACGCTCACCGGCATCTTCGGGGAGACGTCGCTGACGCCCGCCCAGCAGCAGATCGTGCTGCTGACCTCGGCGCGCGAGAACGGGTGCGAGTATTGCGTCGCCGCCCACAGCGCCGGGGCCAAGCGGGCCGGCGCCGACGACGCGACGATCGCGGCGATCCGCGACTCCCAGCCGGTGTCCGATCCGAAGGACGCGGCTTTGCATGAGCTGACCCGCGCCATCGTCGCCAAGCGCGGCTGGCTGGACGAGTCCGACATGAAGGCGTTCCTCGATGCCGGCTTCGACAAGACGCAGATCCTCGAGGTCATTGTCGGCTGTGCCGTGAAGATGCTGTCCAACTACAGCAACCACATCTCCGACACGCCGCTCGACGAGCAGTTCGAGGCGACCCGCTGGCAGGCCAAGCAGGCCGCCTGACGGAACCCCGCGCTGTCAAGGCGAAAAAGGACCGGCGCCTCGGCGCCGGTCCCGCTTCGCTACCGCGGATCCGACCGCGGCCCGACCGCAGCGCTCACGGAAGGCGGGAATCCATTCCGCCACAGGCCGTGCTTGCGCTCGCGGGCCGTCTGCTCGACGCGATGAAGGCGCGCCGGCGCATCGGTCACGGGCCGCGCCCAGCCGGTATAGACCATCCCTTCGGACAGGTCGTAGCCGCCGGCCGTGCACCGTGCCACCGGCGGGGCGGCATCACCGTCCATGATCGTGCATCGGACGTCCGTCGCCGCGGTGAGATCCATCAGCGCCGTCGCGGCGACGTGGCCGCAATCCACGGTCACCTCGCGCACCGCGCACCGAACGCCGGGAGCCGGCGCCACGATGCCGTAGAGCCTGACCTGCCGGCCCGCGATCTCGACGGTGACTGCGTCCATCACGTGCGCCGAACCGGCGAGGTCCTCGGTGGCAATCGCGCTGTCCGCGAGCGCAGGGGTGAGTGCGATGAGCGCGCCGAATACCACGGTAAGGCACGATCGCGACCGATACCCGCGGGTCGTATGCCCGCCGACCGCTGCGGGGCGGCCCATCAGAACCGCTCCGACCACGGCCTCAGATCGAGCTCGTGGGTCCAGGCGCTGCGATGCTGGCGGTGCAGGACGACATAATTGGCCGCGATGGCATCCGGCTCGAGAAGCCCGTCCTCGGGCGCGTCGGGGATCATCGAGCGCCCGCGCTCGCTGTCGATCACGCCGTCGACCACGATATGGGCCACGTGGATGTTGTCGCCTTGCAGCTCGCGCGCCATCGATTGCGCCAGCGCCCGCAGCCCGAATTTCTGGATGGCGAGGTTGTGAAAGCGCGCCCCGCCGCGCAACGACGCGGTGGCGCCGGTGAACAGGATGGTGCCGCCGCCATCCGCCTTCATTCTCCGCGCGGCCGCCTGGCCGACATTGAACCCACCCAGGCATCCGGTCCGCCAATGGGCGGTCAGGTCCTGCGCGGTGGTCTCGAGCACGCTCTCGACCGCGAAGGATCCGGCGTTGAACACCACACAGCGCGGTGCGGACAGGTCGCTTTCCACTGCGGCGAACAGCTCGGCGACCGAGTCGGCATCGCCGGCGTCGCAGCCATAGGCGCGGGCCCCGTCGATCTCCCGCGCCAGTGCGGCGATGCGGTCCTCCGAGCGCGCGGCCAGGGCGACACGCATGCCGTCCTGCGCGAACGCCCGTCCCAGGGCCGCGCCCAGGCCGGGGCCGGCGCCTACGATCAGGGCGGTTTCTCCTTCGGTCATCGCGGATCCTCCTTTGTAGTCAGTGCGACCGTTCGGCGATCACCGCAGGATAGCCGAATACGCCGTGTTCTTGTTGCTGAGCCGTCCCCGCGTTCCGGGCTCGCTCGCGGCACAGATCAACTTTTGCCGCTGCCCCACGTGTCACTCGCTACGCAAGAGCCGCCGGCCTCGCGGCGCCGGCTTCCGCGGCCGGTCGAACGAGCAGGGTGGCCGCGAAACCGGTCCCGTCGGCACGACCCCGACTGGCAAGTGTGGCGAACGCCTCCCAAGGTCGCTCCGCAGGGTGGCTCGGTGCGGTAACGCACCGCGCCTGATATCAACCGTGCTGGCGCACCACGCAAATCAAGCATGCGTGACAAGGGCACGACGGTCTTTCGCGCACGGCCGGCCGCCGGCCTCATGCGGTCCGGACCGCCCGGAGACGGGTCGCCGTCGCATTCCTGCGATTCCATTGATCTTGGTCAGCGACAGCCTTCGCCCACCGGATCAATTTGCACGCACTCGACAGGTTGGCTTGGCGGCGGAGACGCACGATATGCAATGGACGAAGGCTCCCGAACCCGGGACGCTCGGCGCCGACAGGGCGGTGCCCGGGCTCGTGCGGGGAACAGACCGTAGATGACGAGCGGCACCGCCCCAGACACGAGCTGGCACGACCGAGCACCGGACGAGGTACTTGCGGCGCTGGAGTCCCAGGCGGCCGGGTTGAGCGCCGAGGAAGCGGCGCAAAGGCTCGAAAGCCACGGCGCGAATCGGCTCCCGGCGCCGTCCAAGCGCAACCCGATCGTCCGCTTTCTCGCGCACTTCCACAACGTCCTGATCTACGTGCTGCTCGCCTCCGCGGTCGTCACGGCGAGCCTTGGGCATGTCATCGACACCGGCGTCATCCTCGCCGTCGTCGTCGCCAACGCGCTCATCGGCTTCATTCAGGAAGGCCGTGCCGAGCGGGCGATGGATGCCATCCGCCACATGCTCGCGCCCCGCACCACTGTGCTGCGCGACGGCAAGCGGATCACCATCGATGCCGCCGAGCTGGTGCCGGGCGACGTCGTCCTGCTGGAAGCGGGCGACAAGGTGCCCGCTGACCTGCGCCTCCTCGAATCCAGCGGACTGCGCGCCGAGGAGGCCATCCTGACCGGCGAATCCGTGCCGGTGGAGAAGACGGTACAGTCGGTGGCCGCCGATGCGGCGCTCGGCGACCGCGCCAGCATGGCCTACAGCGGCACGCTGGTCGCCGGCGGGACCGGCCGGGGCGTGGTGGTCGCGACCGGCGGCGCGACCGAAATCGGCCGCATCAGCGGCATGCTGTCGCGGGTCGAGACGCTGACCACGCCGCTGGTCCGCCAGATGGACGTCTTCGCCCGATGGCTGACCGTGTTCATCCTGCTGGTCGCGGCGGTCCTGCTGGCATACGGCCACTTTGTCGGCGGTGTCCCGTTCGCCGAACTGTTCATGGCCGTGGTCGGGCTCTCGGTGGCGGCGATCCCCGAAGGTCTGCCCGCCGTCCTGACCATCACGCTCGCGATCGGCGTGCAGGCCATGGCGCGGCGCAACGCCATCGTCCGCCGCCTGCCCGCAATCGAGACGCTCGGCTCGGTTTCGGTCATCTGCTCCGACAAGACGGGCACCCTGACCCGCAACGAAATGATGGTGGCTACCGTCGCGGCCGCGAGCCACACCTACACGGTGGGCGGTGAGGGCTATGCCCCGGAAGGGCCGCTCAGCCTGGACGAGACGGAACGCACCACCGAGACCGCCCCGATCCTCACCGAGATCGCCCGCGCGGCAGCGCTGTGCAACGACGCGATGCTGCATCGTCACGGGTCCGGCTGGCGGGTCGAGGGCGACCCCATGGAAGGCGCTCTCAAAGCCCTGGCAGGCAAGATCACGGGCGCGGGCGCGGATGCGTTTTCGGGCTGGTCCCGCACCGATGCCATCCCCTTCGACGCGAACCATCGCTACATGGCGGTCCTTCACCACGATCACGAAGGCCACACCTCGATCGACGTGAAGGGCGCGCCCGAGGTCATCATCGCGATGTGCGCCGACCAGTGCACGTCCGACGGTGGCATTTGTCCGATTGATGCCGACCATTGGCTCGCGCGGGTCGAAGCCATCGCAGAGGAGGGGCAGCGTGTCCTCGCCCTTGCGACCCGCTCCATGCCGCAGGACCATACCATCCTGAACGTCGCCGACCTGCAGGGCCGGCTGACCCTGATCGGCCTCGTCGGCCTGATCGACCCGCCGCGGTCCGAGGCGATCGCCGCTGTGGCTGAATGCCGCGAGGCCGGCATTCGCGTGAAGATGATCACCGGCGACCACGCCGGCACCGCCCGCGCCATCGGCCGCCAGATCGGCCTTGAAAACCCCGACCGGGTGCTGACCGGAACCGACCTCGAGGCCATGGACGACACCAGGCTCGCCGACGCCGCCGTGGATACCGACGTCTTCGCGCGTACCAGCCCCGAGCACAAGCTGCGCCTGGTGACGGCGCTCCAGGCGCGCGGTCTCACCGTCGCCATGACCGGCGACGGCGTCAACGACGCCCCGGCGCTGAAGCGGGCCGACGCCGGCATCGCCATGGGGCTCAAAGGCAGCGAGGCGGCCAAGGAGGCCGCCGAGTTTGTGCTCGCCGACGACAACTTCGCCTCGATCGTGGCGGCCGTCCGCGAAGGGCGCACCGTCTACGACAACATCAAGAAGGTCATCAGCTGGACCCTGCCCACCAACGCCGGCGAGTCCCTGCCGATCGTCATTGCGCTGTTCGCCGGGATGGCACTGCCCATAACCGCGGTGCAGATCCTGTGGGTGAACCTCGTGACCGCAATCACGCTGGGCCTGGCGCTGGCGTTCGAGCCGACCGAGGAAAACACCATGCAACGGCCGCCACGGCCACGGGGCGCACCGCTCCTGGGCGGTGAGCTGGTCTGGCATATCGTGTTGGTGTCGGCATTGTTCGTCTTCGCGGTGTTCGGCGTCTACTCCTACGCGGTCGACAAGGGCTACGTGCCGGATCTGGCGCGCACCATGGCCTTGAATACGCTGGTCGCGCTGGAGATCTTCCATCTGTTCTTCATCCGCAACATCTACGGCACCTCGCTGACCTGGATGGCGGTTCGCGGTACGCCCGTGGTGTGGATCACGGTGAGCGGCGTGACCGCCGCGCAGTTCGCCGTCACCTACCTGCCGCCCCTGCAGCTGGTCTTCGGCACGCAGGCGGTGCCGTTCACCGACGGCGTGCTCATCGTCGGCGTCGGTGCGGTGTTCTTCGCCATCATCGAGATCGAGAAGCAGATGCGGCTGGCATTCCGCCGGGCGGGGGAGCAGGCCGCGTAGAGGAACCGCCCGAAACCGACTGCACCGAGAAAGGAGACACGACCTCATGACCGAGATGATGAAGGCCGCCGTGTTCGTGGAACCGAACCGGATCGAACTCGACGACAAGCCGATACCCGATGTCGGTCCGCTCGACGCGCTGATCCGCGTCACCACGACCACCATCTGCGGCACCGACGTTCACATCCTCAGGGGTGAGTATCCGGTGGCCAAGGGCCTCACCATCGGCCACGAGCCGGTGGGCGTCATCGAGAAGCTCGGCTCGGCGGTCGAGGGCTACGCGGAAGGCCAGCGCGTGATCGCCGGGGCGATCACCCCGAGCGGCCACAGCGCGGCCTGCCTGTGCGGCTACCATTCGCAGGACGGCGCCGGGACGAAGCATGGCTTCAAGCCGCTCGGCGGATGGCGCTTCGGCAACACCATCGACGGCGCCCAGGCCGAATATCTGCTGGTGCCCGACGCCATGACCAACCTGGCTCCGATCCCGGAGGGGCTCACCGACGAGCAGGTGCTCATGTGCCCCGACATCATGTCGACCGGGTTCTCGGGCGCCGAATCCGGCGGGGTGCGCATCGGCGACACGGTCGCGGTGTTCGCGCAGGGTCCGATCGGATTGTGCGCGACGGCCGGCGCCCGGCTGCTGGGGGCGACGACGATCATCGGCGTCGAGGCGGTCCCGGAGCGTATGGAGATCGCGCGTGCGATGGGCGCAGACCACCTCGTCGACTTCAAGACGGTCGACCCGGTGGACGAGATCATGCGGCTGACCGACGGGCGCGGCGTCGACGTGGCGATCGAGGCGCTCGGCCTGCAGCAGACCTTCGAGGCGGCGCTGCGCGTGTTGCGGCCGGGCGGGACCCTGTCGTCGCTGGGGGTTTATTCGAACGATTTGACGATTCCGCTCGACGCTTTCCTGGCCGGCCTCGGCGACCACAGGATCGTCACAACACTGTGCCCGGGCGGCAAGGAGCGGATGCGGCGACTGATGCAGGTGATCGGATCCGGGCGGCTCGACACGTCGCCCCTGGTCACGCACCGCTTCACGCTGGACCGGATCGAGGAGGCCTACGAGCTGTTCGCGAACCAGCGCGACGGTGTCCTCAAGGTCGCCATCACGCCTTGAGCCGACGCGCGGTCTCCGTAGGAAAACCCGATCCAGGTCGCGCGCCAGGGCCCTCCGGCCCCCTCGCATTCGCCGACGCATGCGGTACCATCGCCCCGCCCGGCGGGCAGGGGAGGGCACATGCGACGGGACATCGCGGCGATGGCTGCGCGCGAGCACGATCTGGTGATCGTCGGCGGCGGCATCGCCGGCGTTATGACCGCCTGGGACGCGGCGACCCGCGGCCTGTCGGTCGCGCTGGTGGAGAAGGAGGACTTCGCCGCGGCCACCACCGCCGGTTCGTCCAAGCTGATCCATGGCGGGCTGCGCTACCTCGCCAACCTGGAAATCTCACTCGTGCGCGAGGCGCTGCGCGAGCGCCGCATCTGGAGCGCCATCGCCCCGCACATGGTGTTCCCGCTGCCCTTCCTGGTCGCGGTGCGCGACGGCGGCCTGGCCTCGCGCCTGGGCTTCGGCGCCGCACTCTCGCTCTACGATCTGCTCGCCTACGACCGAAACCGCCTCGACGACCCGGACAAGCACCTGCCCGGTCACCGCTGGCTGTCGCCGGCCGAGGCCGAGGCCCGTGCCCGCATCCTCGACGCGGACGCGCTCTCGGGCGGCATTCTCTACTGGGACTGCCGGATGCCCTTTCCCGAGCGGCTGTGCCTCGCCGCTGTGGCCTCGGCCGCGGCCGCAGGCGCGCACGTCGCCAACCACGCCCGTGCTGCCGCGCTCGTGATCGAACCCGGCCCCGGCGGCAGCCCTCGCGTCGCCGGGGTCGAGATCGAAGACCGGCTGACCGGCGCCCGCGCCACGATCCGCGCCCGCGCCGTCCTCAACGCGGCCGGCCCCTGGGCCGACGCGGTGATGGGCTGGGGCGCGGAGCAGGGGGCCGCCCCGCCGCGCCGCCTCGCCCGCTCGAAGGGCATCCACCTGATCGTCCGTGACCTGACCGGCGACACCGCCGTCGCCGCCCGCTCCGATCGGCACGGCCATGTCTTCGTTCTGCCCTGGCGCGATCACTCGATCGTCGGCACCACCGACACGCCCTTCGACGCCGACCCCGACGACCTCGCCGTCACCGAGGCCGACATCGCCCGGCTGCTCGACAAAGCCAATGACGGCTTCCCCGCGCTCGGCCTGACCCGCGCCGACGTGATCCACGCCTATGCCGGCCTGCGCGCCCTCGCGGTCCCGGCCGACGCCGCCGACACCGACACCTACGCCGCCTCCCGCGCCGCCGAGATCGTCGACCACGGCGCCGAGGGCGGTCCCGCCGGCCTGTTCTCCGCGCTGGGCGGCAAGTGGACCACGGCACGCCACCTGGCCGAACGGCTCACCGACCGCGTGTTCCGCACTCTCGATCGTCGCGCCCCGCCCTGTCGCACCGCCGACACGCCGATCGCCGGCGGGGATACCGGGCGCTACGCGGAATTCGAGGACGACCTCGTCCGGGGCCGGCCCGACCTCGCCGAAGCCATCGTCCGCCGCCTTGCCCGCCACTACGGTACGATCGCTCAAGACCTGATCGACACCGCCCTCGCCGAGCACGGCCCCGCTGCCCTTGCGCCCCTCGCCCCTGACCTCGCGCCGGCGGCCCATGCCACCGACGCCGAGATTCGCCACGCCGCCCGCCACGAAATGGCGCCGACCCTCGCCGATGTCGTTCTGCGCCGCACCGCGCTGGGCGCGCTGGGCGACCCCGGCCGCCGGGCCCTCGACGCCGCCGCCGCGGTGATGGCGGAGGAGTTCGGCTGGGACCGGGCGCGGATGCTGGAGGAGGTGGCGGCGGTGGAGACCGCCCTGCGGCTCCCCGGCTGACGGCTCCCGCCGGCTACCCCTCGACGCGGCCCCGCTTTTGCGGTTGATTGACCGGACGTGCGCACCCCGGCAGGAGCCGCCCGATGCTCGACCTCTACTACTGGCCCACGCCCAATGGCTGGAAGGTCTCGATCCTGCTCGAGGAGCTCGAGCTGCCCTACAACCTCATCCCCGTGAACATCTCCGCGGGCGACCAGTTCAAGCCCGAGTTCCTGGCCATCTCGCCTAACAACCGGATGCCCGCGATCGTCGACCGCGACGTCGAGGGGGAGCCGATCTCTGTCTTCGAGTCCGGCGCCATCATGCTCTACCTCGCGGAGAAGACCGGCCGCTTCATGCCGCCCGACCCGCGCGGCCGCAAGGAGGCCGTCGAGTGGCTGTTCTGGCAGACCGGCAACCAGGGCCCGATGGCCGGCCAGCTCTCGCATTTCGTCAACTACGCACCGGGCGACCACCCCTATTCGCTCGAGCGCTACGCCGGCGAGTACGACCGCTGCCTCGGCGTGCTCGAGCGCCGGCTCGAGAGGCGCGAATGGGTCCTCGACTGGGGCTATTCGATCGCCGACATGATCTGCTTCCCCTGGGTGCTGATCGCCCGGCCGCTGCGCGCCGATCTGAGCCAGTTCCCCAATGTGAGCCGCTGGCGCCAGGCGATGAAGGACCGTCCCGCGGTCCAGCGCGGCGTCGACGTCGGCGACGAGTTCCGCCGCCGCCAGCCTCCCTCGGAGGAGGAGCGCAAGATCCTGTTCGGTCAGAGCTCCAAGACGGTGCACGAGGCCAGTGCGCGGTCGGGCGGAAAATCCGGCGGGAAGGCTGGCGCGTGAGGCTGTCGCGCGTCCTGACCATCGCGGAGTTCCGAGCGCTTGCCCGCCGCCGCCTGCCGCGCGCGGTGTTCGACTTCGTCGACGGCGGCGCCGAGGACGAGACCGGCATCGCCCGCAACCGCGCCGCCTTCGAGCGCGTCACGCTCCACCCGCGCTATCTGGTGGACATCACCCAAAGATCCCTGAGGCGCAGCCTGTTCGGCCGCGAGTGGTCGATGCCGCTGGGCATCGCGCCAACCGGCTTCGCCAATCTGGTCCGCCCCGGCGCCGACCTCGCGCTGGCCAAGGCCGCGCGCGACGCCGGCATCCCCTTCGTGCTGTCCACCGCCGGCACCACCTCGATCGAGCGCATCGCCGAGGCCGCGCCCGACCATTCCTGGTTCCAGCTCTACGCCCCCAACGACTGGGAGGTGGGCAGGGACCTGATCGACCGCGCCGCGCGCGGCGGCATGGGCGTGCTGGTGATGACCGTCGACGTGCCGCTGGCCGCCAAGCGCGAGCGCGACCTGCGCAACGGCTTCGCGCTGCCCTTCATGCCCGGCCCCGGCATCCTGCTCGACGGCGCCCTGCACCCCGCCTGGTCGGCCCGCTTCGTCGCCACCGGCGGCGCCCCGCGCTTCGAGACCATGGACGCCTACGCCGACCCCGCCACTGGCCGCCAGTCGCTCGCCGCCCAGATGGGCGCCCGCATCGCCGGCCCGCTCACCTGGGAGCTGTTCGCCAGGGTGCGCGACGCCTGGTCCGGCCCGCTCGTGATCAAGGGCGTCATGACCGCGCACGACGCCGCCAAGGCCGTCGAGCACGGCGCCGACGGCATCTGGGTCTCCAACCACGGCGGCCGCCAGCTCGATACCGCCCCGGCCCCGCTCGAAATCCTCCCCGCCATCGCGGAAACGGTGGGCGGCCGCGCCGAGATCCTGCTCGACAGCGGCATCCGCCGCGGCTCCGACATCGTCAAGGCTATGGCGCTCGGCGCCACCTTCACCTTCGTCGGCCGCCCCACCCTCTACGCCGCCGCCGCCGGCCGCCCCGGCATCGACCGCGCGCTGACCATCCTCCGCGAGGAGCTCGACCGCTGCCTCGCCCAGATCGGCGTGCCCGACGTGGGGGACGTCGGGAAGGAGGTGCTGGGCCCCTATCCCTCCCCCGTCAAGGGGGAGGGATAGGGAGGGGGATGCGCGCGTCCGCGCGCATAAAGAAACGACGCCAGCGACGTTCATTCGGCTGCGACAGCGCGTTCACGCGCGCTGCCGCGCGCACCCCCCTCCCCGACCCTCCCCCTCAAGGGGGGAGGGGACATGCACCCCGCCCTACTGCAGCCCCTGGTCCAGCCCGATATCCCGCCGCGCGGCGACGATGGTCACGGTGAACCCGGCGATCACGTCGATGCCGGTCATCAGCATGATCAGGAACCAGGTGTCGGTGCCGAAGCCGGGCAGCAGCAGGAACTCGAGCAGCGCCGCCACGAACACCGCCATCGACAAGAGATGGTCGCCGATGGCGGCCGAGGAGGTGCGCGTCGCCTTGAGGATCTCGACATAGAGCAGCACCAGCCCGACCGCCACCAGCAGCCCGCCCACCGACAGCGTCCACTCCGCGTCCGAGGGCAGCGCCACCGACAGCACCGCCGCTTCCGGGGCGGTGGGCGCCAGGAACACGATCGCGTTATAGGCGAGGGCGACCAGCAGCAACAGCGGGATCAGGCGGAACATGGGCACGCTCCTTCCGGGCGGCGGGGACAGCCTATCGTGCCCGATTCGGCCCCCGGCGGCTGCGCAGTGTGCCATCTGCGCTTCTTCCCGCTGAAATCCATGCAAGAAGCGGAATGGACGCATGACGGGCCGATGGCTGAAACCAAACCTGTTTCCCCGGCTCTTCAGCCGGGGAAGCAGGTGTCATTTGATCGCGGCCAGCTCCAGCCGCCGCGCTACTCCGCCGCCACGCTCCGCGCCTCGACGAAGGCCGGGAACCCGCGGATCGAGATGCGCCACAGCATCCGCCGCTGCTCGGGCC
>CAZMTC010000040.1:14157-21268 GCA_964569105.1 uncultured Alphaproteobacteria bacterium | reverse complement strand
TGATCGTGCGGTATGCCGTCGCCGACTTGCGCGCGCCCCGGCCGCGGGCATCGCGCGCAACCTGTGCGGGACACCGCCGGTGGTCTCGATGGCCGGGCTCGACGCCGCGCTCGACGTATTCATGGACGCCGACATGGCCGCGATCCGCGACAAGTCGCTGGCATTGGGCGAATTGTTCCTCGAACTGGTGGCGCAGGAATGCGGTGACCACGGCTTCGAGATCGAGGCCCCGCCGCCCGATCGCCGCGGCAGCCAGGTGGGGCTGACGCACGAGCATGGCTACCCGATCATGCAGGCGCTCATCGCCCGCGGCGTGATCGGCGATTTCCGCGCTCCCGATCTCCTGCGCTTCGGCTTCGCGCCGCTCTACTTGCGCTACGTCGATGTCTGGGACGCGGTGGCCGAGCTGCGCGCGGTGATGGACACCTGCGCCTGGGACGCACCGGAGTTCCACGCGCGAGCGGCGGTGACGTAAGTCCGGGTCAATTCGCCGGCATGCCGACGAAGTACTGTTCGAACCGGTTCATCAATCCGGCATAGGCGTTGAACAGCTCGTGCTCGGCGACGCGGTGCTCGAGTTCGTGCATCCAGCCGTAGCGGGCGAGATCCTTGGCCGCCGCGCGGCAGGTGGTCACGAAGGCCTCGGCCTCCTCGATGGACGCGAAGCGGGGCAAACCCTCCGACAGACGGTCGAGGTAGCGTTCCAGCGCCTCGGCGTCCAGCCCGATGGCGGACTCGTAGCTGTGCTCGCCGATACCGCGGTAACGCACCGCCATCTCGTCGTGGAACTCGAGCATGGCGAGGCGGTGCTCGCCCTCGAGGTCGGTCGATGCCATCCAGCCGTCGAACACCTCGATCAACGCGCGTAGCTCGCCCTCCAAGTCGAGCCGCTGAGAGAGCGCCCCGCGCGCCTCAAGCACAGCCTCGGTCAGTCGGACCGGGGCCGGCCCTCGCGCCAGTCGCGCGTTGAGCCGTTCGGCATCCGCCCGGCCGTAGTTGAGCGCGAGGTCGTCGACCTGCTTCCGCACCGCGACGCACAGCTCCATCACGGTGCCCGCCGCCGGCCCGGCGCTGCGGCTCAAGCTCTCGGTCGCGATCTCCAGCGCTTCGAGACGCTCGTGGAAACGCTCGACGGCGTCGACCGCTTCGGCGTTGCTGACGTAGCGGCGGCGCAGATCGTCCCAACCCGCGCCGCGGGTCCCGGGCCAGCGGTCGATCCGGTCGACCGGGCGCGGATCCTCCTCCGAGGTCATCAACGCCTCGATGTAGCGCGCCGGGATCGCCCACGCGACGCCGTCCTTGCCCGCCGACCGGCCCGACAGCAGGCCGATCACCCGCCCATCGCCCGACAGCACCGGGGCGCCGCTCATACCCTCGAGCACGGGGAGGTCGAGCGGGATGATCTCGACCCGCGCGGCGGCGCCGCCCGTCGGGCGCCAGTCGACCCGGGCGAGGCCCGCGGGCTCGGTCGCATGCGTCTCCATCCGGTGCGCCTGCACGCCGCGGAAATTGCCGATCACGCTCAGCGCGTCGGACCGCGTGGGCGTGTTGAAGTCGAGCCGCAGATAGGGGTGCACCAGCCGGCTCTCGACCCGCAGCAGCGCCAGGTCGCGCTCCGGATCAACGGCGACCACCAGCACCTGCGAGCCCTCGAACCTGTTCGACCGGCCGTCCCACACGATCAGGTTCCGCGCGCCCCGGACCACATGGTAGGCAGTGGCGATGGTCCCGTCGGCGCCGACGAAGAAGCCCGTGCCCTGCCCCATGGCGGCCGCCGGGCCGGATTGGCCGAGCTCGGCGTAGATGTTGACCACATGCGCCGCGTCGGCGCCGCCCGCCCGGGCCGGCGTCGCGATCACGGCGACCAGGCACAAGGCGAGCGCGCCCACCACCGCCCAAAGGGCGGCGCGGAACTCTGACGGCTCGCCAGGACCGGTTGCATCCATACACGTCGGATACAGCCGGCCCGATCGAGCGTCAATGAAACAAGTTTCTGATTTTCCTAAACTTTTCGCTATGAACCTCAACGGACGTCCAGCAGGATCTTGCCGGTCGCCGTCCGCCCGGTCAGCGCGGCCATGCCATCGCGCACCCCGTCGAGCGGCAGATGGGCCGAGACGTGCGGGCGGATGCGGCCGTCGGCGGCCATCCGCACCAGCTCCTCGGTCAAGGCACGGTTACCCTCGGGATCCCGGGCGGCCCACGAGCCGTAGAACACGCCCACCACCGCGCAGCTCTTGAGCAGCATCAGATTGGCCGGCGCCTCGGGGATGCGGCCCGAGGCGAAGCCGATCACCAGCAGCCGCCCGCCCCAGGCGATGCAGCGCAGCGACTGATCGAACACGTCGCCGCCCACCGGATCGTAGATCACGTCGGCGCCGCTGCCGCCCGTGAACTCCTTGACCGCGTCCTTGAAGCCGCCCGGATCGGCGTAGTTGATCACGTGGTCGGCGCCGTGCGCCTTGACGATCTCCAGCTTCTCGTCGGTCGACGCCGTGCCGATCACCACCGCGCCCATGACCTTGCCCAGCTCGACCGCCGCCAGCCCGACGCCGCCCGCCGCGCCGTGGACCAGCAGCGTCTCGCCCGGCTGGAGCTGCGCCCGGTCGCGCAGCGCGTGGAACGAGGTGCCGTAGACCGCACGCAGCGCCGCCGCCTTGTTGTAGCTCAGGCCGTCGGGGAGCTTGAAGGCCAGCGCCTCGGGCACCGCCAACTCCTCGGCGAAGCAGCCGGTGGGCGCGCCGACCATGACCCGGTCGCCGACCGTCAGGGTCTTGGTGTCGGGCCCGACCTCGACCACCTCGCCCGCCGCCTCGGTCCCCAGCACGAAGGGCAGCTCGGGCTTGGCCTGGTAGGCGCCCTTGACCATCAGCACGTCGTAGAAGTTGAGCGCCGCCCGGTGCACCGCGACGCGCACCCCGTCCTTGGGCAGCTTGGGCGCCTCCACCTCCTCCACCGCCAGCGCCTCGGGCCCTGCGTACTCCTTCACCACGACCGCCTTCATGGGTCTCCTCCCGGCTCGGATCGGCGGGGATCAAAGCATCGCAGCGGGGACGGGGCAACCGGGGCGGGGCGCCTACAGCTCGGTCCGCACCTCCCACACCTCGGGGAAGAAGCGGAACTCCAGCGCGCGCTTGAGGTAGGCGACGCCCGAGGTGCCGCCGGTGCCGGTCTTCATGCCGATGACCCGCTCGACCGTGGTTCGGTGGCGAAAGCGCCAGGTCTGGAAGCTGTCCTCGAGGTCGACCAGCTCCTCGGCCAGCTCGTAGAGGTCCCAGTAGCGCTCGGGATCGCGGTAGACCGTGGCCCAGGCGTCGAGCACCGAGCGGTTGGAGCCGCCGCGCGGCCGGGCCCAGTCGCGCTCGATCTGATCCGGATCGATGGGCAGGCCGCGCCGGGCGAGCAGCCGGATACACTCGTCGTAGAGCGAGGGCGCCTCGAGCACCGCCTCCAGCCGGGCATGGCGCTCGGGGTGGTGGCGGAACGGCTTCATGTAGGCGCGGTCCTTGTTGCCCATCAGGAACTCGATGGTGCGGTACTGCTCGGACTGGAAGCCCGAGGCCCGGCCCAGCGAGTCGCGGAAGGTCAGGTAGTCCGACGGCGTCATGGTGGCGAGCACCGACCAGGACTGGATCAGCTGGTCCTGTACCCGCTTGACCCGCGCCATCATCTTGAAGGCCGGACGCGGGTCGTCGGCGCGGATATGTTGGAGGGCGGCCGAGAGCTCGTGGACGACCAGCTTCATCCACAGCTCGGAGGCCTGGTGGATGATGATGAACAACATCTCGTCGTGCGCGCCGGTGTAGGGCTCCTGCGCCGACAGCACCGTGTCGAGGCGCAGATAGTCGGCGTAGCTCATCGAGCGCGAGAAGTCGTCGTGGAACGCCTCGCCCTCGGTGGCGCCGCCGCGGCGCGGCTCGCTTTCGGCCATTGGTTGCCGTCCCGTTCGTGTTGGTCGTGGCGCGCGCTTGCTGCGCCCCGGACCGATACTCTAACTTCCGACCGATGTGACGCAAACGATGCGCAGCGGCGCGATCGGCAAGAACGGCAAGAAGGGGCAGGGACGATGAGCGACACGGTCAAGTACCTCCTGGACGAGGAGGACATTCCGAAGACCTGGTACAACATCATGGCGGACTTCAAGGATCCGCCGGCCCCGGTGCTGCACCCGGGAACCAAGCAGCCTGTCGGCCCCGACGACCTGGCGCCGCTGTTCCCGATGGCGGTGATCGAGCAGGAGGTTTCCACCGAGCGCGAGATCGACATCCCCGGGCCGGTGCGCGACATCTACCGCCAGTGGCGCCCCTCGCCTCTGTTCCGCGCGCGGCGGCTGGAGCAGGCGCTCGATACCCCGGCCAAGATCTACTACAAGTACGAAGGCGTCTCGCCGGCCGGCTCGCACAAGCCCAATACCGCAATCGCGCAGGCCTTTTACAACAAGGAAGAAGGCGTCAAGCGCATCACGACCGAGACCGGCGCCGGCCAGTGGGGCTCGTCGCTGGCGCTGGCGGGCTCGTTCTTCGGCCTCGAGATCGAGGTCTTCATGGTCAAGGTGAGCTTCCAGCAGAAGCCCTACCGCAAGGCGTTCATGGAGGCGTTCGGAGCCACCTGCATCGCCAGCCCCTCGGACATGACCGAGGCGGGCAGGGCGGTCCTCGAGGACCATCCGGACAGCACCGGCTCGCTGGGCATCGCGATCTCCGAAGCGGTCGAGCGCGCGGTCCAGCGCGACGACACCAAATACGCGCTGGGCTCGGTGCTCAATCACGTGCTGCTGCACCAGACCGTGATCGGCATGGAAGCGATCCGGCAGCTCGACATGGCGGGCGACTGGCCCGACGTGGTGGTGGCCTGCACCGGCGGCGGTTCGAATTTCGCCGGTATCGCCTTCCCGTTCATCGGCCGGAAGCTGCGCGGCGGCTCCGGGCCGGAGATCGTTGCGGTCGAGCCATCCAACTGCCCGACGCTGACCAAGGGCAAGTTCGCCTACGACTTCGGCGACACCGCGCAGATGACGCCGTTGGTCAAGATGCACACGCTGGGCGCCGGCTTCGTGCCGCCGGGCTTCCACGCCGGCGGGCTGCGCTATCACGGCATGGCGCCGTTGGTCAGCCATCTGGCCGACATGGGTGAGATCGAGCCGCGCGCCTATCAGCAGAAGGAATGCTTCGCCGCCGGCGTCGAGTTCGCCAAGGCCGAGGGCATCCTGCCCGCGCCCGAGGCCAACCACGCCGTCAAGGGCGCCATCGACGAGGCGCTCAAGTGCAAGCAGGAGGGCAAGGGCAAGACCATCCTGTTCAACCTGTGCGGCCACGGCAATTTCGACATGGGCGCCTACACCGACTATTTCGCGGGCAAGCTCGAGGACCGCGACTACGACGAGAAGGAGCTCGCCATGGCGCTCGCCGGCCTGCCCTCTGTGGCGGCGGAGTAGCGGCGCACGATCGCTCGAACGGCAAGGGGCGGACCCGCAGGTCCGCCCCTTCGCATCACGCCGCCGCGGCCTTCGGGTAGAAGCCTTCGCCCTTCGCCGCCATGTCCTTGAGCAGCTTGGGCGGCTGGAAGCGGGGGCCGTGGGCCTGGGCGAGAGCCTCGCACTCGCGCACGAACTGCTCGACGCCGACCATCTCGATCCACGACAGCACGCCGCCGGTGAAGGGCGCAAAGCCCCAGCCGAGGACCGAGCCCACGTCGGCGTCGCGCGCCTCGGTGATCACGCCCTCCTCCATGCAGCGCGCGGTCTCGACCGCCTGGATGTGCCGGAAGCGGCGCTTCAGCTCGTCGGCGGCGGGCTGCTCGGCCGCCACCGGCCAATGCTGCCCGAGCTCGGGCCACAGGCGCTTGCGGTCGTCCTTGGGGTACTCGTAGAAGCCCTTGCCGTCCTTCTTGCCCGGCCGGCCCAGCGTCTCGACCATGGCCGCGATCACGTCGTCGGCCGGGCGCGGCTCGTAGGCGTCGCCCAGATCCTCCATGGTCTGCTTCATGACGTGGTGCATCAGGCCGATCGACACCTCGTCGGCCAGCGCCAGCGGCCCCACCGGCATCCCGGCCATCCTGCCCGCGTTCTCGATCAGCGCCGGCTTGACGCCCTCCTTGAGCATCGCCAGTCCCTCCTGGACATAGGTGGCGAAGACGCGCGAGGTGAAGAAGCCGCGGCTGTCGTTGACCACGATCGGCGTCTTGGCGATGCGCTTCACATAGTCCATCGCCTTGGCCAGCGTCTCCTTCGAGGTCTTCTCGCCGACGATGATCTCGACCAGCGGCATCTTGTCGACCGGCGAGAAGAAGTGCAGGCCGATGAAGTTCTCCGGCCGCGCCGACGCCTCGGCCAGGCCGGAGATCGGCAGGGTCGAGGTGTTGGAGGCGAAGAATGCGTCCTTGGCGATCTGCGCCTCGGCCTTGGCGGTGACCTCGGCCTTGACCTTGCGGTTCTCGAACACCGCCTCGATCACCAGCTCGGCGCCCTTGAGCGCGTCGTAGTCGGTGGTGGCGGTGATCCGGTCCATGGCCGCATCGCGGTCCTCCTGGCTCATCGAGCCGCGCTTGACGCGCTTGTCGAACAGCGCCGCGATCTTCTCGCGGCCGGCGTCGGCGGCGTCCTGGCTCTCGTCGATCATCACCACCTCGAGGCCCGCGGCGGCCGAGGCGTGGGCGATGCCGTGGCCCATCATGCCCGCGCCCAGCACGCCGACCTTCTTGTAGTCGGCGTTGGCCACGCCCTCGGGGCGCGAGGCCAGCTTGTTCGCCGCCTGGATGCCCCAGAACAGCGTCCGGATCATGTGCTTGGCCTCCTTGCCCTGCACGATCTTAGCGAACCAGCGCGCCTCGATGCGCAGGCCCACGTCGATGGACACCTTCAGCCCTTCGTAGACGCAGGACATGATCGCCTCGGCGTTGGGGTAGTTGCCGTAGGTGCGGGCGTGGAGCATGGCGTTGCCGGCGGTGAACACTTGGTAGCCCTGCGGGCTCTCGACGTCGCCGCCGGGGACCTTGAAGCGCTTCGCGTCCCACGGCTGCTCGGCGGTGCCGCCGTCCTTGATCCAGGATTTGGCGGCGTCGATCAGCGTGTCGGCCGGTACCACCTCGTCGACGATGCCCATCGACTTGGCAT
>CAZMTC010000040.1:0-14147 GCA_964569105.1 uncultured Alphaproteobacteria bacterium | reverse complement strand
CGATGCCCACCATGTTGCGCAGCAGCATCTGCAGGGTGCCGCCGCCGCCGGGGAACAGTCCGACCTGGGCCTCGGGCAGGCCGACCCGCGCCTTGGCGCTGTCGGCGGCGATGCGCCGATGGCAGGCCAGCGCGATCTCGAGCCCGCCGCCCAACGCGGTCCCGTTGAGCGCGGCGACGAAGGGCTTGCCGCCGGTCTCCATCTCGCGGGTGAGCGCGTGGAAGCCCATCATCCACTCGAACGCGTCCTCGGCACCCTCCATGCGCTGGAGCATGTCGAGGTCGCCGCCGGCGATGAAGTCCGACTTGGCGGACGTCACCACCACGCCCTTGACCTTGTCGTCGGCCAGCGCCTTGCGCACCGCCGCGCCGAAGGCCTCCATCGAATCCCGGTTCATCACGTTCTGCGCCCGGCCCGGCAGGTCCCACGCGATGGTGGCGATGCCGTCGCCGTCGACGTCGTATTTCATCGGCTCGTCGGCCATGTCTGATTCCCCAATGCGGCAGCCGCTTGCGCGCCCTGAAAAACCTAAACCCGCTCGATGATCGTCGCGGCGCCCATGCCCAGTCCGACGCACAGCGTCGCCAGGCCGGTCTCCTTGTCCTGGCGCTCCATCTCGTCGAGCAGGGTGCCCAGGATCATGGCGCCGGTGGCGCCCAGCGGGTGGCCCATGGCGATGGCGCCGCCGTTGACGTTGATCCTGCCGTGATCGATGCCGAGCTCGTCCATGTAGTACATGACCACCGAGGCGAAGGCCTCGTTGAGCTCGTAAAGGTCGATGTCGCCGACCTCCATGCCCGCGGCCTTGAGCGCCTTCTCGGTCACCGCCACCGGGCCCGTGAGCATGATCGACGGCTCCGAGCCGATCGACGAGGTCTGGCGGATGCGCGCGCGCGGCTTGAGGCCGAGCTTGTCGCCGATCTCCTTGGTGCCGACCAGCACCGCGGCGGCGCCGTCGACGATGCCCGAGGAGTTGCCCGCGGTGTGGACGTGGTCGATGCGCTCGACATCGGGGTAGCGCTGGATCGCCACCGAGTCGAAGCCGAACTGCTCGCCATGGTCGGCGAAGGACGCCTTGAGCGAGCCCAGCGACTGCATGGTGGCGTCGGGGCGCATGTGCTCGTCGCGGTCGAGCAGCGTCATGCCGTTCTGGTCCTTGACCGGCACGACCGAGCGCTTGAACCGGCCCTCCTTCCACGCCGCCGAGGCGCGCTTCTGGCTCTCCACCGCGTAGGCGTCGACGTCGTCGCGCGAGAAGCCCTTGCGCGTGGCGATCAGGTCGGCGGAGATGCCCTGGGGCACGAAGTAGGTCTTGAACGCGGCGGTCGGGTCCGCCATCCAGGCGCCGCCGTCCGAGCCCATGGGCACGCGGGACATGCTCTCGACCCCACCCCCGACGGTCAGGTCCGACTGGCCGGCCTTGACCTGCGCCGCGGCCATGTTGACCGCATCCAGGCCCGACGAGCAGAAGCGGTGGATCTGCATGCCCGAGACGCTCTCGTCGTAGTCGGCCATGTAGGTGGCGAGGCGCGCGATGTCGGCGCCCTGCTCGCCCACCGGCATGACGCAGCCGAGCACCACGTCGTCGACCAGCTTGGTGTCGAGCTCGTTGCGCTCCTTGATCGCGGCGAGCGCGGTGGTCGCCAGGCGCACGGCGGGCACCTCGTGCAGCGCGCCGTCCTTCTTGCCGCGGCCGCGCGGCGTGCGCACGGCGTCGTAGATGTATGCGTCGGTCATCGGTGGTCCTCCCGGGGAAATCCGTCCCTTGCGTGGTCGTTCGCGCGGCTCGTGCGGGAGCCGGAAGCTCACTTCCGGTTTCCGACCGCCGCGACCGCGGCGGCGCGCCGAATGGCGCGGAGCCTGCGTGGCGTCTGAACGCAGCATTCCAACGGAATGCGAATCATATCGTCCGTCCGATCAGCTCCTTCATGACCTCGGACGTGCCGCCGTAGATGCGTTGCACCCGCGCGTCGGCATAGGCGCGCGCGATGGGGTACTCGCTCATATAGCCATAGCCGCCGAAGAGCTGTAGGCAGGTGTCCACAACCCTGCCCTGCATCTCGCTGGCCCACAGCTTGGCGATAGCGGCGTTCTCGATGTCGAGGCCGCCGCCCACATGCGTCTCGATGCAGCGGTCGACGAAGGCGCGGCCGACCGCGATCTCGGCCTTGACCTCGGCCAGCTTGAAGCGGGTGTTCTGAAAGTCGAGGATGCGCTTGCCGAAGGCCTTGCGCTCCTTGACGTACTCCGCGGTCCAGGAATAGGCCGCCTCGGCCGCCGCCACCGCCTGCACGGCGATGATCAGCCGCTCCTGCGGCAGCTCCTCCATCAGGTAGGCGAAGCCCTTGTTCTCCTCGCCCAGCATGTTGTCGGGCGGCACGCGGACCTCGTCGAAGAACAGCTCCGAGGTGTCCTGCGCCTTGAGGCCGATCTTGTCGAGGTTGCGCCCGCGCGCGAAGCCCTCGCGGTCGGCCTCGACGATGACCAGCGAAGTGCCGTGCGCGCCCTTCTCGGGGTCGGTCTTGGCGACCACGATGACGAAGTCGGCGTGCTGGCCGTTGGTGATGAAGGTCTTCTGGCCGTCGATCACCAGCTCGTTGCCGTCCTTGACGCAGCGCGTCTTGACGCCTTGCAGGTCGGAGCCGGTGCCGGGCTCGGTCATGGCGATGGCGCCGACCGCCTCCCCCGTCGCCATCTTCGGCAGCCAGCGCTTCTTCTGCGCGTCCGAGCCGTAATGCAGGACATAGGGCGCGACGATGTCCGAATGCACCGCCCAACCGGGGCCCGAGGCGTTGAGCCGCGCCAGCTCCTCGTGGACGATCGCGGCGTGCCGGAAATCGCCGCCACCCCCGCCGTATTCCTCGGGCATGGTGGTGCACAGCAGGCCCTGCGCGCCGGCCTTGCGCCACAGCTCCCGGTCGACCTCGCCCTCGACTTCCCACTGCTCGTGGTGCGGCGCGATCTCCTTGTCCATGAACTTGCGGACCGCGTCGCGAAAGATCTCGTGGTCCTGCTCGAAGATGGTGCGTGGCAGCACGGGGGCGCTCCTCTCTGACGGCTCTGGCGGCCGATCATGAAACATCATCTAGCGCGACACTCCGGGGTGGACAAGCCGCGCCGACCAAACGTAGACGGGTCAGCCGCCCGGCCCTCAGAACTTGCAGGTGATCTTGCCGAAATGCCTGCCCTCGGGCATCGCCTCGAGTGCCTGGCCGACCTCCTCGAACTCGAACGTCGTATCGCCCAGCGGCGCCTCGGTGCCGTGGAGCTCGATGGCGCGAACCATGTCCTCGAAGATCGCGCGGCTGCCCACGGTGATGCCCTGCAGGCGGACGTTCTGGGTCACGACGGGGCCGAGATTGAGCTCGCCCTTGCCGCCCGAGAGCACGCCGATCAGCGAGATGGTGCCCGAGGGGCGGATGGCGCGGATCGACTGCTCGAGCGTACCGGCGCCGCCCACCTCGACCACGTGGTCGAGCCCGCGCCCGCCGGCAAGCTCGCGCGCCGCCTTGGCCCATTCGGGCGTCTCCTTGTAGTTGATCAGATGGTCGGCGCCCATCGCCTCGACCCGCTCGAGCTTCTCGGCCGAGGACGAGGTGGCGAACACCTCGGCGCCCTGCATCTTCGCGAACAGGAGCGCGTAGAGCGACACGCCGCCCGTGCCCTGGACCAGCACCCGGTCGCCGGCCTTGACCCCGCCCTGCGCGACCACCGCGTTCCACGCCGTCACCGCGGCGCAGGGCAGCGTGGCGGCGGCGACGGCGTCGAAGTGCCTGGGCGCCTTCACCACACCCTCCTGCGAGAGCACCATGTATTCCTGCATGACGCCGTCGCGCGGGCCGCCCAGCGTGCCGCTCCAGACGTCCTCGCCGAAGGTGCCGGCGACCCAGCCCTGCGAGAAGATGGGCATGACCAGGTCGCCCTCCTTGACGCGCGTGACCCCCTCGCCGACGGCCACCACCTCGCCCGCGCCGTCGGACACCGGCACCAGCGGCAGCTCGCCCGAGCGCCGGCCGTAGCCGCGCTGGGTCATCACGAAGTCGCGGTAGTTGAGCGAGGCCGCCTTCATCTTCAGCTTGACCTCGCCCGGCCCCGGCTCGGGCTCGGGCCGCTCGGCGGGCTTGATGTTGTCGGCGCTCCACTCGTCCTGGATCTGCATGACCTTCATGAGGCGTGTCCTCGTCTCTCGGGTGTTCGGTGGTGGGTTCGGTTCGGTGGTGGGTCGGGTGCGACGGAGGCGTGGGTGCGTCCCTCGATACGCGACCTGCGGCCGCTACTCGGGATGAGGACAGTTGGGAGAGCGGGTGCCGGGCGGCTTCCTGGATTCCCACCAACCCGGCCTCATCCCGAGTAGGCCGCGAAGCGGCCGTATCGAGGGACGCACCGCCACCCGCGACAGCCGTCCGGCGCGCTCAGATCACCCCCTTCTCCCTCAACTCCGCAATGTCGTCGGCGGCATACCCGGCCTCGCGCAGGATCTCCTCGGAATGCTCGCCATGCTGCGGCGCGGCGCGGTCGACGGTGAACTCGAAGTCGGAGAACTTGATCGGAAAGGCGAACTGGGTCATCCGGCCGTCCTCGGGGTTGTCGACCTCGACCACCATGTTGCGCGCCTTGATCTGCGGGTTCGCCATCGCTTCCTCGAGCGTCAGCACCGGCGCGCCGCAGCAGTCGGCCTTCTCGAGGATGGGCTCCCACTCGGCCAGGGTCCTGGACTTGAAGATCGCCTCGACCTCGGCCTTCACCGCGTCGCCTTCCTTGCCCATGGTATTGCCCTTGCCCGACAGGTCGGGCCGGCCGACCGCCTGGACGAACGCCTCCCAGAACTTGGGCTCGAGCGCACCCAGCGACACGTAGCGGCCGTCCTTGGTTTCGTAGATGTTGTAGCAGGGCTGGCCGCCCGACAGCACGTCGCGCCCGCGCGGCAGCGACTTGCCCAGCGCCAGCCAGGTGCCGAGCTCGGCGATGGCGATGGCCAGCGAGCAGTCGGTCATCGACACGTCGACATACCGCCCCTCGCCCGATTTCTGCGCGTCGACCACCGCGGCGAGGATGCCGATCACGGCGGGCAGCGTGCCGCCGGCGATATCGGCGATCTGGAAATTCAGCATCGCGGGCGGGCCGCCGGCATTGCCGAACTGGTCGGCCATGCCCGCGTAGGACAGATAGTTGATGTCGTGGCCGGCGCGGTCGCGGTAGGGCCCGTCCTGACCGTAGCCCGAGATCGAGCAGTAGACGATCTTGGGGTTCGCCCGCCGCGTCGCCTCCCAGCCCACGCCCAGCCGGTCGACCACGCCGGGCCGGAACTGCTCGATCACCACGTCGGCGGTCTTGGCGAGGTCCATGTAGGCCTCGACCCCCGCCTCCTGGCGCAGGTCCAGCTTGATCGAGCGCTTGTTGCGGTTGATCGCCAGGAAGAACGGCGAGTGCTTGCCCTGCCTGGGCTCGTTCCAGCGGGTGTAGTCGCCCGCGCCGGTGTCCTCGACCTTGATCACGTCGGCGCCCATGTCGGCCAGGAACAGGGTCGCCAGCGGGCCGGGCAGGAGCCGGGTGAGGTCGACGATCCGGATGCCGGCCAGCGGTTTGTCGCGCATGCTCTCCCCTTGGGCTGTGTGGTCGTTTGCCCGGCGTTTTAGCGCATCGGCGCAAGCGGCGATACCGCGCCCGCTCGTTGCCGGCCATGCGGCCCGGCGATAGGATGCGCGCGCACAAGGATACCAGGGGGGAGCGCGCGCATGACCGAGCCGGACCGGCTCATCGTCGGCATCTCCGGCGCCTCGGGCGTCGTCTACGGCGTCAGGGTACTGGAGGCGCTGCGCGAGACACCCGTCGAGACGCATCTGGTCATGTCGAAGTCGGCCGAGATCACGCTGGCCTACGAGACCGACATGAAGGTCGCCGCGGTCCACGCGCTTGCCGACGTGGTCCATCCGGCGGCGGATATCGGCGCGGCAATCTCCTCGGGCTCGTTCCGCACCCGCGGCATGATCGTGGCGCCGTGCTCGATCCGTTCGCTCTCGGAGATCGCGCACGGCGTGACCTCGTCGCTCTTGAGCCGGGCCGCAGACGTGGTCCTCAAGGAGCGCCGGCGGCTGGTGCTGCTGCTGCGCGAGACGCCGCTGCATCTGGGCCATCTGCGCACCATGACCCAGGCGACCGAGATGGGCGCGATCGTCATGCCGCCGGTCCCCGCCTTCTACAATGGCCCGAAGACCATCGACGACGTCGTGGCACAGACCGTGGGCCGTGCGCTCGACCTGTTCGACATCGACACCGGGCTGGTCAGGCGCTGGGGCGAGCCCGACCGCGCGCCCGGCCGCCGCGGCAGGAACTAGGACGGAAACCGGACGTGAGCGAACGGTTTCCGAGCGCCGCGACCGCGGCGCCGCGCCGAACGGCGCGAAGCCCGCGTGGCGTCTGAACGCAGCATTCCAGCGGAATGCGCAAAATCGAGGGAGGACCCCATGGCCGCCAACCATGTGCACGATCTGGCGCTGATCATCGAGGACCTCGAGGCGATGGGCCGGCTGACCCGGGTCAAGTCCGAGGTCGATCCCAACCTCGACCTCGCCGGCATCGCGGCGAAGCTGGAGGGCGGGCCGCGCGCGGTGCTGTTCGAGAACGTCAAGGGCCACCGCTGGCCGGTGTTCACCGGGCTCTACTGGTCGCGCGAGCTGATCGGCGACATGCTGCGCAAGGAGGAGCGCGCGCTGCCCGGCTACGTCTCCGAGTGCATCGGCAACTGGCAGTCGAAGCCGACCGAGCCGGTGGTCAAACGGGACGGCCCGGTCATGGAGGTGACCGAGAACGACGTCGACCTGTCCAAGATCCCGGTCCCGGTCCACGCGATGAAAGACGGCGGGCCCTATTTCGACGCCGCCGTGGTGATCGCCAAGGACCCGGAGACGGGCGTGCGCAACGCCTCGATCCAGCGCTTCCAGATCACCGGCAAGGACAGGATGCATGTCAACATCGACGCCGGGCGCCACCTCGAGCTCTATCTCGACAAGGCGAAGGAGCGCGGCGAGACCCTGCCCTTCACGCTCAACGTCGGCGTCGGCCCTGGGCTCCACTTCGCCGCCGCAGCGCCGTCGGAGGCCGCGCCGCCCGACACCGACGAGCTGGGCATCGCGTCGGAGTTTCACGGCGGGCCGCTGGAGCTGGTGCCGGGGACGACCTCGGAGGTCGAGATGGTCGCCCACGCCATGTGGGCGCTCGAGTGCGAGATGGTCCCGGGCGAGGTCGCCGACGAGGGGCCGTTCGCCGAGGTCACCGGCTACTACGCCAAGGTCGCGCCGCGCCCGGTGGTCCACGTCAAGCGCATCCACCGCCGCTCCGAGCCCGTGTTCCAGACCATCATCTCGGGCATCGAGGTGTGGAACTCGGTGGGCCTGCTGGGCGAGGCCAACATCCTCAACATGCTGCAGAAGCAGGTGCCCGGCGTGGTCGACGTCCACCTGACCCATGGCGGCGGCGGCTTCTACCACGCGGTGGTCTCGCTCGCGCAGAAGCGCGCCGGCTGGTCCAAGCAGGCGATGATGGCCGCCTTCGCCGCCTTCCCGCCGCTCAAGATGGTCACCGTGGTCGACGACGACGTCGACATCTACTCCGCGATGGACGTCGAATGGGCGATGGCGACGCGGCTCGACCCGACCACCGGTATCGTGGTGATCGACAAGGCCTTCGGCCACGGCCTCAACCCGTCCTTCCCGGATTATCTGGGCGCCAAAGTCGGCTTCGACTGCTGCAAGCCCTACCCGCCGTCCTACGAGTACGAGCGCGCCTCCTACAAGCCGATGACGCTCGACGGGCTCGACATGGCGCAGCCGGAGATCGTCGGCCCGGGCAAGGGCAAGAAGGCGAAGTCCGCGAAGACGGGTGGATCCGATCGGTCCGGCGGCTCCAAGGGCGGCGCGATGTAATTCGCGCGCGTTCGGATACGCTCGCTCCTGCGGATCGTGCAGGCGTATGCTATCGTCACTCTTTCGGGCGGCCCTCGCCGTCCGGACGCAACGGAACGATAATGGGAGGGATCCGTGATCAAGCTGAGACAATCCGCATGGATGGCCGGAGTGACTGCCGCTGCGCTGGCGCTGGGCGTCGCCGGCGGCAGCCTGGCCGAGATGGACGGCCATCGCGACGCGGTCGAGGCGTCGCGGGCCAACGTGCCCACCGGCCCCTGGCCGGCAGGCGACGAGCGCGGCAACGCCAACTCGATCGGCGCCGGCACCTGGCAGCGCTGCGCCTACCACCTGACGCAGGCGGGCGCGCAGTCCTACGAGATCTCGCATCTGCGCACCAACACCATGCCGATGTCGCCCTTCGGCGGCGACCCGCTGAGCTACAAGTTCCGCGAGCCGTCCTTTATCCCGGGCACCAAGCACGCCTTCACAGGCGAGTACCTGGACGGCAATATCGAAACCGCGGCGCAAGGCACCCAGATGGACGCGCTGGGTCACTTCGCCTATCTCGACGAGCCGTGGAACGGCGAGGGCGAGCCGCCCTTCGCCGACGCCAAGTTCTACGGCGGCCACGCGGCCGAAGAGGTCAAGCCCACGCCCGACTCGCCGCTCCTCAAGCTCGGCATCGAGAACGCGCCCCCGATCGTCACCTCGGCCGTGCTGCTCGACGCACGCGCCCATCTGGGCGGCGGCGAGGCGATGAAGCCGGGCCAGCTGGTCACCGCCGCCGACATCGAGGACATGCTCGAGGCCCAGGGCCTCGGCTGGCGCGGCCTGCTGCCGGGCGACGTGCTCTACATCTACACCGGCTGGTCCGAGAACTGGCAGGACCCGGCGGGCGAGACGCCCTACTACTTCATGGGACCGGGCCTGTCCTACGACGCGGCGAAGATGATCGGGGAGGCCGGCGTGGTGCTGGTCGCGCTCGACAATCCCTTCACCGACCCGGTCAACCAGGGTCAGCTCCAGGGCAAGGCGGCGCCGCCCGAGGGCACACCCGACGGCCTGCCCTTCGCCATCCACCACCACAATTTGGCGGTCTCTGGCGTGCACCAGATCCAGAACGCCTCGCTCGAGACGCTGGCGGACGACAAGGTCTGGACCTCGTGCACCATGATCCTGCCGCTGCGCGTGGACGGCGGCGCCGGCTCGGCCGTGCGCCCGGTGGCGATCGGCGTGCCGGATCAGGGGTAGCGATTTCGACGACGCCGAATGGAAGGGGCCGGCCCAGCGCCGGCCCCTTTCGCATCGGACCTACGCCACCCATTTTTCCCTCCCCCCTCGAGGGGGAGGGTTAGGGAGGGGGGTGACAAGTGACAAGCCGCGCCTCCGGCGCGACCTTATCCGTCGAGCCCCCCACCCCGACCCTCCCCCTCGAGGGGGGAGGGAGAAGCGGCCGCCCACTCCTCGCGAACCTCGGCATCCTCCTCGCGCGGCTCCCGCGCCGCGCGTAGCGCCGCGAACACCTCCGTGTCCAGCAGCCGCGACAGCGCCCACACCGCAGCCCCGCGCACCACCGGGTCGGGGTCGTCGAGATGCGGCTCCACCGCCGCGCGATGCGCCGGGTCGCCGCAGTTGCCCAGCGCGATCAGCACGTTGCGGATGAAGCGGTTGCGGCCGACGCGCTTGATCGGCGAGCCGGAGAACAACGCGCGAAAGCCGGCGTCGTCGAGCGCGGCGAGGTCGGCGAGTCGCGGCGCGGTCAGCTCGACCCGGGGTTGGAACGCGATCTCGCGCGTGCGCCGGGCGAACTTGTTCCACGGGCACACCGCCAGGCAGTCATCGCAGCCATAGATGCGGTTGCCCATCGCCGCGCGGTACTCGCGCGGGATCGGGCCCTTGTGCTCGATGGTCAGGTAGGAGATGCAGCGTCGCGCGTCGAGTTCGTAGGGCGCGGGAAAGGCGTCGGTCGGGCATACGTCCAGGCAACGCCGGCAGCCGCCGCAATGATCCGTCTCCGGCGCGTCGGGCTCGAGCTCGAGCGTCGTGAACACCTCGCCCAGAAACAGCCACGAGCCCCAGTCGCGCGACACCAGATTGGTATGCTTGCCCTGCCAGCCGATGCCGGCGCGCTCGGCCGCCGGCTTCTCCATCACCGGCGCGGTGTCGACGAACACCTTGACCTCGCCGCCGAGCTCGGCCGTCATCCAGCGCGCCAGCGCCTTGAGCCGCTTCTTGACCACGTCGTGGTAGTCGCGGTTGCGGGCATAGACCGAAATCGTGCCCCGGTCGCGCGCCTCGAGCAGCGCCATCGGGTCCTCGCCCGGGCCGTAGTTGAGCCCCAGCGCGATCACCGAGCGCACCTCGGGCCACAGCGCGCGCGGGTCGCCGCGCTGCTCCGCCCTCCGCTCCATCCATTCCATGGTGCCGTGATGGCCGGCCGCGAGATATCCCGACAGGCCCTCGGCCGTGCCGGGCTCGGGTGCGGCAGGCGCGATGCCGACCGCGTCGAAGCCCAGTTCGCGAGCCTGCTCACGGATGGCGTCCTTGACGTCCACTCGCCTCAGCCGCGCCCTCGGTAGGGCGCGACCCCCTGGTCGGGCAGCCACAACCCCTCCGGCGGGGAGCCGGTCTGCCAGAACACATCGATGGGCATGCCGCCACGCGGGTACCAGTAGCCGCCGATGCGCAGCCAGCGCGGCGCCAACGCGCCGACCAGCCGCTTGGCGATGCCGACGGTGCAGTCCTCGTGGAAGGCGCCGTGGTTGCGGTACGCGCCGAGGAACAGCTTGAGCGACTTGCTCTCCACCAGCCGCGCCTCGGGCACGTAGTCGATCACCAGATGCGCGAAGTCGGGCTGGCCGGTGATCGGGCACAGCGTGGTGAATTCCGGCGCCGTGAAGCGCACCAGATAGTCGGTGTCCTGGTGCGGGTTGGGCACGGTCTCCAGCACCGCCGCGTCGGGCGACGCCGGCAGCTCCGCCGCCTGCCCGAGCTGGCTCAGCTCCTCGGTCCTGGCCCTGGTCACGTCTCGACGGCCGCGCCCGGCGCCGGCGCGCCGCGCAGCAGCCCCTCGGTGGACAGGTCCTCGTCGAGCTCCGGCCAATGGATGCCGTAGCCGCCGCCGGCGATCTGCCAATTGGCGCGCTGTTCCGGCGACCCTCCAGCGAGCCGCGGATACCAGGCCAGCGGCACCGTGATCGTCCGGCCGTCCATCAGATCGACGCTGATCGTGTCGTCGCCGACGCGGACGTCCTTGACGCGCTCATCCGCGTTGGCGGCCAAAATACCCATGCCATGCCTCCAAGAGCGCCGCCCGATTGCGCTCGACCTCCGCGGCGAGCACCCGCAATTGGGGCTGCGTGAACCCGATGTTGCGCGCGAGGCGCACAGGGTCAAGCCAGAACTTGGCGCTGCCGCCGCCCCGGTCGACATGCACGTGGGGCGGTTCGTTGGGCTCGTGGCTGTAGAAATAGAACCGGTATCCCCGCCACCGGTGCACGGTCGGCATGGGCCCGAGCCCTACGTCACCGCGATCTTCGCCGCCAGCGCCTTGAGCTCGTCGGCCGGCGGGTTCTTCGCCGGCCAGGTCAGCGCGACGCCGTCCTCGGCGTGGCGCGGCAGGACGTGGAGGTGGACGTGTGGCACCGTCTGGAAACCGGCGGGGCGGTTGGCCTGGAGCAGCGTCATGCCCTCCGGTGCGAAGGCCTTATGAACCGCCTTGGCGATCCTGTTGGCGGTACGGCCCATCGCGGCGGCCGTGTCCGCGTCGATATCCATGAAGGTTTCGGCGTGCGCCTTGGCCGCCACCAGCACATGGCCGGGATTGACCTGTCCGGCGTCCATGAACGCCAGGGTCGTATCGTCCTCGTACACCTTGGCGACGGGAATCTCCCCCGTCACGATCTTACAGAAAACGCAGTCCGCCACGCTCACCTCCCTCGAAACGCCATCATGTCGATTGGACCGGAGGCAGGTCGCCCTCCGCCAGTCCGGCTGTCCACCGGGACGCCGCCGCCGCGAACGACCCGTCCTCGATCGCCGCGCGCAGGTCGCGCATCAGATCCTGATACAGCTGCAGATTATGCCACGTCAGCAGGATCGGCCCCAGCATCTCGCGCGTCCTGAACAGGTGATGCAGGTAAGCACGCGAGAAGCGCGTGCAGGCGGGGCAGCCGCACTCGGGGTCGACCGGTCGCGGGTCCTCGGCGTGGCGCGCGTTGCGCATGTTGATCTCGCCGCGCCGGGTGAAACCCTTGCCCGTGCGGCCCGAGCGCGTCGGCATGACGCAGTCGAACATGTCGATGCCGCGCCCCACCGCGCCGACGATGTCGAGCGGCGTGCCCACCCCCATCAGGTAGCGCGGACGGTCCGTGGGCAGGCGCGGCACCGTGACCTCCAGCACCTCGAACGTCCGTGCCTGCCCTTCGCCCACGGCGAGGCCACCCACCGCGTAGCCGTCGAAGCCGATCTCCGCCAGCGCGGCGGCGGATTCCGCCCTCAACTCGGGGAACACGCTGCCCTGCACGATGCCGAACAGGCCGTAGCCCGCGCGGTCGTCGAAGGCGTCGCGGCAGCGCCGGGCCCAGCGCATCGACAGCCGCATCGACGCCGCGGCCTCGCGCTCCTCGACCGGCCAGGTGGTGCACTCGTCCAGCACCATCGCGATGTCGGCGTCGAGCAGCCGCTGGATCTCGACCGCTCGCTCGGGCGTCAGATGGTGCCTCGCCCCGTCGACATGGCTGCGGAAGGTGACGCCGTCCTCGGTGAGCGTGCGCAGCTCGGCCAGCGACATGATCTGGAAGCCGCCCGAATCGGTGAGGATCGGCCCCTCCCAGCCGGAGAAGGCGTGCAGCCCGCCCAGCCGCGCCACCCGCTCGGCGCCCGGACGCAGCATCAGATGATAGGTGTTGCCCAGCACGATCTCGGCCCCGGTGGCGGCGACATGGTCGGGCAGCATGCCCTTGACCGTCCCGGCCGTGCCCACCGGCATGAAGGCCGGCGTCTCGACCGTGCCGTGCGCGGTCGCGATCCGCCCGCGCCGCGCCGCGCCGTCGGTGGCAAGCAGCTCGAAGCCCACGCTCATGCCGCGTCCTCCGCCGGGTGCAGCAGGCAGGCGTCGCCGTAGCTGTAGAAGCGGTAGCCGGCGTCGACGGCGTGGGCGTAGGCGGCCTTCATGCGCGCCAGCCCCGAGAAGGCGGCGACCAGCATGAACAGGGTCGAGCGCGGCAGGTGGAAATTGGTCAGCAAGAGGTCGACCGCCCGGAAACGGTAGCCCGGCGCGATGAAGATGTCGGTCTCGCCCATGAACGGCCGCACCGTGCCGTCCTCCTCCGCCGCGCTCTCCAGCAGGCGCAGGCTCGTGGTGCCCACGGCGACGATCCGCCCGCCCTGCGCGCGCGCCGCGTTGATCGCGATCGCCGCGGCATCGCCGATCTCGCCCCACTCGGCGTGCATGCGGTGATCCTCGACCCGTTCCGCCTTGACCGGCAGGAAGGTGCCCGCCCCGACATGCAGGGTGACGAACACCGTGGCCACGCCGCGCGCGTCGAGCGCGCGCAGGAGCCGGTCGGTGAAGTGCAGCCCCGCCGTCGGCGCCGCCACCGCGCCGGGACGCCGCGCATAGACGGTCTGGTAGTCCTCACGGTCCGCGGGATCGGGCTCTGCGCGCTTGATGTAGGGCGGCAGCGGCATCGCGCCCTGCGCCTCGAGCGCGGCGAACAGCGCCGCGTCGTCGAGGCCGAAGTCGAGCGTCACCTCGCCCGCCTCCCCCTTCTCCGCGACCGTCGCCGCCAGGACTTCGCCGAAGTCGATCCGGTCGCCCGCCGACAGCTTGCGCGCCGGACGGGCGAAGGCGCGCCAGCGGCCGGGGGCCTTTCGCTTGTGCAGCGTCACCTCGACCTTGGCGCCGCCGCGCCGGCCGGCGAGGCGCGCGGGGATCACGCGCGTGTCGTTGAACACCAGCATGTCTCCGGGCCGGAGCAGGCGCGGCAAATCCGAGACCCGGTGGTCGCCCAGCCCGTCGGGCCGCACCTCGAGCAGCCGCGCCGCGTCGCGCGGCCGGGCGGGCCGCTCCGCGATGCGCTCGCGCGGCAATTCGAAATCGAAGTCGTCGACCTTCATGGGCGGGGCTCGGGGATGGCGCTTTCGGCAGGGGCGGTGCGTCCCTCGCGACGGGCCTTCGGCCCTCTTCGGGATGATGGGGTGGACGGCCCCCGTGCGGCATCGATGTGCCATGCTGGGGTC
>CAZMTC010000039.1:8111-21485 GCA_964569105.1 uncultured Alphaproteobacteria bacterium | reverse complement strand
GGCGAGGCCGTGGCCGCCGCCGCCGACGATGACCACGTCGTACTCGGTCTTCGGCTCCGGGCTGCGCCAGGCCTCGGCCCATTTTTCATGGTAGCTCAGAGCGTTACGCGCCAGCGAGAAGATCGAGTACCGCGCCATGCGGGCCCCCCTGTGGACCGGACGCGGCTGAGTGCCACGCGCCCGCGGCGCGCTCTGTCTCCGCCGCGACCTTTGCCTTGGTTATTGCGACACGGCGCGACGCCACGAACCGAGCTTATGCGCTGGAATTACACGAAAAATTAAGTGTCGTGCGCCAACAATATGCGGTCGCGTGCGCGACAGAGGCAGTGGTGGAAAACGATCAGTTTCCCGCATCCTCCCGGGCGCGGTCGGAGTCGGCGATGTCGGCGCGGGATTGCAAGGAATTGCTGCGATGGCTGACGACGATCTGGACCTCCGCTCGCTGAGCACCGAAGAGCTCGTCGGGCAGATGCACGACGACCTCTACGACGGCCTCAAGGACGAGATCGTCGAGGGCGTGGACATTCTGCTCGAACGCGGCTGGCAGCCTTACCAGGTGCTGACCGACGCGCTGGTCGAGGGCATGCGCATTGTCGGCATCGACTTCCGCGACGGCATCCTGTTCGTGCCCGAGGTGCTGCAGTCGGCCAACGCGATGAAGGCCGGCATGGTCATGCTGCGCCCGCTGCTGGTCGAGACCAACGCGCCGCGGATGGGCAAAATGGTCATCGGCACGGTCAAGGGCGACATCCACGACATCGGCAAGAACCTGGTGTCGATGATGATGGAGGGCGCCGGGTTCGAGGTCATCGACATCGGCATCAACAACCCGGTCGAGAACTACCTCGCCGCGCTGGAGGAGCACCAGCCGGACATCCTGGGCATGTCGGCGCTGCTGACCACCACCATGCCCTACATGAAGGTGGTCATCGATACGCTCCAGCAGGAAGGGCTGCGCGACAAGTACGCGGTGATGGTCGGCGGCGCGCCCTTGAACGAGGACTTCGCCAACGCCATCGGTGCCGACGCCTATTGCCCGGACGCCGCGGTGGCCGTCGACATGGCCAAGGACCTGATCAAGCGGCGGCACAACGTGGGAAAGGCGCATAGCACGGAAGCCGCCTGAGCGGTTTTCGTGCCGAGCCCGCCCCCCGAGATCCCCAGCCCCGGAGCAGCATCATGGCGACGCAGATTCCGTCGCCCGACGAGGCCCCCACCTTCACCGGCGAGGGGCCAAGGCGCGTCTTGCTGATCGCGTGCGGAGCGCTGGCACAGGAGATGGTGGCGCTGGTGCGTGCGAACGGCCTGCGCCACATCGACATCACCTGCGTGCCGGCCAAGCTGCACAACCGGCCGCAGCTCATCCCCGAAGCGGTGCGCGCCAAGATCCGCGAGAACCGCGACCGCTACGCCGACATACAGGTGGCGCTGGCCGACTGCGGCACGGGCGGCCTGCTGGACAAGGTGCTCGAGGAGGAAGGCATCGAGCGCATCGGCGGGCCGCACTGTTACGCCTTCTATGCCGGGCAGGAGACGTTCGAGGCTTGGATGGACGACGACCCCTGCACCTTTTTCCTGACCGACTACATGGTGCGCCACTTCGACCGGCTGATCATCAAGGGCCTGGGCCTCGACCGCTTCCCCGAGCTGCACGACGACTATTTCCGGCACTACAAGCGCTGCGTCTACCTGGCCCAGACCGAGGACCCGACGCTGCAGGCCAAGGCGCGCGAGGCGGCCGAACGATTGGGGCTCGACTACGAGTACCAGTTCACCGGCTATGGCGAGCTGGCCGATTTCGTCAAGGCGGCGGCAAGCCGAGGCGCGCGATGACGGGCGTGCAGATCATCTACTGGCGCGACATTCCGGCGCAGGTGATCGCCGGCGAGGGCCGCAGGAAGGCGCGCCGGGCGCTGGACCCGCGCTTCGAGGCGGCGATCGACCGGGCGGCGATCCGCTCGAAGCTGCACGGCGCAGACGACTACCTGGCCCAGTGGCGGCGCTCCGCGCCCACCGAGTGCGGCGACGATCCGGAGGCCGCCGCGGCCGAGGCCGCGGCGCGGATCGAGGCCGAGTATCCCGACGACCGCCTGGACGCGCTGGTGCGCTCGGGCGGCCTCGACGAGGCCCACAGCGAGCAGGAGTAGGCAGGGTCATGAGCCGTACCGTCGTCAGTTCCGCAAAGAAAGAGGTCGTGATCGGCTTCGACCAGCCGTTCTGCATCATCGGCGAGCGCATCAACCCCACCGGGCGCAAGACGCTGATGGCCGAGATGGCGGCGGGCGACTTCTCGCGCGTCGAAGCCGACGCGCTCGCGCAGGTCGCGGCCGGGGCGCACATGCTCGACGTCAACGCCGGCATCCCGCTGGCCGACGAGCCCAGGATCCTGGCCGATTGCATCCGGCTGGTGCAGTCGCTGGTCGACGTGCCGCTGTCGATCGACAGCTCGGTGCTCGAGGCGCTCGAAGCGGGGCTCGCGGCCTACGAGGGCAAGCCTCTGCTCAACTCGGTCACCGGCGAGGACGAGCGGCTCGAGGCGGTTCTGCCGCTGGTCAAGAAGTACGGCTGCGCGGTGGTCGCGATCTCGAACGACGAGACCGGCATCTCCGAGGACCCCGACGAGCGTTTCGCGGTGGCCAAGAAGATCGTCGAGCGCGCCGCCGACTACGGTATCCCCAAGGAGGACATCGTGGTCGACCCGCTGGTCATGCCCATCGGCGCGATCAACCAGGCGGGCAGGCAGGCCTTCCACATCCTGAGGCGGCTGCGCGAGGAGCTGGGCGTGAACTCGACCTGCGGCGCCTCGAATATCGGCTTCGGCCTGCCCAACCGGCCGGGCGTCAACGCCGCGTTCCTGTCGATGGCGGCGGGCGCGGGCATGACCTCGGCGATCATGAACCCGCTGCACGAGGGCGAGGTCACGGCGGTGATGGCGGCGGACATGCTCAACGGCAACGACCCAGACTGCCGCCGCTGGCTCGGCCGGTTCCGCGAGCCCGCGGCCGAGGGTGCGGAGGCCGGCCGGCGCGGCGGTCGCGAGCGGCGCCGCCGGCGCGGCGCCGCCTGAGGCCGATGGTCGAACGCCAACCCCTGATCGTCTTCATGCCGTCGGGCCGGCGGGGACGGTTCCCCGCCGGCACGCCGGTCCTGGACGCGGCGCGCGAGCTGGGCGTCGACCTCGACTCGGTGTGCGGCGGCCGCGGGCTGTGCGGGCGCTGCCAGTGCGAGGTCTCGACCGGCTCGTTCTCCAAGCTGGGCATCGAGAGCGCGGAGGACCACCTCTCCGCCTTCACCAAGGCCGAGGAGAAGTACCGCGCGCGGCGCGGCCTGGCCGAGGGGCGGCGGCTCGGCTGCCACGCGCGCATCGAGGCCGATGTCGTCATCGACGTGCCGCGCGAGAGCCAGGTCCACAAGCAGGTGGTGCGCAAGCGCGCCGACGTGCGCGACTACCGCATCAACCCGGCGATCCGGCTGCACTATGTCGAGGTTACCGAGCCCGACATGCACAACCCAAAGGGCGACTTCGAGCGCCTCGCCGAGGCGCTGGACGAGCAGTGGGGACTGGACAGCCTGGAATGCGACCTGCGCACGCTGCACAAGCTGCAGCCGGCGTTGCGCGAGGGCGACTGGAAGGTCACGGTGGCGGTGCACCGTCAGGCGCGCATCACCGGCATCTGGCCGGGCTTCGACGACCGCGCCTACGGCCTGGCTTTCGACATCGGCTCGACCACGGTGGCCTGCCACCTGGCCGACCTGCGCACCGGGCTGGTGCTGGCTTCCGACGGCCTCATGAACCCGCAGATCCGCTTCGGCGAGGATCTGATGAGCCGGGTGTCGTACATCATGATGAACCCCGCGGGCGCCGAACAGATGACCAACGCCGTGCGCAAGGCGATGAACACGCTGGTGAGCGCGGTATCGGCGGAGGCCGGGATCGACCCGGGCTCGATCCTCAACGCCACCGTGGTCGGCAACCCGATCATGCACCACCTGATGCTGGGCATCGATCCGACCGAACTCGGCGGCGCGCCCTTCGCGCTTGCGACCAACAGTGCCATCACGCTGTGGTCGACCGAGATCGGGCTGGAGATCAGTCCCGACGCCCGGGTCTACGTCCTGCCGTGCATCGCCGGTCATGTCGGCGCCGACACGGCGGGCGTGATCCTGTCCGAATCGCCGCATCTGAGCGAGGAAACGGTGCTGATCGTCGATGTCGGCACCAATGCCGAGCTCGTACTGGGCAACCGCGAGCGGCTGCTGGCGGCCTCTTCCCCCACCGGGCCGGCCTTCGAGGGCGCGCAGATCTCGGCCGGGCAGCGCGCCGCGCCCGGCGCGATCGAGCGCGTGCGCATCGACCCCGAGACGCTGGAGCCGCGGATCAAGGTGATCGGTTGCGATCTGTGGTCGGACGAGCCGGGCTTCGAGGAGGCGGTCGAGGACACGGGCATCACCGGCATCTGCGGCTCGGGCATCGTCGAGGCGCTCGCGGAGATGTATCTCGTGGGGCTCATCCGCCACGACGGCACCATCGACGGCGCGGCGGCCGAGCGCAGCCCGCGGGTGCGCGCGGAGGACCGCACCTTCTGCTACGTGCTGGTCGAGGGCGAACGCGAGATCGCGGTCAAGCAGACCGACGTGCGCGCCATCCAGCTCGCCAAGGCGGCGCTCTACGCCGGCGCGCGGCTGCTGATGGACCGGATGGGCATCGACGCCGTGGACAAGGTGGTGCTGGCCGGCGCCTTCGGCAGCCATATCGACCCGAAATACGCCATGGTGCTGGGCATGATCCCCGACTGCCCGCTGGACAAGGTGGTCGCGGCGGGCAACTCGGCCGGCACCGGGGCGCTGATCGCACTGCTCAACAAGCGGGCGCGCGACGAGATCGAGGACGTGGTGCGGCGCATCGAGAAGGTCGAGACGGCGGTCGAACCCGACTTCCAGCGCCATTTCGTCGACGCCATGGCGCTGCCGCACAAGACCGCGCCCTACGCCAATCTCGCCGCCGCGGTGCCGCTGCCGCCGCGCAGCGGCGGCGAAGACGGCGAGGGCCGCGCGGCCCGGCGGCGGCGCCGACGGCCGGAGCGCGTTTAGGGCGCTCTGTTCGCCCATTGCCCTCGTCGCGGGCAGGCCCCGCCAGGGGCCGTATCGAGGGGCGAGCCGGGGGGCCGCCGTCCAGGCTGCCTATCCCACCTCGTCGGGCATCGCCGCCTTCTTGGTCTCGACGAACTCGCGCAGGGACTCGTCGGTGCCGGGGTCGATGGCGGGCGCCTCGTAGGCGGCGAGCATCGCCTTCCACACCTCGTTGGCGCGCTGGGCGGCGTCGCGGGCGCCGGACTTGGTCCACTGCTCGAAGCTGGAGTTGTCGGCGATGTTGGAGCGGTAGAAGGCGTTCTCGAAATTGGCCTGGGTGTGGGCGGTGCCCAGATAATGGTTGCCCGGCCCGGACTCGCGCATCGCGTCCATCGCCTGGCCGTTGTCCGACAGGTCGTAGCCGGCGCACATGGTCTGCATCATGCCGAGCTGGTCGGCGTCCATGACGAACTTCTCGTAGGACGCCACCAGGCCGCCCTCGATCCAGCCGGCGCTGTGCAGCATGAAGTTGACCCCCGCGAGGACGCCCGGCAGCAGCGTGTGCGCGCTCTCGTACGCCGCCTGGGCATCGGGCAGCTTGGACGCGCACAGCGAGCCGCCGGAGCGGAACGGCACGCCCAGCCGGCGGGCCAGCGCGGCCATGCCGTAGAGCACCAGCGCGGGCTCGGGCGTGCCGAAGGTGGGCGCGCCGGTCTGCATCGACATCGAGCTGGCGAAGGAGCCGAACACCACCGGGCAACCGGGGCGGCAGAGCTGGGTCAAAGCGATGCCCGCCATCGCCTCGGCCAGGGTCTGCGCCATCACGCCCAGCGTGGTCACCGGCGCCATCGCGCCGGCGAGGATGAAGGGGCTGACGACCGACGCCTGGCCGGCGCGGGCATAGGTCTTGAGGGCGCCGAGCATGGTGGCGTCGAACACCATGGGCGAGTTGGCGTTGATCAGCGAGACCAGCACGCAGTTCTCGTCCACGAAGGCGTCGCCGAAGAGCAGCTTCGCCATGGCGACCGAATCCTCGGCGCGCTCGGGCGCGGTGACCGAGCCCATGAACGGCTTGTCGGACCAGCGCATGTGCGCGTAGATCATGTCGAGGTGGCGCTTGTTGACCGCGACGTCCACCGGCTCGCACACCGTGCCGCCCGAATGGTGCATCGCGGGCGTCATGTAGGCGAGCTTCACGATGTTCTCGAAGTCCTCGAGCTTGGCGTAGCGCCTGCCCTGGTCGAGATCGCGGACGAAGGGCGGCCCGTAGACCGGCGCGAAGACCAGGTTGTTGCCGCCGATCTCGACCGAGCGCTCGGCGTTGCGCGCGTGCTGGGTGAATCGCGCCGGCGCAGTGGCGCAGAGATTGCGCGCGAGGCCATTCGGAAAGCGCACACGCTCGCCCTGAACGTCGGCGCCGGCGTCCTTGAACAGGGCCAGCGTCTCGGGGTCGTCGCGGAAGTCGATGCCGACCTCCTCGAGCAGCGTGTCGGCGTTGGCCTCGACCAGCGCAAGGCCCTCCTCGCTGACCAGCTCGACGGTCGGGATGTTGCGGGTGATGTAGCGCAGATGGCGCACCCCGCCTCCGGTGCGCGCCTCGCGCCGCGCCGCGCGGCCGCCGCCGCGCCGGCCTCCTGCCGTGGCTTCGCTTGTCTCGCTCACGCGCCTGTCCTCCCCGTCACCTGCGTGGGCCCGACGATGGGCCCCGGGCGCGCGGAGAATGGCGCCGCGCGGCGCGTCGGACTAATCCAATATCGACAGAAATCCGCCTTGGTGCGGCAGGTGTTCAGGTCACGCGCATCAGGTCGCGCGGCACCTCGTAGGGACTCTCCCGCTCGATCTCGACACCGACGCTGGCGGCGTCGGAGAACACGTCCAGCTTCTCGATGCGGACCCGGGCCAGGCGCACGCGCGGATCGACCAGACAGACCTCGGCGACGCGCTCGGCCAGGGTCTCGACCAGGTTGAGATGGCTCTCGGTCGCGACGGCGCGCACATTGTCGATGATCGTCTCGTAGCAGACCACGCGGTCGAGATCGTCGGCCGCGGGCACGCCCTCCCAGACGCCGAGGTCGAGATTGATGCGCACCCTCTGGGGGCCGAGGCGCTCATGCTGATGCACGCCGATACTGCTGTCGAGCACCAGGTCGCGGACGAAGACGTGGCGCAAATTCAGGCGGCTGTCGGCCAGCGGCGCCGCCGCGGAGGACGGATTGACGGGCATCGCCTCGTATCCTTGGTCAGACTCAGCAATTCGCTCATGCGCGCCGTTTCGTCAAGTCCACCGGCGCAGCGCAGTGGGAGTATGGCGCCGCGCGCGCGGCTGCCACGCGTCGGCTCGACCCGACCTGTGCCGCATGCGACAGGCCCCCAGCATCGAAAAAATCAGGGAACAACATGGCGATATCGTGAGGCCGGTAGCCGGGCGAGCAACCGGCCCACCTGTTTTCGGGAGGACGACGCGATCCTGGGGCCGTCGCGGCGGAACCGCCTTCGCCATTCTGCGTCGGTACCCCGGTTTACCGACCGTTAAGCCGTGCGGCATAGCCTGCGCCGGTTCGGATCCGGAGCACGACATGGCGAGCGACACGCAATTGACGATGACCTCGGCCATCGCCTTCATGGCCAGGCAATCCCTTCCCTTCGAGGCGGGCAGTCTGGTCGTCGTCGGTGACGGCCAGGTCCGGCGCGTGCCGCCGCGCAACTGCCTGCGCTTCCGGTTCGAGCATTGGGGCATTCCGATCGACGGAACCGCCTGGCGCGAGCCGCAAGGCGCGTTGCAGGTCCGCATCGAGGGCTCGCTAGGGCCATTGCCCTATACGGTCGAAGGGCCGGAGCGCCGCCGGCGCGTGCTCGAGATCCTGTTTGCGGCGCGTTTCAAGGGCGAGCCCGTCCTGCTCGTGAACAAGGACCAGCAGATCGTGCTGTGCTGCGAAACGGTCGTGCAGGAACCGGTGACGCAGGCGAGCCTGATCAGCGCCATCGTCAGCCTGGTGATCGACGCCCACCCGTTCATGGAATTGCTGGGCGAGGTGCTGGCGCCCGCGCCGAAGGCGGCATGAGGCTCCTACTCGGCCGCCGCATTGTCGCGGGCGCCGCCGCCAACCCGATGCTCGATGGGTGGCACCGACAGCAGATACTCCGCCATCGCCTCGCGATCCTCGGCCGGCAGCTTCGAGGTGGAGTGCTCGACCACCTCGCCCATCGGGCCGCCGACCACGTCGCCGTCGGGCAGGAGCCCCATCTGAAACAACCAGAGCATGTCGTCCTCGGTCCAGCCGCCTAGTCCGGTCTCGGGCGCGGGCGTGATGTTCGGCGCGGGCTTGCCCTCGGCACCGGTCGCAGAGCCGGCGAGATGCATCGAGCGGTCGAGCCCGCCCAGCGGACCGCGGGGCGTGTGGCATTCGCCGCAATGGCCCAGCACCTCGACCAGATAGGCGCCGCGGTTCCACTGCGCCGATCGGGCTGGATCGGGCTCGAACGGGCCGGGCTCGAAGTTCAGCCATTTCCAGCCGGCGACGGCGAAGCGCCAGGAAAACGGGAACGCCAGATCGTGCGGCCGGTCGGGCTCTGCCACCGGCTCGACCGTCCGCAGATAGGCGTAGAGGTCGCGTATGTCGGACTCGGTCATGCCGGTGTAGGCGGTATAGGGGAAGGATGGGAAATAGTGGCCGCCATCGGGCGCGACGCCTGCACGCAAGGCGCGGATCAGGTCCTCGGGCTTCCAGTCTCCGATACCGTGGTCGGGATCCGGCGTGATGTTGGGAGCGTAGAAGGTGCCGAACGGCGTCTCGAGCGCCCGGCCGCCGGCAAGCGCGGGACCGTCGGGCGGGGTATGGCAGCTCTCGCACCCGGCCGCGGCGAAGACACGCGCTCCCCGCTCGGCCGAGAGTTCGGCCGCAAACGGGGACCCGCCGCTCGCCACCGCCAGCGCGAACAAGGTGAACACCCCACGCATGGGCGCCATCATGCCATGAACCGCCGAGCGGGCCGACACGGGTTGCGGACGCGCCGGCCTGACCGAGACGAAACCCGTCGTGACCAGGTGTCAGTTGTCCTTCTGACGGAAGGTCGAATGGCAGCCGCCGCAGCCCTCCTTGCCGGTGGCCGCGAACTGTGCCGTGGTTGCCCGAGGGTCGCCGCCCTTGGCGATCTCCGCCAGTTTGGCGGCTTCGGTATTGGCCCTCTCGGCCGCGTCCAAGAAGCCCTGCCGGTCGGACCAGATTACGGGTTTGGCCTCCGTATCGTAGCCGTCCTCGAGGCTGGTGCCCTCGGCGAACATGGTCGGAACCACCGCGATCAGGTTGCTGATCGCGGCCGCGTGGCCGGACACCGCCGTGACCTCGCCGCCGCCCTGCAGAATACCCTTGATGGCGCCGAAATGCGTCCCGATGGATTTCATGACCGCCTGGCGCTGAGCCACCGAATCATCCTTTTCGTCCGCGACCGCGCCGACGCCGAGGGTCATCGCCCCCGCGACACATGCCGCAATCGCCGATCGTCTCCACCTGTGCGTCACACCGAGCCTCCTTTTCCATCTCGCTGTTGACAACCGTCCGCGTACAAACCTCGTGCGAACCCGGTATGGATGCTCGACAACCGCAAAGGTTCCGGCAAGTCACGATCCTGCGAGCCGGAGCCGCAGTTGATCCGGCGCAACGTGTCGCGTAAACAGCGCGCGGCGCCGCTTCGAAAACACCGAACCCCCTTTAGGCGTCGTGCCATGTCAGAGATTACCACATTGTGCGTCTACTGCGGCTCGCGGGTCGGCAACCGCGAGACCTTCCGCACGGAAGCCGTGCGGCTGGGCAGGATGATGGCCGAGCGCGACATCGCACTGGTCTACGGCGGCGGCGCCATCGGCATTATGGGTGTGATGGCCGACGCGGTGCTGGAGGCGGGCGGACGCGTCATCGGCATCATTCCCGAGCACCTGGAGCGCACCGAGGTCGGCCACCGCGGCGTGAGCGAGCTGGTGGTGGTGCCTTCGATGCACGCCCGCAAGCAGATGATGGTCGAGCGTTCGGACGGCTTCGTCGTGCTGCCTGGCGGGCTCGGCACCCTCGACGAGACGTTCGAGATCATCACCTGGAAACAACTCGCGCTTCACGACAAACCGATCGTGATCGCGGACCTGGACGGCTATTGGCAGCCGCTGGCAGCGCTGATCGACGCCGTGGTGGACAACGGCTTCGCCGAGCCCTCGGTGCGCGACCTGGCCACGATCGTAGGGTCGATCGACGAGGTGCTGCCCGCCATCGAGCGCGCGCCCGCGGCGACGCCCACTGCCCATCCCGAACGCCTCTGAGGGTCAGGGTTGCACGCCGGGAGCGCGGTGATATGGTCCCGCCGAACCGCGCCCGAGCGCAGGAATAACGAACCGGGGAGCCAGGAAACATGGCAAAGATCAAGGTCGCCAAGCCGGTGGTCGAGCTGGACGGCGACGAGATGACGCGGATCATCTGGGCCTTCATCAAGGAAAAGCTGATCCTGCCTTATCTCGACATCGACCTACGCTACTACGACCTGAGCATCCAGAAGCGCGACGAAACCGACGACCAGATCACCGTCGACGCGGCCAACGCCATCAAGGAGCATGGCATCGGCGTCAAATGCGCCACAATCACGCCGGACGAGGCGCGGGTCGAAGAGTTCGGGCTCAAGAAGATGTGGCGCTCGCCCAACGGCACGATCCGGAACATCCTGGGCGGGACCGTGTTCCGCGAGCCGATCATCTGCCAGAACGTGCCGCGGCTGGTGCCCGGCTGGACCAAGCCGATCATCATCGGCCGCCACGCTTTCGCCGACCAGTACCGTGCCACAGACTTTCGGGTCCCCGGGAAGGGAAAGCTGACGATCAAGTGGGAAGGCGAGGACGGCGACACGATCGAGCACGAGGTTTACGACTTTCCCGGCGGCGGTGTCGCCATGGCGATGTACAATCTGGACGAGTCGATCCGCGACTTCGCCCGCGCCTCGTTCAACTACGGCCTTGAACGCAAATACCCAGTCTATCTGTCGACCAAGAACACGATCCTCAAGGCCTATGACGGGCGCTTCAAGGACATCTTCGCCGAGGTCTATGAGAAGGACAAGTTCGAGGCCGCCGATCTGAGCTACGAGCACCGGCTGATCGACGACATGGTGGCGGCGGCGCTCAAATGGGCCGGCGGCTTCGTGTGGGCGTGCAAGAACTACGACGGCGACGTGCAGTCGGACACCGTCGCCCAGGGCTTCGGCTCGCTCGGCTTGATGACCTCGGTCCTGATGACCGCGGACGGCGACACCGTGGAGGCCGAGGCGGCGCACGGCACGGTGACGCGACACTACCGCATGCATCAGGAAGGCAAGGAGACCTCGACCAACCCGATCGCGTCGATCTTCGCCTGGACCCGCGGGCTCAAGTTCCGCGGCAAGATGGACGACACGCCCGAGGTGGTGGAGTTCGCCGAGACCCTCGAGCGCGTCTGCGTCAAGGCGGTGGAAAGCGGCCACATGACCAAGGATCTGGCGCTGCTGATCGGGCCCGAACAGAAGTGGTTGACCACCAACCAGTTCCTGGAAAAGCTGGACGAGGGCCTGCAGAAGGCGATGGCCTGAGTAGGCGACGCCCTGCGCGCCTGCCTGGAGTCTTCTCCGCTTCTGTGTTACCGTTTACGTAAACGTAAAGACGCGGACGAGAAGCACTACGTCGCCCGACACGGCGAGCCCGGGAGGAACGCCATGGCCGAAGAGGCTGCGATCGCCACGGCGACCGTTGGAGCGACCGGCGAGGAGTTCCGCGCGGAAGGCGCGCGGCGCGGGCTCCCGGCGAAGCTCGTGAAGGAGCTGACGGCGCTCGACCCGATCAAGGCGTGGCTGTCGGTGGCCGAGACCTGGGGCGTCGTCGCCGCGCTGATCGCGGCGCCGCTGATCTGGTGGGAATGGTACGTGATCGCGCCCGCGATGGTCCTGCTGGCCACGCGCCAACAGGCGCTGTTCGTGCTGGCACACGACGCCGCGCACTACCGGCTGTTCGGCAACCGCGCGATCAACGACGCGGTGGGACGCGCTTGCGGCGCACCGGTCGGCGTCTCGATGCTGGCCTATCGCGTGGTGCACCGCCTGCACCACAACCATCTCTACGACAAGCAGGATCCCGACACGCCGATCCACGGCGGCTATCCGCGCGGCCGCGCCTATCTGGCCAGGAAGCTGCTGCGCGACCTGCTCGGCCTGACCGCCTGGAAGACCTACGCCTATTTCTTCGGCGCCCCGGCGGCCAAGCGCAAGGACGGCGCGATCGATCCGCTGGGCGATACGTCGGAAGGCCTGCGCGCCGCGGCGCTGGGCGACCGGTGGGTGGTGGCCGGCTTCCACGCGGCGGCGCCGTTGGCGGCGCTCGCGGGCGGCTACCTGGTGGAGTACCTTCTGCTGTGGATCGTGCCGCTGATCTTCGTCCTGCAGCCGATCCTGCGCTTCCGTTCGATCCTCGAGCACGGCATGGTGCGCGACCTGAGCTCGGCCTGGACCGCGGCACGCACCAACACGGGGCCGGGCTGGCTGATGTGGCTGCTGTTCCCGCACCACGTGCACTACCATGTGGAGCATCACATCTATCCCTCGATCCCGCACTACAACCTGCCGCGCGCCCATCGCGAGCTGCGCGAGCGCGGCCTGCTCGACGGGGCCGAGGTGCGCCCGGCCTGGGAAACGATGGCGCTGGCCTTCGGCGAGCCCGCGCGGGCGTGAGCCCCAAAGGCTATGGGCCTTCGAAGATCATCACCACGAGCAGCGCATCGACGGTGGCGCCGTCGGCAGCCAGCGGCATGAGGAGCCGCTGAAAGATTTGGCTGTCACCCAGCCGCTGACGGGTGCGTTCGGTGTTGCGGGTGAAGACGGCCACCCGCCGCTCGACGCAGCTCCGGTGCTCCTCGAGCGTGATTTCGAGGTGCGCGCCCTCCATGAGTTCGCTCAGCCGGCGGTCCTTGAGGCTCCCGTAGCGCTCGTTGAGCGCCTCGCCGGCGAGGCGGAAGCGGAAGTCGCCATCGCCCAGGACGTCGAGGATCGAGACATTCGGCAGCACCCGCGCGATGACCACCGGGTCGATGTCCGCGCGTGCCGGCAGCCGCCCGTCGCGGACCTGCCCACGCCAATGCGCGAGCACCCGCACGACCCTGGGGTCCGCCGGGGGCGGGACCTCCGTGCCGTCCGGGCTGAGGGCGATGAACTCGGGCAGGGGCATGACAATCGGCGGGTTCCCATGGGCTCCCGCCAACACTAAAGCCCGCGCGTTAACGTTTACTAACCGCGCGCCGCGGACTG
>CAZMTC010000039.1:0-8101 GCA_964569105.1 uncultured Alphaproteobacteria bacterium | reverse complement strand
GGACTGCCGGCCGGCGCTATGCGGCAAGCGGGCTCGCGCGGTCCACGATCCGATCGAGCGCCAGGCCCGAGGGCATCGTGCCGAAGGTCTGGCCCCAGTCCCCCGCGAGACGGGTGGCGCAATAGGCGTCGGCGACCTCCGCCGGGGCGTGGCGCACGAGCAGCGAGCCCTGCAGCACCATGGCCAGCATCTCGGTGATGCGCCGGGCCCGGGTCTCCATGTCGCCGTGGTCGCCGAGCTGTGTCTTGGTCGCCTCGATGGCGGTGTCGAGGCGCTTGTCGGCACCCGCACCAGCCTGAATCTCGTCCAGCAGAGCCTCGATCGAGCCGGGCTCCTTGGCCATGGCGCGCAGGATGTCGAGCGCGATGACGTTGCCCGAACCTTCCCAGATCGAGTTCACCGGGATCTCGCGGTAAATGCGCGGCACGACCGATTCCTCGACATACCCGGCCCCGCCCAGGCATTCCATCGCCTCGAAGCTGAGCGCGGCGGCGCGCTTGTTGAGCCAGTACTTGGCGATCGCCACCGCGATGCGCGCGAACAGCTTGGCCTGCTCGTCGCCCTCGCCCTCGTCGAAGGCGCGGGCGATGCGCATGATCATGGCGGTCGAGGCCTCGCATTCGACCGCCAGGTCCGCGAGCACGTTCTTCATCAGCGGCTGGTCGATCAGCCGCTTCTGGAAGGCGGTGCGATAGCTGCAGTGGTTGATCGCCTGTGCCAGCGCCTGGCGCATCATGCCCGCGGGGGCGAGCGAGGCGTCGAGCCGGGTGTGGTGCACCATCTCGATGATGGTGCGCACGCCGCGTCCCTCCTCGCCCACCATGCGGGCCCAGGTGCCTTGGTACTCGATCTCGGAGGACGCATTGGAGCGGTTGCCGAGCTTGTCCTTGAGCCGCTGGATGAGGAAGGGGTTGCGCTTGCCGTCGGGCGTCCAGCGCGGCACCAGGAAGCAGCTCAGCCCGTTGTCGGTGTAGGCGAGGGTCAGGAAGGCGTCGCACATCGGCGCCGAGCAGAACCATTTGTGACCGGTCAGCTCGTACTCCGCGCCCGGGCCGCCGCCGTTGAGTGCGCTCGCGCGCGTGGTGTTGGCGCGCACGTCCGAGCCGCCCTGCTTCTCGGTCATCGCCATGCCCATGGTCGCGCCGGCCTTTTCCTCGGCCGGGATCGCGCGCGGGTCGTACCTGGCGGCCGTGAGGCGCGGCTCCCATTCGGCGGCGATCTCCGGCTGGTGGCGCAGCGCAGGCACCGCGGCATAGGTCATGGTGATCGGACAGCAGACGCCGGCCTCGACCTGGACCAGCATGTATTCGAGCGCCACGTGCGCGACATGGGCGCCGGGCTTGTTCGCGGTCCAGGCCAGCGAGCTGACCTCGTGCTCGAGCCCGAGGCGCATCATCTCGTGATAGCCGGGGTGGAACTCGACCTCGTCGATCCGGTGGCCGAAGCGGTCGAAGCTGCGCAGCTCGGGCTCGTACTTGTTGGCCTGCTCACCCGCACGCTGCGCCTCCTCGGTGCCCAGCGCCTGGCCGAACGCCCGCACCTTGTCCGCAGCCCACCCGGCGCCCTCGCGCTCAAGCGCCTCGCGCAACGCCGCGTCGGTGTCGAACAGGTTGTAGTCGACCAGCGGACGCGGCTGGTTGGTGACCTCATGCGTCGCAAGGATGGCGCGCGGATCGCGAGGGGGCATCGAGACCTCCGGATTGAAATCGCATGCGGTTCGGCGGAGACAAGCCTATCACCGCGGGCGCGAAAGGCCATGCGGCATGGCGACCCAAACCGCAGACGTACCTACTTGGCCAGCCCCCGCATGGCCTCGTCGAGGCCCTCGAGGGTGAGCTCATACATGCGGTCCTCGAGCAGGGTCGAGATCATCTCGATCGAGGGCGTGTACTTCCAGTGCCGCCGCGGCACCGGGTTGAGCCAGGCGACCTTGGGGTAGGTATCGACGATCCGGCGCAGCCAGGCCTCGCCGGGCTCGGGGTTGAAGTGCTCCACCGATCCGCCGGGATAGACGATCTCGTAGGGGCTCATCGAGGCGTCGCCGACGAAGATCACCTTGTAGTCGTGCGGGTAGGTGTGCAGCACCTGGAAAGTGTCGATACGCTCGGCATGGCGCCTCCGATTGTCCTTCCACAACCCCTCGTAGACGCAGTTGTGGAAGTAGAAATACTCCATGTGCTTGAACTCGGTGCGCGCCGCGGAGAACAGCTCCTCACAGGTGCGGACGAAGGGCGTCATCGAGCCGCCCACGTCAAAGAACAGCAGTACCTTGACCGCGTTGTGCCGCTCGGGCTGCATCCGGATGTCGAGCCAGCCCTGCTTGGCGGTGTTGTGGATGGTGCCGGGCAGGTCGAGCTCGGTCGCCGCGCCCTCGCGGGCGAACTTGCGCAGCCGGCGCAGGGCAACCTTGATGTTGCGGGTGCCGAGCTCGAGCGTGTCGTCGAGGTTCTTGAACTCGCGCTTGTCCCACACCTTGACCGCGCGGTTGTTGCGGTTCTCCTTCTGGCCGATGCGGACGCCCTCGGGGTTGTAGCCGTAGGCGCCGTAGGGCGAGGTGCCGGCGGTGCCGATCCATTTGTTGCCGCCCTCGTGGCGGCCCTCCTGCTCCTCGAGGCGCTTCTGCAGCTCCTCCATGAGCTTCTCCCAGCCGCCCATGGCCTCGATCTGCGCCTTCTCCTCCTCGGTCAGCACCTTCTCGGCGAGCGCCTTGAGCCATTCCTCCGGGATCTCGTCGTCCCCGAACAGTTCGGACAGGTATTCGACGCCCTTGAACACGTGGCCGAACACCCGGTCGAACTTGTCCAGGTTGCGCTCGTCCTTCACCAGCGAGGCGCGAGAGAGATAGTAGAAATCCTCGACCGAGTAGCCCGCGAGCCCCTCCTGCACCGCCTCGAGCAGGGTCAGGTACTCGCGCAGCGACACCGGAACCTTGTTCTCGCGCAGCTCGTAGAAGAACTCGGTGAACATGGATGCCCCCTGGGGCCGTCGCTCAGTTCTGCTGGTTGCGGCGCGACATGAAGATCAGCCGCTCGAACTGGTGCACGTCCTGCTCGTTCTTGAGCAAGGCGCCATAGAGCGGCGGGATGATCTCCTTCATGTCGCCCGAACGCAGCGCCTCGGGCGGGATGTCCTCGGCGACCAGCAGCTTGAGCCAGTCGAGCAGCTCGGAGGTGGAGGGCTTCTTCTTGAGCCCCGGGACCTCGCGGATGTTGTAGAAGGCGGTCATCGCCGCGCGCAGCAGCTCCTTCTTGATGTCGGGGAAGTGCACCGCGACGATCCGCTGCATCGTCTCCTGGTCGGGAAAGCGGATGTAGTGGAAGAAGCAGCGACGCAGGAAGGCGTCGGGCAGCTCCTTCTCGTTGTTCGATGTGATGATCACGATCGGGCGCGTCGTGGCCGTGATGGTCTCGCGCGTCTCGTAGACGTGGAACTCCATCCGATCGATCTCGAGCAGCAGATCGTTGGGAAACTCGATGTCGGCCTTGTCGATCTCGTCGATCAGCAGCACCGGCTGCTCGTCGGCCTCGAACGCCTCCCACAGCTTGCCGCGCATGATGTAGTTGGAGATGTCGTGCACCCGTTCGTCGCCGAGCTGGGAATCGCGCAGGCGCTTGACCGCGTCGTATTCGTAGAGGCCCTGCTGGGCCTTGGTGGTCGACTTGATGTGCCACTGGATCAGCGGCTTGCCCAGCGCCTTGGCGATCTCGTGCGCGAGCACGGTCTTGCCCGTGCCGGGCTCGCCCTTGACCAGCAGCGGGCGCTCCAGGGTGACCGCCGCGTTGACCGCGACCATCAGGTCCTCGGTGGCGACGTAGCTCTCGGTGCCTTCGAACTTCATGTCGTCTCCCTGATGCGGGCTGATCGGATTGCGGGCGGCGGAAGCGCCCTGCCGGGCGGGCGGAGATTAGAACAACAGTCCCGCGGTTCAAACCCCACGGGCGACGGCGCGCAGCACGGCCGCCATGTGGAACCGGCCGGCGTCGGGCGGATAGGCGTAGGACCGGCCGACCGGACAGGCGCGGCGCGCCAGGCATCCGCGGTCGCGGCAGTTGGCCCCGGCCGGACCCACCACGTGATCGTGGCACGCGTGCCGATCGAACCCCTCGGACCGGAAGGCGTCGGCCGGACACACCGCCAGGCACGGCTTGGCGGTGCAGGCGTCGCACGGGCTGGGGCGGTCGTCCGGCGGCGGAAAGTCCAGTTTCTCGGCGAACAGCAACGCCGCCCGGTAGACGTGCCACAGGCCGAAGTCCGGGTGAATGTCGAGGCCGAGCGGGCTCCGATGGACCGCGTCCGCCCGCGCGGCCCAGCGCTGGACCGGAGGGAACGGCGGCCCGCGATTGGGCAGCACCAAGGCCGCGCCAGCCTCCGCGGCGACGCGATCGAGGACCGGGGTGAGCCAGCTGTCGAAGGGATGCCGCGGATCGGCTCCGGGGCCGTCTTCCACGAACCGGTTCCATAGCTCCGGGCCGGCGTTTCCCAGCAGTACCAGCGATCGGGACGGGCGGCCATCGGGCATGGGCGGCACGCCGTCCGCGGGCGCCGGGTGGAATCCGCCGCGCACGAAGAGCCCGGTGCCGTGCAGGAGATCGTCGATGCGTGCCGCGTCGGTCACGGGGCCTCCCGGGTCCGAACGGCGACGAAGGCGCTTCCGCACGGCGATGCGCCGCATCCCGCGCGGGCGCTGGCCCTAAGCGGCGGTGCCCAGCGCCTGCTCGATCGCCTTGATGGCGTCGGCGGCCTTGCCGGCATCGGGGCCGCCGGCTTGCGCCATGTCCGCTCGGCCGCCGCCACCCTTGCCGCCCACGGCGGAGGCGCCGGCGCGCACCAGGTCGACCGCCGTGATGCGGTCGGTCAGGTCGTCGGTCACACCGACCACCAGCGACACCTTGCCCTCGGCGGTGCCGACGATGGCCACCACCCCCGAACCGATCTGCTTCTTGAGATCGTCGGCCATGGGCTTGAGCTCGCGCGGCGGCACGCCGTCGACCAGGCGCGGCGCGAAGGTCACGCCGCCCACGTCGCGGGTCTCGGCCGCCGCGCTCCCGCTGCCGCCGCCGCGGGCGATCTGACGCCGTGCCTCGCTCAACTCGCGCTCGAGCTTGCGGCGCTCCTCGATCAGCCCGGCGACCCGCTCGGGCAACTCCTCGGGCCGCGTCTTCAGCGCCGCGGCAGCGTCCGCCAGCGCGCGCTCCTCCTGCGCGACATGCGCTTCAGCCGCCGCGCCGGTGACCGCCTCGATGCGCCGCACCCCCGCCGATACGGCGCTCTGGCCGACGATCTTGAACAGGCCGATGTCGCCGGTGCGCCGGACATGGGTGCCGCCGCACAGCTCGGTCGAGTAGAAGTCGCGATCCTCGTCGGGGCCCATCGAGACCACGCGGACCTCGTCGCCGTACTTCTCGCCGAACAGCGCCAGCGCGCCGGCTTCGACCGCCTCGTCGGGCGTCATCAGGCGGGTCACGACCTCGCCGTTGGCGCGGATGCGGCGGTTGACGTCGTCCTCGATCGCGCGGATGTCCTCCCCGTTCAGCGGCTTGGGGTGGGCGAAGTCGAAGCGCATGTAGTCGGGCGCCACCAGCGAGCCCTTCTGGGTCACATGATCCCCCAGTCGCCGTCGGAGCGCCTCGTGGGTCAGGTGGGTGACCGAATGGTTGGCGCGCAGCTTGGTGCGGCGCTCGCCGTCGATGCGCAGCTCGACCACGTCGCCCACGGCGATCTCGCCCCGCCGGACCTCGCCGATGTGGACGTGCAGGTCCTCGGCCTTCTTGGTGTCGCGCACGGCGACCTCGGCCCCGTCGGGCGTGAACATCACGCCGGTGTCGCCGATCTGGCCGCCGGACTCGGCATAGAACGGCGTCTGGTTGACGATGACGGACACCTCGTCGCCCGCCTTCGCCGTGCTCACGCGCTTGCCGCCGCACACCAGCGCCTCGATGCGGCCTTCGGCGACCGTGTCCTGATAGCCGAGGAACTCGGTGGCGCCCAGCTCCTCGCGCAGCTCGTACCACAGCCGGTCCTGGGCGGCCTCGCCCGAGCCCGACCAGGCCTTGCGAGCGGCGGCGCGCTGGCGCTCCATGGCCGCCTCGAAGCCCTCCATGTCGACCGCTCGGCCCTCGCCGCGCAGGATGTCCTGGGTCAGGTCCACCGGAAACCCGTAGGTGTCGTAGAGCTTGAAGGCGACCTCGCCCGGCAGCGCCTGCTTGTCGCCCAGCCTCGCCGTCTCCTCGTCGAGCAGCTTGAGGCCGCGCTCTAGCGTGGTCTTGAACCGCGTCTCCTCGAGCTTCAGTGTCTCGCCGATCAGCGCCTCGGCCCGCTGCAGTTCGGGATAGGCCGAGCCCATCGTCCGCACCACGGTCGGCGCCAGGCGCCACATCAGCGGATCGTCGGCGCCGAGCATATGCGCGTGGCGCATGGCGCGGCGCATGATCCGGCGCAGCACGTAGCCGCGGCCCTCGTTCGACGGCAGCACGCCGTCTGCGATCAGGAAGGAGCAGGCGCGCATGTGGTCGGCGATGACGCGGTGCGACACGCCGCGCTCGCCGTCGGGCGCCTGGCCCGTAAGATCGGCCGAGGCCTCGATCAGGGTGCGCAGCAGGTCGACGTCGTAGTTGTCGTGCGTGCCCTGGAGCACGGCGGTGACGCGCTCGAGCCCCATGCCGGTATCGATCGAGGGGCGCGGCAGGTCGACGCGCTCACCGGGCGACACCTGCTCGTACTGCATGAAAACCAGGTTCCAGATCTCGATGAACCGGTCGCCGTCCTCGTCGGGTGAGCCGGGCGGGCCACCCGGGATGTGGTCGCCATGGTCGAAGAAGATCTCCGAGCACGGGCCGCAGGGTCCGGTATCGCCCATGGCCCAGAAGTTGTCCGAGGTCGGGATGCGGATGATGCGATCCTCGGGCAGCCCGGCGATCTTGCGCCACAGCTCGAACGCATCGTCGTCCTCGGCGTAAACCGTGGCCAGGAGCCGCTCGGGCGGCAGGCCGAACTCCTTGGTCACCAGGTTCCAGGCCAGCTCGATCGCGAAATCCTTGAAATAGTCGCCGAACGAAAAGTTGCCCAGCATCTCGAAGAAGGTGTGGTGGCGCGCGGTGTAGCCGACATTCTCGAGATCGTTGTGCTTGCCGCCGGCGCGCACGCATTTCTGCGCGGTCGCGGCACGGCTGTAGTCGCGCTTCTCGACCCCGGTGAAGACGTTCTTGAACTGCACCATACCCGCGTTGGTGAACAGCAGCGTCGGGTCGTTGCGGGGCACGAGCGGGGACGACGCAACCACCTCGTGGCCGTGCCCCGCGAAATAGTTCAGGAAGCTCGCACGGATGTCGTTGGCGCTGGTCATGGCCCTAATCTAGGTGCGTCCGCAGGCGTGGAAAAGACAGTTTGGAGCGATTCTAAAGAATGGGGATGCCCCGGCGCCCGCTTTTACCGGCCGTCCGGAATACTGTCCAGCGCTGGCAGCCACGCCGCAACGGTCGACCCGAGGACCCGAAATGGCGGCGGGCGCGCCCCCTGGGACGCGCCCGCGCCGCTCGGGACCGAGCGGCGTCGTCAGGCGGTGTCGCCTGCGCTTTCGTCGCCCTCCACGGCGGCGCCGTCATTGTCGCCGCCGCCATGGTCGAGCATGCGCTCGGCGAACAGCCCTGCGTTCTCGCGAATCTTGCCCTCGATCTCGGCGGCGATGTCGGGATTGTCCTTGAGGAAGGTCTTTGCGTTCTCGCGGCCCTGGCCGATGCGCTGGTCGCCGTAGGAGAACCAGGCACCGGACTTCTCGACGATGTTGGCGGCGACGCCGAGATCGATCAGCTCCCCCATCTTCGAGATGCCCTTGCCGTACATGATGTCGAATTCGACCACCTTGAACGGCGGCGCCATCTTGTTCTTCACCACCTTGACGCGGGTCTGGTTGCCGACGATCTCGTCGCGCTCCTTGATCGCGCCGATGCGGCGAATGTCGAGCCGGACCGAGGAGTAGAATTTGAGCGCGTTGCCGCCGGTCGTGGTCTCGGGGCTGCCGAACATGACGCCGATCTTCATCCGGATCTGGTTGATGAAGACCACCATTGTGTTGGAGCGGCTGATCGAGCTGGCCAGCTTGCGC
>CAZMTC010000038.1:14525-21562 GCA_964569105.1 uncultured Alphaproteobacteria bacterium | reverse complement strand
AGGCGCTGCGCGTCGATCGCCTCGAACTCGCCGAGGCGGTCGTCGGCACGGCTGCGGCGGCCCGGATCGACGGATCGGCCGAGTTGCTGCGCGAGCGCGACCGCGGCTCGGCAAGGCTCGACGCGACGCTGCTCGACGCGGCAGAGGGTGGCTCGTTCAGCCTCGACGCCACGATCCACGGCAACGCCCTGCACGCCAGCATCGCAGTCCAGGAACCGAAAGCCGCGCTCCTGTCCGAGGTGGCGCAATTCGCCCTTCCCGGCTACCGGGCGAAGATCGAGGGCGACGGCCCGCTCGACCGCTGGACCGGCAGGATCGAGGCCGAAGCGATCCCCCACCCCGCCACCGCGACCTGGCTCGCCGAGCTGATGGGCGGCCCGGCCTCGGTTCGCGCCGAGGTCTCGCTGCGCGCGGCCAGGGGCATGATGCTCCATCTGAGCAACCTCGAGGCCGACTCGGCCCTGGGCACAATCACGGGTGGCGCCGACCTCGACCTCGAGACCGGGACCATGCAGGCCCGGGCCCGTGTCGAAAACGCAAACATCGCCGGAGTGCAGGCACTCCTAGGCGTCCAGGCCGAGGGTGCGGTGACGGTCGAGGCGACGGCCGACGGCCCGCTCGACGCGCCGAGCGTTCAGGCGCGCATCGACGCCGGGCCCTTGACCGTCGCCGGCCTGTCGATCGACCGGTTGTCCGGCACCGTCAGCGCCTCCCAGATTGCGCCGCTGCCCGAGGGCACGGTCGACCTGGCCCTCGAAACCGGCCTGCTCGACGCCACGATGAGTGGCGGCTACGCGCTGCTCGAGGACGACTCGGTCCACCTGTCCGGCTTCACCGTGCGTGACAGCCGCGGCGGCCGGATGGTCGCCGACCTGACCCTCGCCCCCGAGGGGCCGCCGGCCGAGGGCCGTGTGACCGTCGATATCGCCGAGCTGGCGCCCTGGTCGGACCTGGTCGGCCGCGCGCTTGGCGGTGGGGTGCGGGGCGAGATCGATCTCGAGCGCAAGAGTGGCAGCCAATCCGCGGCGTTCGAGCTCGACGCTCAGTCGATGTCGATCGGCGGCGACGGCGACGGCGCGATCACCGTCGGGACCCTGCGCGCCGACGGCACGCTGGACGATCTGCTGGGCGCGCCCGCTGGCCGGGCCGAGGTGACCGCCGACAACGTAACGGCCGGCACTGTCGCTGCAGATACCTTGCGGCTGACGGCGCACGGCGACGCCGGCGCATTGCGCTACGAATTCGCCGCCGCCCACGACGGCCGGCCCGGCTATGAGTTGGAGAGCGGCGGCACGCTGCGCCTGGACCTGCCCGCCTGGACCCTGCGGGTTGAGCGCTTCGGCGGAGAAGTGGGCCCACACAGCATCGCGCTGCGCGCGCCTGCCACGGTCGAAGGTGACGGCAATGCCACGACCCTGGACGGTTTGGCCCTCGACCTCGACGAGGGCTCGGTCGAATTGAACGGGCGACTCGCCCCCGACGCGCTCGCGGCGACCCTGACCGCGCGCCAGCTGCCCGCCGCCCTCCTCGACCTCGTCGGGCCGAGCCCAGGCGTCACCGGCCAGGTGGGCGTCGATCTCAGCATCGATGCCGCCGCCGGCCGCGCGCCTGCGGGCGACATCCGTCTCACGGCACGCGATATCGTCGTTCCGGGCCTCGAAGGCGAGGACAAGACGGCGCTGGAGCTCGACGCCTCGGGCGGTATCGACGGCGAGGGCCTTTCGCTCACCGGCACGGTGTCCTCGGCGATCGCGCCACCGCTCGGCTTCGATATCACATTGGCGGCGAAGCCCGGCGGCCCCCGAGGCCTGCCCCAGGTGACCGATGAATCGCGCCTCGATGCCAGCGCCCAGGGTGTGCTCGATCTGGCTCAGGCCATGGTGTTGGTACCGGTGGGCGAGACCGTGCTGCGCGGCGAGCTCGACATTGCCATCCGGGCCCAGGGCCCGCTGGCTCGTCCCAGCCTGACCGGCACCGCCGAGCTCGACGCCGGCTATTTCGAGAGCCTGACCACCGGCGCCGTCCTGCGCGACCTCGCGCTCAGCGCGCGGCTCGAGGACGATACGGTGCGGGTCACCGAGTTGAGTGCCAATGACGGCGACGGCGGGACCCTTTCCGGAACGGGTGCGCTGCGGCCATTCGGCGACACCTTCGGCCGCGGCCTGGAGGTGCGCGTCGACGTCGACGGGTTCCGGGCCATGCGCCTCGATATCGCGACGATCCAGCTCAGCGGTGACCTGCGGCTACGCGGCACCGGCAACGGGCTGGAGCTAGGCGGCGAACTCACGGTCGATCGGGGCACCGTCAACATCCCACGCCAGCTTCCCCAGGACGCGACGGTGTCCACGGCCATCGACACCTCGCGCATCACGGTAAACACGCCGGGCAGCCGGTTCCAGGGCCTCGCGATGCCTGAAGACGAGGAGGCCGAAATCCCCGTAGAGCTGGATATCGCAGTCGACGTGCCCGGTCAGCTCTTCGTCCGCGGCCGCGGGCTCGACTCCGAGTGGGGTGGCACGCTCGACGTCACGGGGACGATCTCGGACCCGCGCCTGAACGGCGCGCTGGAGGTACGGCGCGGCACGATGTCGGCGCTGGGCCGTACCTTCGAGGTCACCAATGGCGTGGTGACCTTCGACGGCCCGCCGGACGAACCACGGATAGATTTCACGGCGGAGGCCGACACCGATGCGCTGACCGCGATCGTCCGCGTCACGGGTTCGCCAAGCAATCTCGACATCGAACTCGGCTCGCGCCCCGCCATGCCGCGCGACGAGATCCTGTCGCGCCTGTTCTTCGGGCAGTCGGCCGGCCAGATCAGCGCCGCCCAGGCGTTACAGCTCGCCGAGGCCGCGGCGACGCTCAGCGGCACTTTCTTGAGCGGCGGCGGCATCACCGACCGGGTGCGCAACACGCTGGGTATCGACGTGCTCACCTTCGAGGGCACCGACGACGGCGTGAGCGGCAGCACGGTACGCGCCGGCAAGTACCTGGCCGAGGACGTGTTCCTGCGCGTCGACCAGGGGCTTGGGCCCGAATCGTCCTCGGTCGGCGTCGAGATCGAAGTGTTCGACAACGTTACCATCGAGGGGGAAACCTCCAGCGCCGGCAGCGACTCCAGCGTCGGCCTGAACTACAAGCTCGACTACTGACGGGTGCCCGGATGACCCGCGAGCGCGCCGAGACGGTCGCTATACAAGGCCTCGCCTATATCGCGGGCGACGAGCGGCTGCTGCCCCGCTTCCTGTCGCTGACCGGCCTCGGCCCGGCCGGGCTCCACGCGCAGGCCACGGCCGCCGACCCCAGCCTCATGGGCGCGGTGCTCGACTTCCTGCTCGGCCACGAACCCACCCTCGTCGCCTTCGCCGAGGCGACCGGCGTCCCGGCCGGTGACCCGGCCAAGGCGCGGCGCCACTTTCCGGGCGGGAAGCCGGCCATGGAATAGGCGCGGTCCGCGGGCGGCTATCCGGCCGCCGCCGCGCCTTGTTCCGCGCCGACCGCCAACATTGCCAACGCATTGCGCACGAGGCGCAGCCCCACCCCGCCATGGAGCGACAGGATCGATTCCGGGTGGAACTGCACGGCCGCGATCGGCAGCGACCGGTGCTCCAGCGCCATCACCAGCCCGGCCGCCGTATGCGCGGTCAACGCAAGCTCCGCCGGCAGCGCATCGGCCGGGGCGTGGAGCGAATGGTAGGCGCCCACCGGGCATGGGCTCGGCAGCCCCTCGAACAGGCCGGTGCCGTCGTGCTCGACCTCCCAGCTCATGCCGTGGCGCGGCACCGGCAGCCGGCGAACCGAGCCGCCGAACGCCTCGGCGACGCCCTGCAGGCCCAGGCAGACGCCGAATTGCGGCACGCCCAACGCGGCCAGATCGCGCACCAGCCTCGGCACGCCGAATTCCTCGGGCCGCCCCGGGCCCGGCGAATGGACCACCAAGTCGGGCCGCCCCGCCGCGACCTCGGCCGCCGGTCGGCCCCAGCGGTAGGTCGTGACCTCGGCCCCCGCGCGCCGGAAGTAGTCGGCCAGCATGTGGACGAAGCTGTCCTCGTTGTCGATCATCGCCACGCGGCAGCGGATGGGTTCGACCGCCTGGGCCGCGGGCGCCGCCTTGACCGGCCCCTCCGCCAGCGTCTCCATCACGCGAAAGAACGCCGCCGCCTTGGTGCGGGTCTCGTCGGCCTCGGCCTGCGGGTCTGAATCGTAGACCAGCGAGGCGCCGGCGCGGTAGCGCGCCTGCCCGGCCGCGATGTGCACCGTGCGGATGGTGATGCCGGTGTTGACGCTGCCGTCGAGCCCGAGCATGCCGATGGCGCCGCCGTACCAGCCGCGCGGCTCGGCCTCCATGCGCTCGATCAGCCGGGTCGCCATCCGTTTGGGCGCGCCGGTCAGCGTCACCGCCCACATGTGGCTCAGGAACGCGTCGATCCCGCTCATGCCCGCGCGCAGCCGGCCCTCGACATGGTCGACGGTGTGGAACAGCCCCGTGTAGCGCTCGATGATGCGCCGGTCGAGCAGCCGTACCGAGCCCGGCTCGCAGATGCGCGCCTTGTCGTTGCGGTCGACGTCGGTGCACATGGTCAGCTCGGCCTCGTCCTTGCGCGAGTTGAGCAGCTCGCGGATGCGCTCGGCGTCCTCCATCGCGTCCGCCCCGCGCCGCACCGTGCCGGCGATGGGGCAGCTCTCGACCCGGTCACCCTCGACCCGCACGAACATCTCGGGCGACGCGCCGACGAGCGCCTCGTCGCCGAACTGGAGGAAGAACTCGTAGGGACTCGGATTGACCTGGCGCATGCGCCGGAACACCGCCGAGGGCGGGCCGTCGAAGGGCGCCGCGAAGCTGCGCGAGAGCACCATCTCGAACACGTCGCCCGCCGCGATGCGCTCGCGCGCCGCCTCGACATGGGCGCCGTAGGTGGCGTCGTCCTGGTCGACGGCGACCGCCCCCACCCGGCAGGGCCGGTCGACCGCCTCGGGCGGCAGCGGCGCGCGCCCGATCTCCGCCGTGCCCAGCGCGCCGCGCGCGAAGTCGTATTCCAGGCGGCGCGCCGTCTCCATGCGGCGGTCGAGCACGAACACCCGGTCCGGCAGGTAGAGGCGCAGCAGCTTCGCCCCCTCCGCCCGGTCCTTGGCCAGGGGCTGCGGGTCGAACTGGTACAGCAGGTCGTAGCCGAAGGCGCCGTAGAGCCCCAGGAACGGGTCCTCGAAGCCCTCGAACGCGGCGACCAGCCGGCGCAGCGGCGAGAAGACGGTGGGCTGGAGGCTGCGCTCCTCCTCGGGGAAGACACCGGCCGCCTCGGCGATCTCGAGGCCCAGCGCGTCCGCGGCGTCCTCGACCACCGCCGCCTCGGGCGTGGCGGCCAGGATCGGGCGCAGCAGCGCCAGCAGCCGCTCGCCGCGCGCGTTGAGCGCCCGGGCGCGCAGTACCCGGCCGCGCGCGACGAACTCGAGCGGCGGGTCGACGAAGCCGAAATCGTAGCGCGAATAGCGGTCGGGGTACTCGACGCCCGAGGAGAAGAAGGCGCCCGGCGCCCCGTCGAGGCGGCGGATCAGATGGGCGATGCCGGCGGAATAGTCGAGCGCCGCCTCGGCGCGGGCGACGGACAGCCCGCAGGCGGCGCGGAAATCGTAGCGCATGGTGGAACTCCCGAGTTCATGCCGCGCCGGACGCACAGGGTCCTGTGGCGCGGAGTCCGATTGGTGCTTGCTGGAGAACGAGCGGCTTGGGATGCGCCCACGGGGATGCGGGCGCGCGCGTCAGCTGTGACGCGTCACCATCGGCAGGTCTTGAACTCGGGCAGCCGTCGCTCGTGCATGATGCCGGGCCATATACGCGAACGCGGCGCGGACGTCCACCCTTGAAACCAACGCGGAGGCGGTGCGGTGCCCACCCATGGCACCCACCCCGCCTCTTCGCTACTCTGTCCGCGACAAGACTCCAACCGACCGAGGTCCGCCGATGCCCGCCTACCGCTCGCACCGCACCACCCAGGGTCGCAACCAGGCCGCCGCGCGCGCGCTGTGGCGCGCCACCGGCATGAAGGAGGAGGATTTCGGCAAGCCCATCGTGGCGGTCGCCAACTCCTTCACCCAGTTCGTCCCCGGCCACGTGCACCTCAAGGACATGGGCCAGATGGTGGCGCGCGAGATCGAGCGCGTCGGCGGCGTCGCCAAGGAGTTCAACACCATCGCGGTCGATGACGGCATCGCGATGGGTCACGACGGCATGCTGTATTCGTTGCCCTCGCGCGACCTGATCGCGGACTCGGTCGAGTATATGGTCAACGCGCATTGCGCCGACGCGCTGATCTGCATCTCCAACTGCGACAAGATCACGCCGGGCATGCTGATGGCCGCGCTGCGCCTGAACCTGCCCACCGTGTTCGTCTCGGGCGGGCCGATGGAGGCCGGCAAGGCGGTGATCCGGGGCGAGACCGTGGTGGTCGACGCGGTCGACTCGCTGGTGGCCGGCGCCAGTCCCACCGTCTCGGACGCGGACAGCCTGGCGATCGAGCGTTCCGCCTGCCCGACCTGCGGCTCGTGCTCGGGCATGTTCACCGCCAACTCGATGAACTGCCTGGCCGAGGCGCTGGACCTCGCCCTGCCCGGCAACGGCTCGCTGCTCGCCACCCACGCCACGCGCAGGGAGCTGTTCCTCGAGGCCGCGCGGCTGGTGGTCGAGAACACCCGCCGCTGGTACGAGCTCGACGAGGACGAGGTGCTGCCGCGCTCGGTCGCCGACCGGCGGGCGTTCGAGAACGCGATGACCATGGACATCGCCATGGGCGGCTCGACCAACACGGTCCTCCACCTGCTTGCCGCCGCCCACGAGGCCGGGGTCGACTTCACCATGGCCGACATCGACCGGCTGTCGCGCCATGTGCCCAATATCTGCAAGGTCTCGCCCTCCTCCCACTACCACATGGAGGACGTGCACCGCGCCGGCGGGGTGATGGCGATCATGGGCGAGCTCGAGCGCGGCGGCCTGCTCGACGCCTCCGTCGGCACCGTCCACAGCCCGTCGCTGGGCGACGCGC
>CAZMTC010000038.1:436-14515 GCA_964569105.1 uncultured Alphaproteobacteria bacterium | reverse complement strand
GCTCGAGCATTGGGACATCCGCCGCACCCAGTCCGAGGAGGTGCATCGTTTCTACACCGCCGGACCCGGCGGCGTGGCGACGGTCGAGCCGTTCCAGTCCAACAATGTCTACGAATCGCTCGACCTCGACCGCGCCGAGGGCTGCGTGCGCGACATCGCGCACGCCTACTCGGCCGACGGCGGCCTCGCCGTGCTCTACGGCAATCTCGCCGAGGAAGGCTGTATCGTGAAGACCGCCGGCGTCGACCCCTCGGCCTATACCTTCGCCGGCCCGGCGCGGATCGTCGAGAGCCAGGACGAGGCGGTCCACGCCATCGTCAAGGGCAAGGTGCAGGACGGTGACGCGCTGATCGTGCGCTACGAGGGCCCCAAGGGCGGACCGGGGATGCAGGAGATGCTGGCGCCCACCTCGATGATCAAGGCGCGCGGCCTGGGGGCGAAATGCGCACTGGTCACCGACGGCCGCTTCTCCGGCGCCACCTCGGGCCTGTCGATCGGCCACGTCTCGCCCGAGGCCGCGGCCGGCGGCGCGATCGGCTTGGTCGAGGACGGCGACACCGTCGAAATCGACATCCCCAACCGCCGCATCCACCTCGCTGTGTCCGACGCCGAGCTTGTGAAGCGCCGCAAGGCGATGGAGGCGCGTGGCGCCGAGGCCTGGAAGCCGAAGGCGCGCGAGCGCGCGGTATCGACGGCCTTGCGCGCGTACGCCGCTTTGGCCACCAGCGCCTCGCGCGGCGCGGTGCGGGACGTCGATCAGGTGACGCGCTGACGCCGCCCCACTCGCCGGTCAGGCGATCACGCCGTCGGCGGACCCAAGCCCGGCGGGCTCGACCTTGGTGATGCAGTCCGGGCAGATGCCGTGGCTGACACGGACCTCGCTTGTTCCGCCGGCTCGATAGTACGCCTCGGCGTCGACGAACGGCTCGTCGGGGCTCCTGCGCAACCGCTGGCAGTAGGCGCACATGGTGACGACGGGGATGCTGTTCCGATCGGCAAAGCGCTCGCGCAGCGCCTTGTGGTCGTAGATGTCCAGCGGCGGCCGTACCGCCTCGCGAAGCACCACCGACTGGAACAGCGCGCCGTGCACGGCGCCGCCCGAGCGCAACGGCGAGATCGCCATGCGCATTTCGCGGCGCACGTCCGGGGCGTCGCAGCGGAAGTGGTAGACGACCGGCCCCTCGCCCGCGAGCACCGCGGCGAGCTGCCGCTCGATCACGCCGCGCACTTCGTCGCCAGCCGCAAAGTCCGCCAGTGGACGGCCGAGTACGGTCTCGGGTTCGGCCAACTCGGGGGCGCCCCCAGCCTCGCACGCCGCAGACCAGTCGCCGGTCGAATGGGCGACGATCCGGCCTTCGCGGTCAACCGCATAGACGATACCGTCGAGCGCCTCGAGCAGATCCTCAAGCGCGAGGTCGAGGGCATCGGGGGCAGTGTTGTCATCGTTCTCGGCCATGCTCCCGATCTTCCGGCCGAAGGTACTAACGGAGGCTCAACGACACCTGCGTCATTCGGTCTCTCCGGCCACCTCCAACAATACCGGAAAGTACTTGTCGCCGTGCCCCGCCGCGATCGCCCGCTCGAGCGCCGCGCGGGCGACCCTGGCGGCGGGCGCCGGCACGCCGGTCTCCTCGGCCAGGTCGAGTGCGTAGCGTAGATCCTTGAGCGCGTACTCGGCGGAGAAGGCGGGCGACGGGAACTCCCGCGGCAGCATCGCCTTCATGCCGTGGTTGCGCAGCGCGAAGCTGTCGGCCGAGCCGTTGGCCAGCGCCTCGAAGAGCACCGCGCCGTCGAGCCCTGCGCGCTCGCCGATGGTGAGCGCGTCGGCCAGCGCGGTGACGGTCTCGATCAGGACCATGTTGTTCATCAGCTTGACCACCTGCCCGGCGCCCACCTCGCCGCAGCGCAGGATGTCGGTGGCCATGCAGGCGAGCCACGGTCGCGCTTGCTCGAACAAGTCTTCCGGACCGCCCACGGTGATCGACAGCGTGCCCTCGACCGCCGCCGCGCGGGTGCGCGCGACGGGCGCGTCGAGGAAGCCGATCCCAGCGGCGCCCAGCTTCGCCGCCAGCTCCCGCGTCAAGCCGACCGGCGCCGTCGTGTGGTCGACCACCAGCAGGCCCTCGCGCCCGCTTTCCAGAACGCCGCCCGGCCCGGCGATCACCGCCTCGAGCTGCTCGCCGCCGGGCAGCGACAGGAACAGCGCGTCGGCCTCCGCCGCCAACGTCGCCACGCTGTCGCGTGCCTCGACACCGTCCACCGCCAGCCGTTCCAAGGGCTCGGGCCGAGGGTCGTAGCCCAGCACCCGCGCGCCCGACTTGCGCGCGAGGTTCCGGCACATGGCCTCGCCCATGACGCCAAGCCCGACGAATCCCAGCGCCGTCATGCCGCCGCCTCCCCGCGCGCGTCCCGCGCCGCCGTCGTCCCGGCGATGCGGCCGAACACCGCGCCGGCGGTCAGGCCGGTGCCGCCCGGATAGTTGTGATAGAACAGCCCGCCGACCAGCTCGCCGGCCGCGAACAGACCGGGGATCGCCTCGCCCTCGGTGTCGATCACCCGCGCCGCGCCGTCGATGCGCAGGCCGCCGAAGGTGAAGGTAATGCCGCAGGTGACGCCGTAGGCCTCGTAGGGCGGGGTATCGAGCGGGTTGGCCCAGTTGGACTTGGGTACCGCCAGCCTCTCGGTCCCGCGGCCGTCGAGCACGTTGGGGTCGAAAGGCACGTCGGTCCTCACCGCCGCGTTGAATGCCTCGATCGTGCGCAGCGCGCCCGCGGGGTCGACACCCTCCATCTTCTCCGCCAGCTCCTCGAGCGTGTCGGCGCGCACCTTGGTTACCTCGCGGATGCGGTACTCGTCGCGCAGCAGCTGCGTGACCTTGGCGTCGAACACCTGCCAGGCGAAATGGCCCGGCTGCTCGAGCACCGCGCGGCCGTACTTGGCATAGGTGTAGTTGCGGAAGTCCGCGCCCTCGTCGACGAAACGCTCGCCGCGCGCGTTGAGCATAATGCCCAGCGGGTAGGAGTGCTTCTGGAAGCCGTCGCCCACCGCCAGGTCGCCGAAGGGCGGCGCGTTGAGCTCCCAGCCCACCGCGTGGCAGCCCGACCAGTTGCCCCACGGCATCGCGCCAGCCTCGAGCGCCATGCGGATGCCGTCGCCGGTGTTGAAGCGCGTGCCGCGCACCTGCGCCAGATCCCAGCCCGGCCCCAGATAGCGCGTGCGCCACTCGGTATTGGCCTGAAACCCGCCGGCCGCCAGCACCACCGCGTCCGCGTCCAAATCGTACGTGTGGTGCGATTGTCGAATGCGTACGCCATGAACGCCGCGGTCGTCGTGGATCAATCCCACCGCCTTGGCGCGGTAGCGGATCTCGGCGCCGGCCTCGGCACAGGCCTTGGTCAACGCCTCGACCAGCCCCGGTCCGCCGCCCCAGGCCTCGACCGTGAGGCCGCCCCAGAACTTGAACCTCCCGTCCACCTGGTAGGCCTGCCGGCCCCAGATCGGCACGAAGCGCACGCCCTTTCCGCGCATCCACATGAGGGTTGCGAAGCTGCGCGTGACCAGCAATTCGCACAGCTCGGGATCGGTGCGGTACTGGGTCACCCGGCCCATGTCGTCGAAAAACTTGTCCGCGGGGTACGCGCCGAAGTCGGTCTTCTCGATCTCGGCGTCCGACAGGTCGGGCATCAGCTCGCGCAGATCCTCGACCCCGTCATAGACCACCCGCATCGCGCCCGCGGTGAAACGCGAGTTGCCGCCGGCCTCGTCCTCGGGCGCACGCTCGAGCACGGTGACCGCGGCGCCGGCCTCGGCCGCCGCGAGCGCCGCGCACATGGCGGCGTTGCCGCCGCCCACCACCACGACCTTGGTCTGCGCCATCGTGTGCCGTCCCAGTTCGCGTTCTTTGTTCGCGCCACCGATATTTCCGCCGGAGCCTAGCGAACCAACGGCGCCGCGCCCATCCCCTATGCGGCGCTCCCACCCCTGCGCGCGGCGCGGGTGGCGGCATCCGCCTCGCTCGCCCCGCGGCCGCGATCACGCTGGCCCAGGCGCGCGAGGCCTTCCTGCGCGAGCTCGACGCCACCACCCTCGCCGACTGTGCCTATCCCTCCGCCGCGCGCGCATAGCGCCGTCCCGGTGAAGCCGATTGCGCCCAGGCGCGGCCGGTTGTTACCGTTTCATCATGGACGAGGTCGACACCACTCACGCGGCGCCTGTTGGCGCGGCCCCCGACGATGGCGCGGCCCGTGCCGCCGCGGACTGGCTCACCCGGTTCAACGCCGCAATCGACGCCGCGGATCCGCAACGGATATCCGCGCTGTTCCTGCCCGACGGCCACTGGCGCGACGTCGCCGGGTTGCGCTGGCGACTCGAGACCGTGACCGGCGCCGAGGCGATCGGCGCGGCCCTGGCCGAGGTGGCGCCAAGCCGCGAGGCGCGGGGCTTCGCCATCGACTTCGAGCGCTGCCCGCCGCGCGCGGTCGACCGCGCCGGCATTCCGTGCGTCGAGGCGATCCTGAAGTTCGATACGGCCGTCGGCCCCTGCTCGGGCGTCCTGCGCTTCCGCGCCGACAGCGGCACCGGGCGGGCGTGGACCCTGCTCACCGCGCTCGAGGATATCGCCGGCCACGAGGAGGCCAGCCTGCGCACCCGCCGCGAGCCGCCGGCCTTCGATCCCGACTTCCACGGCCCCAACTGGCTCGATCGCCGGCGCGAGCGCGCGGCCTACACCGACCGAGACCCCACCGTACTGGTGGTCGGCGGCGGCCATGCCGGCCTCACCGCGGCAGCAAGGCTGGGCCAGCTCGACGTCGACACGCTGGTGGTCGACCGCATGAAGCGCATCGGCGACAACTGGCGGCTGCGCTATCACGGGCTCAAGCTGCACAACAGGCGCGACACCAACCACCTGCCCTTCCCGGCCACCTGGCCCACCTACATCCCGAAGGACATGGTCGCCAACTGGCTCGAATTCTACGTCGACGCCATGGAGATCGACTTCTGGACGGAAACCTCGTTCGACGGCGCGCAATGGGACGACGCGGCAAGCTGCTGGGAGGCGCGCCTCACCCTCGCCGACGGGAGTGAGCGTGTCATGCGCCCGCGCCACATCGTCATGGCGACTTCGGTCAGCGGCACGCCCTCGATCCCCGAAATCCCGACACTCGACCGCTTCGCAGGCCCGGTGCTGCATTCGAGCCAGTTCGCGGACGGCAGCGCATGGCGCGGCAAGGGCGTGCTGGTGCTCGGCACCGGCACCTCGGCCCACGACATCGCCCAGGACCTGCACGGCCATGGCGCACGCGTCACCATGGTCCAGCGCAGCCCGACACTGGTGGTCAACATCGAGCCCAGCGCCCAGCTCTACGACGGCATCTACTCGGGCGAGGGTCCGCCGCTCGAAGACCGCGACCTGCTCAACGCCTCGGTCACCCTCGGCCTGCTCAAGACCTTCCACAAGCGGATCACCGACAAGGTGAAAGAGATCGACAAGCCGCTGCTCGACAGGCTCGAGAAGGCCGGCTTCCGGCTGGAGTTCGGCGAGGACGGCACCGGCTGGCCGCTCAAGTACCGCACGCGTGGTGGCGGCTACTATTTCAACGTCGGCGCCTCGGAGCTGATCGCGGCGGGAGAGATCGGCCTGGTCCAGTACCACGACATCGAGACCTTCACGCCGGACGGTGCACGCATGAAGGACGGGCGCGAGCTCGATGCCGAACTCGTCGTCCTCGCGACCGGCTATAAGGGCCAGGACCATATGGTGCGTCAGCTCTTCGGCGAGGAGGTCGCGGAGCGCGCCGGCCCGATCTGGGGGTTCGACCCCGAGACCCAGGAGCTCAACAGCATGTGGACCCCGACCGGCCAGCGCGGTCTGTGGTTCACCGCCGGCGCCTTCTCCCAGGCCCGCGTCTACTCCAAATACCTCGCCCGCCTGATCAAGGCGCAGGAGCTGGGGCTGACCTGACACAGTATCGGCACCCACCGAAGCCGCGAGAACGCCCCACACGAGATTCTGGCGCGCCGCTCATCCCGCATCCGCGCCTTCGGTCTCGATCTTGAGCGGCTCGCCGCAGTGCTTGCAATGGATCGCGTCGGGATCGTGACGGTTGAGCCCACATTCCGGGCATTTGTACCTGATCTTGGAGGGCTGGAAGATGGCGCGCGCAAGCTGGACGAAGAGGGCCACCCCCACCACCATGATGAACACCGACAAGAGCTTGCCGCCCGGGCTCGGCAGGACGATGTCGCCGAAGCCCGTGGTGGTCAGCGTCGCCACGGTGAAATAGAGCGCGTCGATATAGGCGGCGGGATCTGCACGCTCGTCAAAGGCGAAGACGAACACGAACGATGTCGTTACGAAAACGAAGACGAACAGGTTGACGGCGGCGTAGACGGCGTCCTCATGCAGGCGGAAGAAACGGCTCTCGCGCCTGAGGTCGCGGATCAGATGGTAGGAGTGGATCAGCCGCAGCCCGCGCAGGATGCGCAGGAAGGCGAGGTCGTCGGTGAACAGCGGCGCCAGCAGGAGGGACGCGATCACGATATCGGCAAGCGTGTAGATCCGGGTCAGCATCCGCGGCCGGTTCTCCGCGATCCAGAGGCGCGCCAAGAAGTCGGTCAGGATGGCCAGACCGAGTGCGGTGTTCACCACCGTCAGCAAAGTGGTCTGCGGCAACGCGGCCGTGCCGATGAAGTAGAGAATGCTCAGCGCGTCGAAGGCGATCAGGCCGTAGCGGAAGACGGTCGCCTTCCGGCTCCGGCCCGTGTAGAGCAAGCGGATGCTTCGTTGGAGTTCCTGCATCGTTCGGCCCCGCCTCGACTCGATGTCCCCGCGGCGAGGATTACCGCCCGGGCCGGCCTCGGCAAACTTTTTCCAGCCCGTGCCGCCGCCTCGTGACCGAGCACGCTCCCCTGATCGGCGAAATGCCGTGCGCAGAGCGCCCCTCGATCCCATGTCCGGGGCGGTAGCGGGGCCGGAAGCGCGATGACCGAATGGACCGAAGTGGGACTGTGCCGGACACAGCGCGATGCCGAACAGCTCGCGCTGGTGCTGACGGCGGTCGGCATTCGGTGCCGAATCGCACCGGCCGACGGCCATGTGTCGGTCGCGGTGGCGGGTCACGACGCCGTCCGTGCCCGCGAGCAACTCGACCTCTACGAGCGCGAGAACACGGGATGGCACCGACGGCGGCTCCTGCCGTTACGGGACGCGCTTCACGGCATCGAAGCGGCGATGGCCTACGGCGTCGTCCTGCTCGCCGTGTTCCTGACCGAGCGAACCGGCGCCGCGCCCGTCGAGTGGACCCGCTTGGGCGCTGCCGATGCCGGCGCCATCACGGGCGGCGAGGTGTGGCGCACCGTCACCGCGCTGACGTTGCACGTCGACCTCGCACACCTGCTGTCCAACTTGGTCTTCGGAATGGTCGCGGCAGTGATCGCAGCCCAGCTCCTGGGCGCCGGACTCGCCTGGCTTTCCATCGTGCTGGCCGGGACGATTGGCAACGCGCTCAACGCGATGATTCAGCCGGACAGCCATGTTGCCGTGGGCGCCTCGACCGCCGTGTTCGGCGCGCTCGGCATTCTGTCGCTCTACCGTCAGACCGCCGAGCCCGAACGATGGGCCGGCGGGTTGCGCCGCTGGGCGCCGGCGGCCGCGGGGCTGATGCTGCTCGCCTTCCTCGGCTTCGGCGGCGAACGCACCGACGTCCTCGCCCATGTCGCCGGCTTCGCAGTGGGTGGCGCCATCGGCTGGGGCCTCGCCCATGCGCCAGGGACCGTACTGGACCGCTCCTGGGTACAGCCCGCGAGCGGTCTCGCAGCCGCCGCGTTGCTGGGAGCCGCCTGGCTCGCGGCGGTTTCCGCGTAACACCACGGCGCGTCGCCATGCCGCCAACGGACTGCGCACCATGCATGCGCCACGCCATTCGACGAACAGCACCGGCCTTGACCGAAAGCCCGGCATTGGGCCGCGGCCCTATTGCGCGCGCTCACGTCGGCTTGACCGAACGTGATTGGAGGAGGAGCGCATGGCTGCCAATGTGACAGGCGGCCGACGCGGAGCAGCCGTATCCTGTCAAGCATCTGCTCCCCTCCCACGATAGCGTGGGTCGCCGCGTCAGCCTGACCCTGTCGACACCTTTGCCCCGGCCCGAGCGGCCGGGGCCTTTTCTCGTTCTGGTTGTCGGAATGCCTTGGTACCGTCACACGGTGTTGACGCACCGTGATTGGACGGCAGCACGCCTGACGCTCACCCTTGAGATGGCTGGTGCCGAGTGTTTCTTGTTGCCCTCGCTATCGTTCCGAGTGCGACACGCGTTCTGCGCCAGCCGCCTTCTCTAGCAGAGTGTAGACTTAGCCCCGGGCGCCAGCCCGGGGCTCTTTCCTTCTGCACGCTCACACTCTCTTGACGGCGCTTGATTGGATCGGGGACCCGCGACGGCCTAGATGAATCGTGCTGACGTGGAGCAGCCGTGTCCCACCACTCCCACGCTTCTGCGCCCCTCGACAGCGGCGTGGGGCTTCGCGTCAGCATCACCGTACCCCCTCCTCTCAGGCCCCGGGCTGCGGCTCGGGGCCGCTTTGTCGCTTCCATGCCGCACGGAGCGGCCAAGCCCGCAAGAAAACCGACGCAACAACGGTAGGATCTCGCACCGCAGACGTCGCCGCGACGCGCCGCCCGAACACGAACCCCCCGGAAAACGTACGTTCTCCGGGGGGCTATGGTGGTAGCGGGGGAGGGACTTGAACCCCCGACACGCGGATTATGATTCCGCTGCTCTAACCAACTGAGCTACCCCGCCGTCGGCTTGTTTCATATGGGAAGGCAGCCTTCTATGGCCAAGGGCTTGGGCTGTCAAGCCGCCGGCGAGGCGCCCGGCAGGTGCCACTTGCGGCGTGTCGAGCGCGCCTTCCGGCCCCGCTCGAGGCGGGTGTTGAGCCGTTCCACGTGCAGTTCGCCCGAGTACGGGACGCCGGTGTCGCGTATCTCGCCTGCATGCACGCCGTCTCCGGCGGGGTCGGGGTGTCCGCTCGCCCCCCCCCAACGGCGGCCCGTGCGACATATGTCAGACGTATCGGCGATCTCCCATGACGCCGGGGAACGCGGCTTCGGCGGAGTGCGCCGCGGCCGCCGTCGCCTCGGTATTCGCCGCCTCGCGCTCGATCCAGCCGCCGCCGAGCACGCGCTCCCCGTCATAGGCGACGCAGGCCTGCCCCGGTGCGACACCCGCCTGCGGCTCGTCGAACGCCACCTCGGCCCGGCGGTCGCCGAGCGGGAACAAGCGCGCCGAGACCGGCGCCATCGCCGAGCGCAACTTGACCGCCACGCGTGCGCCCTCCTCGGGCATGTCGCCCGCGCCGAGCCAGTTGAGCCCGGAGACGGTCAGCCGGTCGCGCCCCAATGCCGCGCGCGGCCCCACCACCACCCGCCGCCGGGCGGGTTCCAGGCGCACGACGTAGAGCGGCTCGTCAGTGCCACCGATGTCGAGGCCCCGGCGCTGGCCCACGGTGAAGCGGATCACGCCGTCGTGCCGGCCCAGCACGGTGCCGTCCAGTCCCACGATCTCACCCGGCTCCGCCGCCTCGGGCCGCAATTTCGCCACCAGGTCGGCATAGTTGCCGTCGGGCACGAAGCAGATGTCCTGGCTGTCCGGCTTGGCCGCGACGGGCAGTGCCAGACGCTCGGCTAACGCGCGTGTCTCGTCCTTGCGCAGTCCGCCGAGCGGAAACCGCAGGAAGGCCAGCTGCTCGCGCGTGGTGGCGAACAGAAAGTAGCTCTGGTCCTTTGCAGGGTCGGCAGCACGGTGGAGCTCGGGGCCCTCCGGCCCCTCGACCCGGCGCACGTAATGCCCGGTGAGCAGGCAGTCGGCGTCCAGGTCGCGCGCGGTGTCCAGGAGGTCGCGGAACTTGACCGTCTGGTTGCAGCGCACGCACGGGATCGGTGTCTCGCCGCGCGCGTAGCTGTCGGCGAAGTCGTCGATCACGCTCTCGCGGAACCGGCTCTCGTAGTCGAGCACGTAATGCGCGATGCCCAGCCGGTCGGCCACCGCGCGCGCGTCGTGGATGTCCTGCCCGGCGCAGCACGCGCCCTTGCGTCCCACCGCGGCGCCATGGTCGTAGAGCTGCAGCGTCACGCCCACGACCTCGTAACCCGCCTCGGTCGCCAGCGCGGCGGTCACCGAACTGTCGACGCCGCCCGACATGGCGACGACGACGCGCGTTGCCGCGCGCGGTTTATCGAGGCCGAGGTCGAGGTCGTGCTTGGTCATGCGGCGCAATATAGACGCGGCGCGTCGCTGCTCAACCGCTGCAATCGTCGCCGAGCAGGATATCGCGCAGCCGCTCCACGGGCGCCCGATCGCGAACCAACTCGACCGGAACCGTGAAGTGTCCCAGGTCGTATGTGAACACGTTGGACGCAGGCAGGTTCCAGCGCTCGACCAGCGCACGGCCCAGCCGGTAGGGCAGGACCGTATCGCGCGCACCCAGTACGGCCACCACCCGCTCGGGCGGCATGCCGGGGTCGGCCGGCGGCTCGGCCCACTCACGCACAGCCTCGAAGTCTTCGGCCGTCCACCCGGCCGCCGTCAGCGCGTCGGGCAGCCCGATGCGCCGCGTGATGCCGGAGTGGAACACGACCTCGTCCATCCGGTCTGCGAAGGTGATGAGCAGCAGCGCGTCGGCGCGCCGCTCCGCCGGCCAATCGCGCGACAAGCCGGCGAAGCTCAGCGACGCCAGCGCACCCATCGACACACCGCCGACCGCGACCCGCTCCGAACCGCGGCCACGACACCAGGCGATCAGCGTGGCGATCTCCACGGCCATGCCACCGAAGAACTCGATGGTGCTCACCGGGATCTGGGCGAAGAAGCGCTCACCCGAGAACCAGCCGGCCTCCTGCCGCCGCCCATGCGACGGCGCTTCCAGCTCGACCACCCTGATGTCCTGCCCGGCGAGCTCGCGCAGCTCGTCCGCCGCCGCCTGGAAACGGTCGACGTCGACCGAGATGCCGTTGACGAAGATAACCGACGCCTTGGCCGCACCAACCCCGGGCTCGGTTACCCGCGCCCAGGCCATGGCGCCGCCGTCGCCCAGCGCCGCCGGGAAGCGCAGCCAGTAGCTCCGCCCGCCGCCGGCCACGGGCAGCGCGCGCCCGGTCTCGACCGCGCTCACCCGGTTCTCGGCGCGCGCCGCCTCGATCCGCTCGAGCAGCGCGTCTATGCGCTCGGCCGCCCTGGCCGGCGCCGGCACGTCCAGGCGCGCCGGCGGCGCCCGGCGCAGGATCCACAGCGGCAAAAAGCGCCCCCGCGCCGCCAGCCGGCGCAAAAGGATCCGGCGGTAGCGCCGGTCGAGGCGGGCGTATTCGTGCTCGGACAGCGTCTCGCGCCCGGCACCGAAGGCCGCGTCGTCCCATGCCGCCTGTGCCGCCAGCAACCGCGCCCGGTCGCGCGCCTGTGCCGCCAGCACCCGTCGAACCGCCCGCCGCATCGGCCCACGCGACGGGGACAGCCCCGCACCGTCGGCGAACCGCTCGACATTCTCACCCGCCTGCTCGGCCGACGCCCACATGCGGCTGAGCGGAAACCAAAGCCGCGTCACCAACCACAGCACCGGCCGATCGACGAATCGGTTCGCCGCCAGCACGCCGACCGGTGACCGTAGCAACCGCGTGAGTGGCCCCGGCTGCGTCGGGCTCGGCGGTGTGTCTTGCTCGGTGGGTGCCAGATTGACTGGCGCGGTGCGGGTGGTAGGTGTCACCATGGAAAGTGCAAATTGGCCCAGCCAAGCGGAGATTTCCATGGCCGAGTGGATCGAGACGTTCAAGGGCGCCATCGCGGCGTCGGAGTACGACCCCGAGTCCCACATGAACACCCAGGCCTATGTGTCGCGCTTCGACCAGGCGACCTGGTTCCTCCTGTCGACAATCGGCCTGACACCGCGCGTCGTACGCCATCAGAAGCGCCGCATCGCGGTGGTGCGCCAGACCCATCAGTTCATCGCCGAGCTTCAGGGCGGTGAGTTGGTCACCATTCGCTCGGGCTTCCTCGCCGTGGGCGAGAAGCATCTGCGTTTCCTGCACCGCATGTTCGACGCCGAGACCGGCAAGATGATCGCCACCAGCGACAGTACCGCAGTCCTCGCCAGCCTCGAGACCGGCAAGTCGATGAAGCCCGAGCCCGAGATCATGGACCGCGCCCGAGAGCACCTGGTCACCGCGAACGACGTCGAGGGTCTGGACGAGGGCTGATCCGCTCCTGTCTTTCCGAGGCGGAACGAAGGCGTCGCCGTCTCATCCACCGCAAACCCTCTCCCATGGCACGAAGTAGCGGCACGCCACCACGCAGCAGTGCCTCCGTCAGCCCCATACCACCTCCCACGGCACCGCGAAGTCGCGCAGCCGCCCCGCGATGGCCGCCTCGACATCCTCGAGGCTCGCGATGCTCCGCAGCGCCGCGTTGTCCATCCGCATCTCCCCCGAGGTCACGGACGGAAGACCCGACAGCGGCGGCGGCGCTGTCAACGGCCTGCCGGGATCAGATGCCGCTGCGCGAGACCAGGTCTTGATGTTCGACGACGATCACCTCGCCCGCGGCGTGATGCGATCGCACCTCCTCGGCCGCCCTCAGCGCGTCGTCGAGGGTCGAGAACAGCGGGTTCGCCGGCGTGAAGGCCGGCTCCTCATGGTCGGCGAAGACGGCGTACAGGCGGTAGCCGCCCTCCTCCTTCCGGAGCTGCAGCGTGTTGTCGACGCGGGTGATGGGCCCGATCACGAACAGCCGCTCGACCTTGTGCTCACCGTCGGGGAACAGCTCGTCGCCGTAGACTTCCTTGACGTCGATCGCGGCATTGAGATGCGCGGCGATCCGCTCGAACATGGCCTCGGAAGCTTCGTTCCCTGGTGCCACCGTGGTTTCGATCCAGCGTACGGACTGGCAGTCCTCGCGCTTCATCAACTCGCGCAGCATCTCCACGGCGATGCCCTGGCCCTGGTACTGGTCGCGCACGTTGACCTGCCAGACGAACAGCCGCTGCGGGTCCTGCGGCAGCGGGTAGGCGGTGACCATGCCGGCGAGGTCGCCGTCCGACTCGGCGACCACCGAGGTGGCGGCGAAGTTGCGGCAGGCCATGAAGTAGGCGTAGGCGGAGTTGTCGTCGAGCGCGGCGGTCTCGTCGACCATCTTCCATATCTCCGCCCCGTCCTCGATGGTCGGCGTGCGGTAGGTGATCTCGGTCATGGTGCCCTCCTCGGCCCGGCCGTCAGACCAGGTCCCTCGGGATTGTCTCGTCCCACGACTTGGCGAACACGCGGCCTTCGCCCTCGTAGGCGTCGAGCGTGGCACGAATATGGAAGTTCTCCTCGTCCGATGTCAGCACCGTGCGCGTCACGGTCTGCACCCGCCAGTCGCCGCGGGCGAAGGACCGAGTCCATTCGCACCAGCCCTGGAGCGAACGGTAGTCCTCGCCCGAATAGGAGTAGCGCTCCGTCACCTTCGCGTTGATCTCCAGGTCGATGTCGTCGATGCGGTAGACGCCGTCGTCCTTGAGCACCTCGAGGGTGGTCACGTCGTTGGCGAGGTCGCGGGTCACCGTCCAGGCCTCCTGAGTCGGCTGGATCAGCGTCTCGGCGCGCGGCGGCGCGGCCTCGGGCTCCTCGAACGGCCGCAGCGCGTCGTCTTCCTCGGGGCGCGGCGGACGCACCGGCAGGATCAGCCTGCTGGCGCCGGTATGAATCGTCAGCTCGACCGGTTCGGGCGACGGCCAAGCCAGCGGCCAGTAAACGGTCGAGATCGACAGCCGGATCCGGTTGCCTGCGCCGAAGCGCTGCGCGATGTGCTTAAGCCGGACGCGCACCCTGTAGCGCTTTCCGGGCACGAGCGGCTCGGGCTCCTCGTCAGAATCGCGGTGCGTGAGATTCAGCACCCCGTAGGATACACGTGTGGCGCTCTTGTCGGGCTGGACGTCGATCAGGCGGACCGCGACCATGGCCACGGGCTTGTCGGCCTCGAGGTCCAGCTCGACCTCGGGCTGGCCACAGATCTCAAGCGGCTCGTCGAGTGCCGGGAGATCGAAGATCAGGGCTCC
>CAZMTC010000038.1:0-426 GCA_964569105.1 uncultured Alphaproteobacteria bacterium | reverse complement strand
CCGTCCTCGTCGCGCTGATCGTGCGGCAGGTCGGGCGGTGCGTTGTAGGAGCACCATTTGCCCGCGAAGAGGCCGACGAACAATGGCGAACGAATCTCGAGCGGCTCGCTCCAAACCTCTTCCGCGTCCGATATCAGTTCATCCTTTATGTCATCATAAAAGGCGCCATCGCCGTTTACAAGCGATTGAATTTCCTGTGGATCGGAAATCGGCCCGATCACATTTTCGGTCCATTCACTGGTCAGAGCCAGATGAACAGAACAGGAAAGCCCCATTTTTTTGAGTATTTTGGCGGCCTGCTGGAATTCTGCGGCGCCCACGAGCAGAGAGACTGATGAAATCAGGTTGCGGTCAAAGAGATCCTCCACTGCCCGGTTGGTGCTTTCGCACAGCCCGAAATCATCGGCATTGACAATCAGAGTCCGC
>CAZMTC010000037.1:0-22067 GCA_964569105.1 uncultured Alphaproteobacteria bacterium | reverse complement strand
GTTCCCGTCGATGCCGTGCCCTCGGACCGCATGATCCTCGACCTCGGCCCCGAGACCGTCGCCATGTTCGAGCGCGAGCTCGCCGGTTGGCATACGCTTTTGTGGAACGGTCCGCTCGGCGCCTTCGAGACGCCGCCGTTCGACGCCGCGACCACGCGCTTTGCCCGTGCCGCGGCCGAACGCACGAACGAGGGCGAGCTGTTGACCGTGGCCGGCGGCGGCGACACGGTGGCGGCGCTGGCGCAGGCCGGCGTGGTCGACCGCTTCTCCTACGTCTCCACCGCCGGCGGCGCGTTCCTCGAATGGCTCGAGGGCAAGGCCCTGCCCGGGGTCCAAGCGCTGGAGGAGGCGGCGCGATGACAGACCGTATCCGTATTGCCGTGGGCGACGCCATCCTGCACGCGCGCCTGCGCGACACGCCCACCGCCCAGGCCATCGCCTCCATTCTGCCCTTCACGTCGCGCGCGCAGCGCTGGGGCGAGGAGGTCTACTTCAACGCTCCGATCCAGCTCGTACGGGAGCCCGACGCGCGCGATGTGGTCGAGCCCGGCGAGATCGCCTTCTGGGTCGAGGGCAATGCCGTCGCAATCGGCTTCGGCCCGACGCCGATCTCCCACGGCAGCGAGATCCGGCTCGCCGCCGCCGCCAACGTCTGGGCCGACGCCGAAGGCGACGTGACCGCACTGTCCTCTGTCCCGGAGGGCGCGCCGGTCAGGGTGGAGGCTGCGTAGAGGGCGGTTCCGAAGATTGACCGGGCCGTCGATGGGCAAGGTTCAGGCGCTGCGCAATCGCTCCTTGGTATCAGCTGACCCTTCTCGCGCGCTTGGCCTCGATGCGGCTCTCGATGTCTCGGATCGCGGCCGCGTAGTCGGGGTCGAGGCGCCACCGCGCGAGCACCCGCGCCGAGGTTTCGCGATCGACGAAGTCGTAGACCGACAGCGCGCCCGACAGCTCGGAGGGGTCGACGAGCTTGTCGCCGGGGCGTCCCTGGCGGCTGAGCAGGAACAGCGAGGCGAAGTCGGGCTTCTCGATGCCGATACCCTTGCAGGTCACCGCGAGGCCCTTGCCGCCGGGCTCGTAGAGAATCCGCTTGATCAGCGTCTCGTCGAGTTGCGCGAGGCGCGCGAACATGGCCTCGAACAGCCGCACCTCCCCCTCGCGCAGCACCTGGATCATCAGCTTGGGCCCTAGCGCGCCGGCTTCGTGCAGCTGCTCGACCAGCGTCCGGCGGCGTTCCGCTGCGCGCTCGGCCTCGCGGTGCGTGTCGCGGATCAAATCCCGCACTGTCTCCTCGATCTGGCCCTCGAGCGCTTCGGGCTCGACCGGGAAGTTGTCCAGGATGTGCTGGCGCAGCGCCGCCGAGACCCACCAGTACATTCGCTTGGCCAAGTCGGCGCCCAGGTCGGTGCGTCCGAGCAGCGGCGCCTGGATGCCCACTGCGGTGCGCGCAAGCTCGGCAATCTGCGCCATCGTCTCCTCGGCAATCCGCGCGCCGTCGTTCTCGAGCAGCGCCTTGATCACGCTCTCGTGGCCCTGCTGCACCAGCGCGTCGGATACCGGCTCGTTGACCGTAGCCCGCATCGCAATGGCGAGCTGGTGCTCCTTGGTCCGGTTCTGGATCACCTCGATCAGCTCGCTGTCCTCGAGCAGCTGGCTGCCCACCAGGATCGGATGCGCCACCTCGATCTCGTCGTTGGCGAGCGCCGACAGCAGTTCGCGGTCTGCGTCCGGCTTCGCGGCCAGCCGCTCTGCCAGCCCCCGACGGATCGACAGCTCGACGTCATGGATCAACTGGCGCAGAATCTCGGTCATCAACGCGATTTCGCGCTCGGTCAGGTCCTGCGGCTTGTCGAAATAAAGGTGGGAGACCGTCTTCACCAACGCAGACCGCCCCTCCGACGAGCGGTCGCGCGCCAAGCGCATCAGATCCTCGACACTGAATTCGGCCGACATGGTCAACCCGTCCTCCCGGACCGCGTCGCGGCCCCGGCACCTGCGCCTCTCCCGGCCATTGCGGCCAGCCTGTCGCCCTCCCCGGAGCTCCGCCGGTCTGCCCGGGGAGCTCTTATTGCATTTTGCGATGCAAACCTTACCAAGACGTATACGTGGCAAGGACGCAACGCGCAGTATTTAAAGTAAATAAGCTTAAAGACTTACGGTTGATTGTAGCGCCCATTTTTAGGAGTGAACGCAGGGTCGTCGTACTGATGGCTGCTAAGATTTCGCGATTCGCTGCGAGATTCAAGCGCCGGCCGATCTGCCTTGCCGCGCGCCCGACCGATCCCATACTTCTCGAATTGCAGCCTGGCACCCGGCCCCGGAGGAGGCGACCGTGCGCATTCACGCCGTGTCCTACACCATCTTCGCCCCGATCGTGGCGGCGGCGCTGACGCCGCTGCCCACGATCCCTGCAGCGGCGCAGTCGCAGATGCCCGGGACGGTCCATGAGGTCCGTCCCGGCGACATGCCGCCACCACATGCCACCAATAGCGTCGCCAATCCCTCACGGCGCGTCGAGCGGCCCGAAGGCACGGCGCCCGACGTGCCCGACGGATTCACCGCCGACCTGTTCGCCGACGGCCTGTCGCACGCGCGTTGGCTCGCTGTAGCGCCCGGCGGCGACGTGTTCCTGGCCGAGCCGCGTGCTGGCCGCATTACCGTGCTGCGCGACGCCGACGGCGACGGACGGGCCGAGCGGCGCGCGACATTCGCCGAAGGTTTCGACCGGCCGCACGGCCTGGCCTTCCACGGCGGCCACGTCTACATGGCCGACACCGGGGCCGTGTGGCGCTTCGACTACGCGCCCGGCCGGCTCGAGGGCGGCGACCCCGTCAGGCTGACCCCCGACGGTGCGCTCGGCGGCGGCGATGGCCACTGGACCCGCAACGTGGTGGTGCATCCCGAGGGAGGCCGTATGTACGTGGCGATCGGCTCGCGCGGCAATATCGCGGTGGAGCCCGAGCCGCGCGCCACGATCCGCGAGTTCGCAATCGAGGGCGGCGCCGGACGAACATACGCTGCCGGCCTGCGCAATCCTGTCGGCATCGCATTCCGCCCTGGCACCGAGGAGCTCTGGACCGTGGTCAACGAGCGCGACGGGCTCGGCGACGGCCTCGTGCCCGACTACCTCACGCGCGTCCAGGAAGGCGGCTTCTACGGCTGGCCGTACGCGTACATCGGCCCGAACCCGCAGCCGGACTTCGCCGAGCGCGCGCCGGACAAGGTGGACGAAACCATCGTCCCCGATCTGCTGTTCGCATCGCACTCGGCGCCGCTCGGTCTCGCCTTCTACGATGCCGACGCCTTTCCCGAAGACTACCGCGGCGATGCCTTCGTCGCCCTGCACGGCTCATGGAACCGCGCCGACCCTACCGGCTACAAGGTCGTCCACGTCCCGTTCGAGGACGGCCGGCCCGAGGGCCACTATGTCGACTTCGCCACCGGTTTCTGGGCGCGCGGCACCGATACCGCCGAGGTTTGGGGCCGCCCGGTCGGCCTCGCCGTCGCCGAGGACGGCGCGCTCCTGGTCGCCGACGACGTCGGCCAGGTGGTGTGGCGGATCGCTTACCAGGGCGGGCGCTAGATTCGGGCGCGTGGGTTGCTGACGGCATGCGCCGCTGTCCTCCTCAAGCGGTTGATCGCACGCGCTTTTTCGATGCCTGAGGGCGGCGATGCATTCCGAACCGACGTGCCGTCGGCGACCGCGGCCGCTCGCGCCCGGCGCAGCTATTCCTCCCGGTAGGGTAAGCGCGGCGGCCGCTCCGTGCTAACGACAATTTCGTCGATCATTCGGTCCCACCGCGTGAAGCTTTCGGGAGACACCGTCTCGGGCGAGCGGCGCTGGCCGCGGGATCAACTCCCGATCCGCCGACCGCTTTGGACCGCCGGCCCATCATGGTACCGTCAAAAGCCAGCCGCCCGAACGAGCGAAGGGAGGGGGTCTTTGACCGAGCATAGGATCGCGACGCTGATCTTGACTGCCGTCGCATTCGTCGGCGCGAGCTTGTTCACCGTTACTGATGCTCGCGCTGACTGGCCTACCCGTCAGTTCGAAGTTCGCTGGTATTCACCGCACATGATTGACGGTGTCCATCAGATCGTCGATGCGTTGGAGTGGGCCTCCCTCACCGAAGACGAAAGGTTGAGATGGTCCTTGTGGGACCAGTTCATAGAAGAATCTTTATCGCAAATAGCAAAATATTATGAAAGTGAAGGGTTGATTGCCCCAAAATTACCGGTAAGAACGATAGATGGTGTCAAGAAGTATGTCGTCTATGTCTACGATTACCATTGGAGTCCGAAAGCGGAAAGCCATGATTCAGTGAGCGCTGAGGGAATATACTATCCAAATATTTGTCGGCGTATCAATGCTCTAGGGTTTGATCCGTTTCCCGCGTATCTAACCATGTCGGATGACGATTTTATGAAATATCAGTTGGGCGAAGTTCCAGGCGAGACTGTACGCGAAATCTACAATATCGCTGCCCACGAATTGTTTCACGCGGTTCAGTTTGCCTACGACGAAGCATATTCATCCATCCTGAGATGTGAGGGGGGAGAAAGAGCTGGCGGTGATGCCGTGATTGAGGGCACTGCGACGGCCGCGGCGGTTCTCGCCACTCTCCAGGAATATCCGGGCTACTTGTCGGAGCAGGTTTTCAGCCAGACTGACCAAACCCGTTCCAAGGACATTGGTGTGTTTCCCTACGGCATCGAAGCTGTCCTCGAAGCCAATATGGGGACGTTGGCGAGCCCGTACCTCACCAGTTCGTTTTGGCGCTATCTGACCGACCGCTTCGGAGGGCTCCGGGTGTTCGACACGCTGTTTCGCACGCGCCTGCGGGCCGCCACGCTCGAGGCCAGATATGACTGGCTCGACCGCAGCGTGAAATCCATATCGGCGCAGGCCGCGCAGGATTACGAGGTTAGCGCCGCAACCGCTCCCGATGACTCTTCGCAGGCCGCGAACCGTGGGGGCAGCCCCCTCTACACCGTGTTCCCCGAATTCGCGGCGGAGTTCGGCTCCTACGTGGTCTCCCGTTACGGGGGCGATCACTACGATTGGCTCCACGCCGTGTTCCGGCCCAGAACTCTGGATGGAAACTGCCGCAAAGTAGAGGTCACCGACGAAAACAATGGCTACGCAGAAGTCCTCGTGGACTTCGAGGACCCGTTGTTTGCCAATTCTATCACGTGCATCGACTTGCGTTGGCGGGGATTACCCGAGCCGTCGTCCATAGAGGTGGAGGCGATCCACAAGCGTAGCGAGGTGCTCGACCAGCTCCACCTAGGCATAGCCTACCTCCTGACCAACGACACCGCGGACTGGTGCTATGAAGCCCTTATGGCGGAAGTCGAGATGGGTCGTATCGAGCGTCATCAGGGTGATTGCAGCTACGGCAAGGTCTTTCCCGGCAGCTACTCGGCGAACCTCTTTGTCAAACGGTGGGGCTTTGGATGGCAAGCCGGGCGCCAGCCGAGGTATCGCGGCGGGGGACACTTCTTCTCCCGAGCGCTGGGCAGCGGGGGCCGCGCGACATTGACTCTGACCAATATGTCGCCCAAGCCGTTCCAAACCGACCACATTCCCACGAAGGCCGACCCGGACGAGCCGCTCATCCTCAGGTTCAGCCGGCACGCGACCGATTCCAATGACGGGCGCCGCTTCCAGCCTGTCGATTTTCCCGACATGACCGGTTCGCTCAGTGGGCCCTCGATGGGCGGCGACCGCTACTCCGGGTATGGCGTGGACCCCGATGCGACTCGGCTGCCGGGCGGCGGCCTGGCGTCGTTTGGGCTCAGGGAGGTCGGCCAGTCGAATACCACCTTCTCGGTGACACTGGTTGGCGACGGGGGGCCGCTGCAGTTCGGCGAGACCGGGCCAGTGCATGGCAACGTGGTCGGCAAGGTGAGCGGCCTGACCGCCCCGATGTCGGGCTTCTGCGCTCAGGGCGGCCAGCGGCCGCCAATTGGCCGGGTCGAAAAGTCGGACGAGGAGCAGCTCCGCATCACGATCGACACCGACCTGTGCCGGCGCGACGGAGGCGGCGTCACGGTCGTCGACCACGTTGCCGGCGAGGTGATCCTGCCGTTCGGCCGCCGCTACTTCCCGTCGACCGCGCCGGTCGACGTCATCACCCCGGGCCTCGAGATATACATCGACGAGTACTACAAGGACCTGGCGGCGGCCGGGGTGCCTGTGCCCGACAGCTTTCTCGGCGGCGGTCCGGTGGTCCCCGGCGACGACGGCGGACCGTCCGAGGCCGCGTCGCCCCCCGGGACGAAACCTTCGGGCGGCGAATTGACCGGCGGGCAGGCGGCCTGCGAGTGCAGCTGCGAGGAATTCGAGAAGCTGCAGGAGTTCGGCGAGGCCCTGGACGCGGGCGACGCCGATGTCGCCGACATCCAGGTGCTGGCGCAGTGCACCAACACGTGCATGCCGCAATACATGCGTTGCGCCCGCTGATCGCGTTCCTCGCCCGGCCGGGGTGTCCCGCGACTGATAATGTGGAGTGTTTCTAGAAGGCAGCGGAGACAGCGTTCGCGACGGGCGTCCTCCGCCCCGTCACTGCTCGTCCGCTGGCGTCACCAGGAAGTTGGCGTTGGCCACCGCCACCGGGCGCGAGGGATGGTCCTGCCAGCATTCCGAGCGCACGTTGGCGACCCGTGCGCCCAGCCGTGTGACGACCGAGCGCGCGTGGGTGGCGCGCGGACCGGCGGCGCGCAGATAGTCCACTGTCACCGTGATCGGCTTGGGGATGCGCACGCTCTCCTGTTCCCACAAGAGGTGAAGGATCGCCGCGTTCTCGAGCAACGCCCCGATCACGCCGCCATGGATCGCGGGCAGCCCGGGGTTGCCGATGTTCCGGTCCGCATGCGCCAGCGACACGATCAGCTCGCCATAGGTGTCGTCGGCGGTGATGCCGAGGAACTTGGCGTAGGGGATCGCCGCCACGATCCGGTTCATGTCCCGCGCCGTCTTGGCCTCGGCGATGATCTCCGCGAGTTTCATCGACCCGATCCTATGCCTGAGGCTTGTTCCGGCGCCGCGTGCCGCGCTGGATGATGAAGGTGCCCGCGGCGGTCGCCACCGGATCGTCCGGGGACTCCTCGTAGGCGCTGGCGTCGAGGAAGGCGACGTGGTGGGTCAACTTGTAGCACACCGCGCGGCACAGCACGTCGCGCCCCGGCGCGGCCGGGCGGGTGTAGTCGATGCGCAGGTCGATGGTGGCGACGGGCAACGGCGGATCCTGCGCCAGCATCGCCGCCATGCCGCAAGCGGTGTCGATCAGCGTGGTAATGACCCCGCCTGCCAGCACCCCGGTCTCGACATTGCCGACCAGCTGGTCCTGGTAGGGCAGGCGCATGATCGCGACGCCGCCCTCGTTTTCGACCAGCTCGATGCCCAGTTCCGCCACGTGCGGCACCGCGCGGAAGAAGTCCATGCTGATCGTGCGCTTGTCGATGCCGCCGGTCTCGGCCACAGGCGAGCCCTCCAATTCGCGGGGATTTACGGTTTCTTAGCGCGCGCACCCGTAAAGGTACACCGTCCCGACCATGCCCGCTAAGCCGGGCCGGCCGCAACGCTCAGCGGTACAAGAACGATGCAGGTCAATCCCAACGGCGCCCAACTTCACGCCATCGCGGGCGCGGCGGCTCCGGCCAAGCCCGCGCAGGCGGACGCCGCGCGCTTCCAGGCCCAGCTTCAGGCCTCGGTCGCCACGCAGAAGCCCGCGGCACCCGCCGCCACGGCGGCGGCCCAGGCGCCCGCGCCGGTCCAGGCCGCTTCGTCCGCCGACGCCGCAGGGCAGGCGCAGGCCGCGGGCCGCCCGGCGCCGCGCGGCTCGGTACTCGACATCGTCGTCTGAGGGACGCCCGCCGCGGGACGTACTTGCGGCTGTCACGCCGCTGCGCCAAGGTCGCAGCCATGAGCGACGACCGCATCCCCACCGGACCCAGCGTGCGCACCGTACCCGAAGGCGACGATCGCGAGCGGCTGGTTTGCCCCGATTGCGGCTTCATCCAGTACGAGAACCCCAAGGTCGTGGTCGGCTCGGTGGTGCGCTGGGACGACCGCTGGCTGCTCTGCCGCCGCGCCATAGAGCCGCGCAAGGGCTTCTGGACCATCCCAGCCGGCTACCTGGAGCTGGGCGAGACCACCGAGACCGGCGCCCGGCGCGAGGCGATGGAGGAGGCCTGCGCGCATATCGAGATCCGGGGGCTGCTCGCGGTCTACAACGTCACGCGCATCTCGCAGGTCCAGCTCATCTACCGCGCGCACCTGCTCGACCCCGACGTCGAGCCCGGGCCCGAAAGCCTCGATGTCGCGCTGGTCCGCTGGGAGGATATTCCTTGGGCCGACCTGGCCTTCCCGTCGGTACGCTGGGCGTTGACGCAGGATCGCGAGCTCGGCGACGCCGTGACTTTCGTGCCATTCGGCAACCCGCCGGGCGAGACCGGCAGCATGTGGTGAGCCGGTGCCCGCCGCACTCGCCGTCTTCGCCGTCTTCCTGCGCCTGGGGCTGACCTGCTTCGGGGGGCCGGTCGCCCATCTGGGCTTCTTCCGCGAGGAGTTCGTCGCGCGCCGCGCCTGGCTGGACGAGCGGCAGTATGCCGATCTGGTCGCCTTGTGCCAGTTCCTGCCCGGACCGGCGTCGAGCCAGACCGGTCTCGCCATCGGGCTGATGCGCGCGGGCCTGCCCGGCGCCTTTGCCGCCTGGCTCGGCTTCACCCTGCCCTCGGCGCTGATCATGGCCGGCTTCGCCTTGGCCGCTTCCAGCGCGGTCGCCGGCGGCTGGCTGGTCGGGCTCAAGCTTGCCGCCGTGGCCGTGGTGGCGTGGGCGCTGTGGGGCATGGCGCGCACTCTCGCGCCGGACGCCGAGCGCGCGACCGTCGCGGTCGCCGCCGCAGCGGTGATGCTGCTCTGGCCCGTGGCCTGGGTGCAGATCGCGGTCCTGGTGCTTGCCGCCGTCGCCGGCCGCGTCCGCTTCACGCCGGACGACGTGCCGGCGGGCTCGCCTTTCGCCGTGCCGGTGCGCCGGCGCCCGGCCGTCGCGTGCCTGGTCGCGTTCTTCGCTCTGCTCGCCGGTCTGCCGCTGTTCGCCGCCGCCTCTGCCGACCCGTTGGTCGACGCCGCCGACGCCTTCTACCGTGCGGGCTCGCTGGTGTTCGGCGGCGGCCATGTCGTGCTGCCGCTGCTCCAGGCCGAGGTGGTCGGCCCCGGCTGGGTCGACCGCGACACCTTCCTGGCCGGCTACGGCGCTGCCCAGGCGTTGCCGGGCCCGCTGTTCACGATCTCCGCCCATCTGGGCGCCGCGATGCAGGGCTGGGCCGGCGCGCTGGTCGCGCTGATCGCGATCTTCGCGCCGTCCTTCCTGCTGGTGATCGGTGTGCTGCCCTTCTGGGACCGGCTCCGCGTCCGTCCCGGCGCTCGCGGCGCATTGGCCGGCGTCAACGCGGCGGTCGTGGGCCTGCTCCTCGCCGCGCTCTACGACCCGGTGTGGACGGCAGCCGTCACCGGCCCCGACCGCTTCGCCTTCGGCCTGGCGGCGTTCCTGCTGCTCGCGCTGTGGAAGATTCCGCCCTGGGCGGTCGTCCTGCTCGCCGCCGGCGCGGGGGAGCTGCTACTCGGCTGACGCCTCGAGCGAATGCCGCTCGATCAGTCGCGCCTGCGCCATCGCGAACACCAGCGTCAGCGGCAGGACGCCGAAGACCTTGAAGTTGACCCAGGTCTCCTCGGCGAAGTTGCGCCAGACCAGCTCGTTGAGCACCGCCACCGCGATGAAGAACACGCCCCACCGCAGCGACAGCGCCTTCCACCCCTGGTCATCGAGCTGAAACACCGAGGAGAAGACATAACGCATCAGCCCGCGCCCGGTCGCCAGCCCGACCAAGAGCGCCAGGCCGAACAGTCCGTTGATGATCGTGGGCTTCATGTAGATGAAGGTCGCGTTGTCCAGGTACAGCGTCAGCCCGCCGAAGACCAGGACGATGACGGCCGAGAACAGCGGCAGCACCGGCACCCGCCGCTCGAGTACGAAGGCCGCCACCACGGCGATCACGATGGCGACCATGAACACGGCGGTCGCCGCCATGATGCCGTACATGGAATAGGCCGCAAAAAAGGCCGCGAGCGGCCCGGCCTCGATGAGCAGTTTGATCCAGGGGTTCATCAACGCCTATATAACTGCGTGACCGAGGCGGGAGAAGGGGGCGCCATGCCCGGCCTGTACGATCCGGTGACCGGGTTGGCCGGCGGGGAGCTCCTCGACGACCGGATCGCCCAGTGCGCTGCCCGCGCCCGCCGCCACGGCGAGCTCGCGGCCTTGATGCTGATCGACCTGAACGCGGGCGACACGGCGTCAGGGACGCTGGGCGATCAGGCCGCGCGAGATGTCGCGGAGGCGCTGATCGCGCGCATGCGCGCCTCCGACACCGCCGCACGCGTCGACGCCACGACCTTCGCGGTGATCCAGACCGAGCTGGCACAGTTCGAGGACGCAGCCATCTTGGCCGGCAAGGTGCTCGACGGGCTCGAGCGGCTCGGCCACTCCGCCGCCATCGGCATCGCCGTGTTTCCCGACGAGGAGGATCACCCCGAGCGACTGCACGACCGCGCCGCCGCCGCGCTCGACGAGGCGCGCGCCGAGGGCCCCGGCACCTTCCACTTCCACTCCGACGTCATGACCCGCGCCGCCGCACCCCATGTCCGGCTCGCGCGCGCCATTCCCGACGCGCTGGCCCGGAGCGAGTTCGCGCTCTACTACCAGCCCAAGGTCGCGCTTGCGGGCCAGGCGGTGATCGGCGCAGAGGCACTGATCCGGTGGCAGCACGCCGTCGACGGTATGCTCGGACCCGACCATTTCGTCCCGGTGGCCGAGCAAACCGGCTACATCCGCATCCTCGGCGCCTGGGCGCTCGAGGAGGCCTGCGCCGCGGCCATGCGCTGGGGCCGGCGGACCGTGGCGGTCAACGTCTCGCCCATGCAGCTCGAGGAGCCTGACTTCGTCGACATGGTCGCCAAGGCGCTGTCCGAGAGCGGCCTGTCGCCGGGCCGGCTCGAGCTCGAGATCACCGAGGGCGCGCTGATCCGCGACCCCGACGCGGCCGCTGTCCTGCTCGCGCACCTGTCGGAGATGGGCGTCCTGGTCACGGTCGACGATTTCGGCACCGGCCACTCCTCGCTCGCCTACCTCTCGCGCTTCCCGGTCGACAAGCTCAAGCTCGACCGCGGCTTCGTCACCGACATCGACACCAACCCCACCCATGCCAAGATCGTCCGCGCGGTCATCGGCCTCGGCCACTCGCTCGGCCTGCGCGTCGTCGCCGAGGGCGTCGACCGTCCCGACCAGCTCGCCATGCTCCGCGCCGAGGCCTGCGACGAGGCCCAGGGCTTCCTGTTCGGCGCGCCGATGACGCAATGCGAGTTCGAGGAGAAGCTGGGGAAGGGGTAGGGGCACCCTCCATTTTTTCATCACACCGCGTTTCCCGGCTTTTCGGACTGTACGGCCAGGAAATGTGCGTGTGGGCATGTGCGGTCGGGAAGCGCTACCCCGCCTCCAACCCCAGCAACGACCGCGCGAAGTCCCGCGCCTCGAACGGCTGCAGATCCTCGACCTGCTCGCCCACGCCGATGGCGTGCACCGGCAGTCCGAAGCGGTCGGCGAGCGCGACCAGCACGCCGCCCTTGGCCGAGCCGTCGAGCTTGGTCACCACCAGCCCCGAGACCTCGGCCATCGCCTTGAACGCCTCGACCTGGGACAGCGCGTTCTGGCCGGTGGTGGCGTCGAGGACGAGCAGCACGTCGTGCGGTGCGGTCGGGTCGCGCTTGCTCAGCACACGCGCGATCTTCTGAAGCTCGTCCATCAGCTCGGTCTTGTTCTGCAGCCGGCCCGCGGTGTCGATCAGCAGCAGGTCGTCGCCGCGGTCCTGCGCCTCGGCCAGGGCGTCGAAGGCCAGCCCGGCGGCGTCGGCGCCGGTCTCGCGGGACGTGACCGGGCAACCGGTGCGCGCGCCCCAGATCTTGAGCTGCTCCACCGCCGCCGCGCGGAAGGTGTCGCCCGCGGCGATGCTGACGGTCAGCCCCTCGTCCTTGTACCGCTTGGCCAGCTTGCCGATGGTCGTGGTCTTGCCCGAGCCGTTGACGCCGACCACGAGGATCACGTGCGGCCGGTGTGCCGGCTCGATGCGCATCGGCCGGGCGACCGGCTCGAGCAGCTTGGCGATGTCCTCCGCGATCGCCTCGCGCACCGCCATATCGGCGTCCTCGTCGCCCTCGATACGCCGGCCGCGCAGCCTGGTCGCAAGCCGCGCCGCCGTGGCCGGGCCCAGATCGGCCAGGATCAGCGCGTCCTCGATCTCGGCCACCGCCGTATCGTCGACGGTGTAGCCCGAGACGACGCCCGACAGGCTCTGCGCGAGGCGCGACGACGACCGCTCCAGCCCCGCCCGCAGCCGGCCAAGCCAGCCCGTCTCCCTGGTCTCGCTCATGCCGCGTCCGCGCTCAGGGTTCGCCCGTCGCTGCCGGTGATCCGCGCGCGGACCACCGTGCCGGGCTCGGCCAGTCGGGCAAGACGTACCGGCGCATAGTGCTCGGTCCGTCCGGCGCCGCCGTCCTCGGCCAGCACCGCGGCCTCGCGCCCGACTTGCTCGTCCAGGAACGCCGCGAGCGCGCGGTCGCCCGCGTCGCGCAGCCGCGCCGCGCGCGCCTTGCGCTCGGCCTTGGGCACCTGCGGCATGCGCGCCGCCGGCGTGCCCGGACGTTCCGAATACGGGAAGACGTGCAGGTAGCTCAACTCGCACTCCTCCACCAGCTCGAGCGTGCGCCGGAACATGTCCTCGGTCTCGGTCGGGAAGCCCGCGATCAGGTCGGCACCGAACGCGATGTCCGGGCGCAGGGCTCGCACCTGCTCAACCAGGCGGACCACATCCTCGCGTCCGTGGCGCCGCTTCATGCGCTTGAGCACCAGATCGTCGCCCGCCTGTACGCTCAGGTGGAGGTGCGGCATCAGCCGATCCTCCTCGGCGATCGCGCGCAGCAGGTCCGGATCGGTCTCCGCCGGGTCGATCGAGCTCAGCCGCAGCCGCGACAGTTCCGGCACTGCCGCGAGCAGCCTGCGCACGAGCTGCCCCAGGCTCGGCCGTCCCGGCAGGTCGCCGCCGTAGCCCGTGATGTCCACCCCGGTCAGCACGACCTCGGCAAAGCCTTGCTCGACCAGCCGGCGCACATGTTCGACCGCCACGCCCATCGGCACCGAGCGGTTGTTGCCGCGGCCGTAGGGGATGACGCAGAAGGTGCAGCGGTGGTCGCAGCCCTGCTGGATTTCGACGAAGGCGCGCGAGCGCCCGTCGAAGCCGTCGACCAGGTGCTGCGCCGTCTCGCGCACCGCCATGATGTCGGAAACCGTGACGGGGTCGTTCGTGCCGCGCCGCCAGCTCGCGGCCTCCAGCTTGTCCTGGTTGCCCAGCACGCGGTCGACCTCTTCCATGCCGGCGTAGCGGGCCGGGTCGATCTGCGCCGCGCAGCCGGTGACCACGATCTCGGCGTCCGGGTTTTCGCGCCGTGCGCGGCGGATCGCCTGGCGCGCCTGGCGCTCGGCCTCGGCGGTCACGGCGCAGGTGTTGATCACCACGGTGTCGTCGAGCCCCTGCGCCAGCCCGGCCATCACCTGGCTCTCGAAGGCGTTGAGCCGGCAGCCGAATGTCAGGACCTTCGCCATGGCTCAGGCCGGCACCATGGTCTCGGCGCCCTCGAAGCTGCCGCGGAACACCAGCGTCGCCGGGCCGGTCATCAGCACGTGGCCGTCCTCGCCCCATTCGATGGTCAGCGGGCCGCCGTCGAGCAGCACCTCGGCGCGCCGGTCGGCCACATTCCGGCGCACGGCCGCGACCAGCGCCGCGCAGGCGCCCGTGCCGCAGGCCCGGGTCACGCCCACGCCGCGCTCCCACACGCGCATGCGCAGATGGCTCCGGTCGATCACCTGCACCGCCTCGACGTTGGCGCGCTCGGGGAACAGCGTGTTGCGCTCGACCTTCGGCCCGTGTCGCGCGATGTCGACGGCCTCGGCATCGTCGACGAAGAACACCGCGTGCGGATTGCCGACGCTCACCGCCACCGGATCGCTCAGCGGGCCTTCCGCGATACCCAGGTGCAGCGTGTCCGCGGCATGGGCCAGCGGGATGTCCTGCCACTCGCTGCGCGCCGGGCCCATGTCCACCGTGACCAGCCCGCCGCGCGCCGCGCTGGCGTCGAGCGTTCCGGCCTCGGTCTCCAGCACCACATGGTCGGCGCCGCGCTCGTCCATCAGGAGCCGCGCGACGCAGCGCGCGCCGTTGCCGCAGGCGCCCGAGGTCGAGCCGTCGGCGTTGTAGATGCGCAAGGCCGCGTCGCCCGCGCCGGTGAAGGGCGCCTCGATCACCAGCACCTGATCGCAGCCCACGCCCTCACGCCGGTCGGCCAGCGCGCGCGCCAGCGCCGGCGTCACGGCGCGGCCGTCGCGCGCGTCGACCACGACGAAGTCGTTGCCCAGCCCGTGCATCTTGACGAATGGCGTACCCATGGTGGGCGTTATATGGCTCGTGCCGCGTCGATGTCCACGCGCGGCAAACGCTTCACTCCCGCGCCCTGGATGCCAGTTCATCCGCACCCGCCCAACCGGCACCTCCGATCGAAGGACCGACGAGATGCGCATCGACCTCTCCGGCAAGACCGCCGTGATCACCGGCTCGACCAAGGGCATCGGACTCGCCACAGCCAAGGCCATGGCCGCGGCGGGCGCGGCGGTGGTGGTCAACGGTCGCTCCCCCGAGCGCGTCGAGGCCGCCATCGAGGCGGTGCGCAGTTCGGCCGAGGGCATCCAGGTACGCGGCGTCGCCGCCGACCTGGGCACGGTCGAGGGCTGCGACGCGCTGGTGGCCGGGGCGCCCCGGGCCGACATCCTGGTCAACAATGTCGGCGTCTACGATCTCGGCGACTTCTTCGACACCGCCGACGGCGATTGGCAGAAGACCTTCGACGTCAACGTCATGTCCGGCGTCCGCCTGGCGCGCGCCTACATGCCCGGGATGCTCGAGCGCGATTGGGGCCGGGTGCTGTTCGTCTCCTCCGAATCCGCGCTCAATATCCCCGAGGACATGATCCACTACGGCGTCTCCAAGGCGGCCCAGCTCGCCGTCTCGCGCGGTCTGGCCAAGCGCGCGGCGGGCACCGGCGTCACCGTCAACGCGGTGCTGCCGGGGCCGACCCTGTCCGAGGGCGTGCTCGACCTGCTGCCCGAGGTCGAGGGCAAGACGCCCGAGCAGGTCGCCGCGGCGTTCGTCCGGAAGGAGCGCGCCTCCTCGATCATCCGCCGCGCCGCCACGGTGGAGGAGGTCGCCGCCATGATCGTCTACGCCGCCTCGCCACAGGCCTCCGCCACCACCGGCGCCGCGCTGCGCGTCGATGGCGGGGTGGTGGACACGATCGCCTGAGGGGTCGCTCCGCGCGTCGCTATGGCATGACGTTGCGCGCGACAATGAACATGGATACGGCCTTCTCGGGCCGCCATGCACCGCCATCATCCGCGACACCGGCGGCGCGGCGCCGCGATGTCGGCCCGGCCGTCGGCTTGACTTGGCGCCGGCCCGCCCATACATTCCGCGCACTCCGAGAGAGGGCAGCGTCTCCGCTCCCAAGGGGGTCCGTCCGTCGGCGAAGGTTCGCTCACGGGCGCGTTTGTCGTTTGTCACGGTGGAACCGGCGCGGATAGGGCGATGTTCGACAGCCTGAGCGGACGCCTCGGCGAGATCTTCGAGCAGCTGACCAGGCGCGGCGCGCTGTCCGACGAGGATGTCGGCGAGGCGCTGCGCGAGGTGCGCGTGGCGCTGCTCGAGGCCGACGTGGCGCTGCCGGTGGTCAAGGACTTCGTCGAGAAAGTGCGCGAACGCGCCATCGGCCAGGAGGTGGTCAAGTCGGTCACCCCCGGCCAGATGGTTGTCAAGATCGTCCACGACACGCTGGTCGACACGCTCGGCGCCGAGGTCGAGGAGATCGACCTCAATGCCAAGCCGCCGGTGCCGATCCTCATGGTCGGCCTGCAGGGCTCGGGCAAGACCACCACCTCGGCCAAGATCGGCCGCTGGCTGCAGGGCAGGCAGCGCAAGAAGGTGCTGATGGCCTCGCTCGACACGCGCCGACCTGCGGCGATGGAGCAGTTGGCCGTGCTCGGCACCCAGGCGGAGGTCGCCACGCTGCCCATCGTCACCGGCGAGCCGCCGGTCGCCATCGCCAAGCGTGCCGTACAGAAGGCCAAGCTCGAGGCCTTCGACGTGGTCATCCTCGACACCGCCGGCCGCCTGGCGATCGACCGGGAGTTGATGGCCGAGGTTGCGCAGGTGCGCGACGCGGTCGACCCGGTCGAGACGCTGCTGGTCTCCGATGCCATGACCGGCCAGGACGCGGTCACCACGGCGACCGAGTTCGACGACAAGATCGGCATCACCGGTATCGTGCTGACCCGCGTCGACGGCGACGCGCGCGGCGGCGCCGCGCTGTCGATGCGCGCGGTCACCGGCAAGCCCATCAAGTTGATGGGCACGGGCGAGAAGATCGACGCGCTCGAGGCTTTCGACCCCGAGCGCGTGGCCAACCGCATCCTCGGCATGGGCGATATCGTCGGCCTGGTCGAGAAGGCGCAGGAGACGGTCGAGGCCGAGGAGGCCGAGAAGCTGGCCCGCAAGTTCCAGAAGGGCCAGTTCGACCTCGAGGACATGATGAAGCAGCTGCGCCAGATCCGTCAGATGGGCGGGCTGGGCGGCCTGATGGGCATGCTGCCGCAGGTCGGCAAGATGAAGAAGGCGCTGGCCTCGGCCAATGTCGACGAGAAGATGCTGGTCCGGCAGGAGGCCATCATCCAGTCGATGACCCCGCGCGAGCGGCACAACCCGAAGATCATCCAGGCCTCGCGCAGGAAGCGCATCGCGGCGGGCTCCGGCACCTCGGTGCAGGAGGTCAACAAGCTGCTCAAGCAGTATCTGGAGATGTCCAAGATGATGAAGCGCGTAGGCAAGATGTCCAAGAAGGGCGGCGGCATGCCCGGCGGGCTGCCGCCCGGCATGATGCCCCCCGGCGGCGGCCTGCCCCCGGGCTTCCCCGGCGGCGGCCAGCAGTAGGAGCCCGCGCCGGATCCGTAGCCACGACACCGATCGATCAACGACCAAGAGGAAGCACAACCCATGTCCCTTCGCATTCGCCTCTCGCGCGGCGGCGCCAAGAAGCGCCCGTTCTATCGTCTGGTGGTGGCCGACAGCCGCATGCCGCGCGACGGACGGTTCATCGAGCGCCTGGGCACCTACAACCCGATGCTGCCCAAGGACCACCCCGAGCGTATCCTGCTGCGCGAGGACCGCATCAAGCACTGGCTCGGCGTGGGCGCCCTGCCGTCGGACCGCGTGGCGCGCTTCCTGGGCGACGCCGGCATCGCGCCCAAGCCCGCGATCCCCGAGCAGACCAAGAAGAGCCAGCCCAAGGCCAAGGCGCTCGAGCGCATGAAGGAGGCCGAGGAGGCCAAGGCCGCCGCCGCGGAAGCTGCCAAGGAGGCCGAGGCCGCGCCGGCGGAGGAGGCTCCGGCCGAGGAAGCCGCCGACGAGCGGCCTGCGGAGGCCGAGGCGTCCGCCGAGGAGGCGCCGGCGGAGGAGGCGGCGGCCGAAGAAGCTCCTGCCGAGGAGGCCCCCGCAGGGGAGGCTCCGGCCGAGGAGATGCCCGCCGAGGAGCCGGCCGCACCGGAGGCTCCGGCAGAGGACGCTCCTGCGGAAGAGGCGCCGGCCGAGGGCGAGGACGAGAAGAAAGGCTGACGCCGGGCGATGCTCATGGCCGCCGAGGACCGGGTCTGCGTGGGTGCCTTCGCCGGGGCGCACGGCGTCCGCGGCGCGGTGCGGGTGAAGAGCTTCACCGCGCGGCCGGGTGACATCGTGTCCTACGGTCCCCTGGGCGACGAGGCGGGCAACCGGCGGTGGACGCTGCGCCTGGTGGGCGAGAGCCGTGGGCTCCTGATCGCGCGCGTCGACGGCGTCGAGGGCCGCGACGCCGCCGAGGCGCTCAAGGGCATCCGGCTCTACGTGCCGCGCGCGGCACTGCCTGAACCCTACGAGGAGGAGTTCTATTTCGTGGATCTGATCGGGCTGGCGGCGGAACTGACGGACGGCGCCCATCTGGGCCGCGTGATCGGCGTGCTCGAATTGCCCGCCGGCGACACGCTCGAGGTGCAGATGAACGGCGGCCAGACGGTCCTGATCCCGTTTACCAAGGAGATTGTGCCCGAGGTGGACGTGAAGGGCGGTCGCGTCGTGATCGACCCGCCCGAGGGGCTGATCGACACCGAGTGAGGCCGCGTCCCCGCAGGGGTGCGAACGGCCGGAAGGAGCGGGACCTTGTGGACGGCGACCGTCTTGACCATCTTCCCGGAGATGCTTCCGGGGCCGCTGGGCGCGTCGCTGTCCGGGCGGGCGCTGGAGGACGGCATCTGGTCGCTGGAAACGGTGGACATCCGCGCTTTCGCGCGCGATAACCACGCCTCGGTCGATGACACCCCCTTCGGCGGCGGCCCGGGCATGGTGATGCGGCCCGATGTCGTGGACGCCGCGGTCGAGGCGGTGGCCGACCGTCCCGGGCCTCTGGTCTACCTGACGCCGCGCGGCCGGCCCTTGAGCCAGGCGCGGGTGCGGGAACTGGCGGAAGGCTCCGGCGTGCGCCTGTTGTGCGGCCGCTACGAAGGGGTCGACCAGCGCGTCGTCGATGCGCGCGGGATGGAGGAGATCAGCATCGGGGACTATGTCCTGTCCGGCGGCGAGCCGGCGGCCATGGTCCTCCTCGACGCCTGCGTGCGGCTGTTGCCCGGAGTTTTGGGTGCGGAGGCGTCGCTGGCGGAGGAGAGTTTCGAGACGGGGCTCCTGGAGTACCCGCAATACACACGGCCCCAGGACTGGCAGGGACGCGCGGTCCCCGAGGTTCTGCTGTCGGGCCATCATGCGCGCATCGCCCGGTGGCGCCGCGCGCAGGCCGAGGAAATCACCCGCGAGCGCCGTCCCGACCTGTGGGCGCGCTACGTGGACGGACGGTGAAAGGGAAGAGTGCCATGGACACCATCGAGCAGATCGAGGCGCAGCAGGTTTCGTCGATGACCGAGGGGAAGAACATCCCCGATTTCTCGCCCGGCGACACGCTGCGCGTGAGCGTCAAGGTGATCGAGGGCAACCGCGAGCGGCTGCAGGCCTTCGAGGGCGTGTGTATCGGCCGGCGCAACGCGGGGCTGAACTCCTCCTTCACCGTGCGCAAGATCTCGTACGGCGAGGGCGTCGAGCGCGTCTTCCCGCTGTTCTCGCCCAAGGTCGAGAGCATCACCGTAATGCGCCGCGGCAAGGTGCGCCGGGCCAAGCTCTATTACCTGCGCGGCCGCCGCGGCAAGTCGGCGCGCATCGCCGAGCGCACCACCGGCCGCGCCGCGGCCGAGCAGGACTTCCAGGCCAAGAAGGGCGCCCCCGCGCCCGAGCGGACACAGGCCGCATCCGCCGCCGACATGAGCGAGGAGGAGCTCCAGGCGGCTGCGGCGCCGGTCGAGACGCCGAACGAGGAGGCCGAGGCCGATGCGGAGAACGGCCGGAAGGCCGAAGGCTGAGCCGGGCCGCCTGCACGAGAGCATAAAGGGGCGTCCCGCGGGGCGCCCCTTTTCGCACGGTGCACCGGCGCGGGCGGTGCCAGGACGCTTGCGATGCCGAGGGAAATATGCGCTCTCTCGAACCGTCCTCGTTCTGGACGCCGGGTGACCAGGCACGGCGCTTCCGGGGCGATGGCCGGGGTTCAAGCCGCCGCACGGGGCGTGCTACGGCCGGTCAAGGCGACATCGAGGAGGGAGACGCGAAAAGATGGCGAATGAAAACGAGGCCGGACGGTTCGCGCGCGGCGGCACCGTCGACGGCGAGCGCACGGTGATCGGCCGCGGCGTCACGGTCACCGGCGACATCACCTGCAAGGGTACGATCCATATCGACGGCGACGTCGACGGTACCGTCAAGGCGAACGGCGTGTCCGTCGGCCAGGACGGCACGCTCAGGGGCGAGGTGCGAACGGACAAGCTGCACGTCGCCGGCACGCTCGAAGGCGACGTCGACGCCACCGACGCTTCGCTCGCCAACACCGCGAACGTCATGGCGCAGCTCAGGATCAACGGACCGCTCGAGGTCGCGGAGGGCGCCCGGATCGAGGGCGATCTGCGCTGCAGCGGGTCGCCGGGGACCGGAATGCCGTCCGCCTCCGGCCCGCCCGCGACCAAGGACGAGGGTGCCGCGCACAAGACGGCCACCTGACGCGTTCCGCTCTTTGGGCGGCGCGGGATGCCTCGGGACGTTATTCGGCACCTGCAGCGATGGCTGCACCGCGGCATATGGAGTGTCGGAAATCCTTACACGTCAGCCGCGAAACACGGTTGAGTGCCGGGCGCACCGAAATCATGTGGTCGGCGCGGCAGCCATGGATGCAACGTATTGATCGGTAAGCGGTATTGCGTCCGGCGGCCATGTTCCGGCGTTGGGTTGTCCGAGGGTCGGCATGGCGACCGCCACAGCGACAGGGCGAAAACACTGTCAGCGATATTTACAGTTCGCACTACCGGGAAAATCCAGGACGCGGCCAGACCGGCTGAAACGTTGGTGTTTTGCGTCTTGGCGCAATATTTGCTGCCATTCAGCTAATCTGGGTCCGCGACAGTTCGCGTCGCCGCTCGACTCTCCTGTCGAGGAATGACAAGGAGCAAGATATGCACGGTTCCCGACGGCGCGTCTCGTGCCTCTTGCTTGCGGCCGGTCTCGCGGCGGCCGCCACGACCGCGAAGGCCGCGATCATCGACGCCAACGACATCGCCGGGGTGACCCACGGAACCGTGGTCACCACGCAGATCCCGGGCGTGACCATCTCGGCCAGCGGAGGGCCGAACCTGGCCGTTGCGTTCGATACGTCATTGATGCCCACGCGTGACCCCGATCTCGAGGACCCGTTCGGCGCCCCGACCGGACCGTTGCCGCCGTCGGTGATCGCCGGCCCGACCAACCCGGGCTTCATCTTCATCGTCCAGGAGAACGGCACCGGCTGCGGCGACGGCACTTGCGACAACCCGGACGATCGCGCTTCCGGGCCGAACACCATCGCATTCGATTTCGGCGCCATGCGCGTAAGGGTCGAGTCGATCGACTTGTTCGACCTCGACGGCGGCAGTCAGGGCGAGACCGCGACCATCACGCTCTTGGATGGCGGTTTCAACGAAATCATCTCGGGTTCGTTCGTCGGCGACGGCAACTCGGTGACCGTCGACCTCGTATCCTTGTTCGACCCGATCTCGACCAGCAATGTCCGACGCCTCGAGGTCGCGTTCAGCAGTTCGGGGGCGACCAACAATCTCGTCTATTACGTTCCCGGTCCGTCGACCCTCCTCGTATTCGCATTCGGCTTGCTCGGCGCGGGCGTGGCCGCGCGCAGACTGCGCCGGTCTGCCGCACGCGGCCGCTGACCGGGCCGGACGTCCGCACCGCTATTCCGCAATCCACCGGCGAGATCGTCACGCGACGGCGCGTCCCTTGCGTCTCCGCGCCTCGTGGCCTATTTCATCGGCCCACTCTACGAATTCATTGACCCACCGACGCGGCGGCGCGAGATGCCCAAGACGCTCTTCGACAAGATCTGGGACAGCCATCTGGTCGACCGCCAGGACGACGGCACCTGCGTGCTCTATGTCGACCGGCACCTGGTGCACGAAGTGACCTCGCCCCAGGCCTTCGACGGGTTGCGCACCGCCGGACGCACGGTGCGCCGGCCCGACGCCACGCTGGCCGTCGCCGACCACAACGTGCCGACCACCGACCGATCGCGCGGCATCGAGGACGAGGAGTCGCGCATCCAGGTCGACGCGCTCGAGACCAACTGCCGCGACTTCGGTGTCGAGTACTTCTCGATGGACGATATCCGCCAGGGCATCGTCCACATCATCGGGCCCGAGCAGGGCTTCACCCTGCCGGGCATGACCATCGTCTGCGGCGACAGCCAC